>DAIOVG010000096.1:0-10009 GCA_036759125.1 Candidatus Limiplasma sp.
CGTCGGTATACACCTGGCCCAGCATCGTGAAGGGGCTCATCGCGGCGCCGCCCCAGGTGGTGAAGATCATGTCCGCACCGCCCGAGTACATGGTTTCATAATAGTCGGGGTCAACGGTCATCTTGAGACTGAGTTTGCCTTCGAAACCGGAGCCCTTGATAGCTTCCTTGATCTGGGTGTCCAAATAGGTGAACATCTGGACATAGATCGTATCGGAGTTGTACACGCGGAACTCAATTTCGATTTCGCTGGTTCCGTCGTAGATGCCGGCGGCAACAGCCTTGTCATATGCGGTCGCCATCAGCGCCTGCGCTTTTGCTATGTCATAGCCGGTCATTGCGTCGTAGGCTTCATCCAGCGTTGCATATTCCTTGCCTTCGCCGTACTCGACGCCATAGAGCGTTACCAGAGCATCTTTGGCGGGCTCGGAATCACGATACAGAGCACCGGTGAAGGGGTTGTACACGTACTGGTAGTTAAGCATGCCGTAACCGGCGGAACCGGCGGCAGTATATGCGGTTGCAAACTCTTCGCGGTTGAGGGCAAACGCAAACGCCTGACGGAATTCGTCAATCACGACAACCTGGCTGTTGGTGCCGTGCTCAAGCAGCTTGTCATACATGGTGTTGAAGCTGATCTTGGTGGTGTAGCTCTGCGGCTCGTAACGGATGTATTCGCTGGAGGCGTATTTCTCCATGTCTGCCGCAACCAGGCCCACATCGTCCAGCTCGCCTGCCAGGAAGGCCAGCAGCCTTGTCGCCTGTTCTGCGATAACGGTGTAGACGATCTTATCTGTCTGGTACTGGCCAACGTGCCTGCCGTCAGCATAGCCATACCAGGCATCGTTGCGCTCAAGGGTGAACTGCTTGTCAAGCTCGAAATACGTCAGCTTATAGGGGCCATAGCCGATCGACGTATCCAGCGAGGTGCAGTAATTGGTCGTAACGGTCGCGGCTTCTTCTTCGGTGGCAACCGCAGCGCCATCCGCATCGAAGAACATTTTGCAGGATTCATACAAGGGCTTGTACACAAGCCAGTTGCTGCTCAGGTTATACGGAACGTAGAAGCTGGCTTCCGCAACGCGCTTCTCAAGGATGATATCAATGGTGTAGTCATCAACCTTTTTCAGGCCGACTTCATCCCAGGATGCGCCTTCCATCACAGAAGCAGTGGCAAGGTAATCCGGAGCATAGCTCGCATATGGAGCGCCATCGGCGAGATAGGTTTCATAGATGTATTTTGCGGAAACCCATGCTTCATCAGCGGTCTCGTCTTCCACGGCGAGGTCGCGGTACAGGACTTCGTCATTTACGCTGACATACTGGGGAGCTTCGTTGCCTTCGGCGTCCAATGCGCCTGCCAGGCCCCAGAAGCCGTGCATGTCAACATAAACATCTTCGCCCGCTGCCAACAGATCTGCGGCATTGCCGTCGCCCAATACGCTATAGGCAACCTGGCCTGCATACAGATAATTCTTGGCATTGACGATGGAGAAGTCACCATCGTAGAAGGAGTCTGCGCGGCGGTTGAGCATTTTGGGGTTCAACTGCTGCTGCATGGAATAGATATAATCGTCCGCCGTAATTTTCTCGCCGTTGTCCCAAACTGCGTTGGGGTTAAGGGCGATACGCCAGGCTTTGGCATCTTCGCCTTCAGCAACGCCGAAAGAGCCAACATATTCCGCGGTTACGTCTACGGGCAGAGCGGCTGCCATTTCCGGCATAACGGAGTAACCGTCTTTGTTGGCATTCAGTTTGAAATCATAGAAGCCAGGATTGATATAGGTAATGATGAGCGAATCATCACTGGTTTCCCAGGTCTGGGGATTCCAGTCCAAGCCGCCGCCCATGGCGGTCATTGCGGTATTGTACGTATAGTATTTCTCGTCCGTGTAGTCCTTACCGGTCTCGCCGGCAAAGATGTCGGTGGTAACCTGTCCGCCGGATTCTCCTTCAGACATGGTGACAGTTACTTCACCGCCGTTAAAGGAACGCATACCCGGATCGTAGGTTTCTGCAGGTGTAAACGTGCTTTCCGCCATCGCGGAGAAGCTCGTGAATACCAGCATTGCGACCAATAGTGCAGCAAGGGCTCGTTTCATTCGTATTCCTCCTTATATAACCATTTCACAAGAATGGTTTATTGTATTATTCTATATGATATTATTATAGAATGCAATAAACTATTTTCCGATCTTATGCGCTTCCGTCAAAGCCTTATAACGCCTGGCTTTGCGCGCTCGTAATTTCATATCGGCCTCGTCATCCACAAGATGCTGTATTTATTTATGCAGATATTGCATATATCGTAGAAGAGGGTGTGCATTTATTCAAAATTTGCGAATATTTGGCGAGCACTTCCACCATGAATTCCCCCAAAAAACAACTCAAATGATAAAAATACAAAAAATATACAAGATGATTCTGCTTACAGATACAACAATCTAAGGAGTTCACAACAAAGCAAGAGGAAAAGCCATATACACAAAACCACTTTGCAGAGACAACAGCGGTGATATTAACGCTGCAAAGGTTAAGGATTGATAAACAAGTATTCTGTCGTAGGCGCGTTACATGGCAAGATGATGCCGTTTGTCAATACTGGAAAAGTATAGGGCGTGCCATAATACAACATATTCTTCGTTTTGATGGTTCCGGTCACGCGTATCCACTCGTTCAACTGCAAATCAATGTCAGGGTTGACCTGTACGTGAAAACCGACGATTGCCGCGTCTGCGGCGCAACAGGTGATCATCTGCCTCGAGACCAGTACCATGTCCTCTTCAAATGAATCATCACGGTACACAAACCCATACAGCGTAATCGTATTGTCTTGCAATGCTTCAGCCGTTTCAAGCAGATAGCTCGCAAACATATCCGCTTGCGGATCGAACACTGCGCGCTCGTCCATGAGGATACAGGGCAAGTACACACTTGCTTTGTTTGTCTCCAGAGCAGCGCTATCTTCCTCAATTTTGATAGTCTCTGAGCCGCTGTTCACTTGGCTTAATAAACGCACATTCTGGTTTGACATCGATCCCGGCGTATTCGTATCGGGCATTGCCGTCAGCATCATCAATATGGGAAAACAGAACAATATCAGACGAAGACTCGGCAATAGCGTTTGCGTTTTCTCACGAAAACAACGGAAGATTTCATGCCCTTGATAAACGCATAAGACCACAAGAACTGCAAGCCCGAACCAGACCATCGGCACCATACGAGGAGCCAAATACAAAATGATATCGCCGCTGAGCAGCAATGTGAGCAAAACTACGGTCAATGCAAGCAGGATGACTAACCACAGGATTTTCATGCCGCAATTAGCCATAAAAGCCTCCGATCAGCAGGCTAGACGCAAGCGCAAGCGCGAAGCATACCACAAGGATCGTGATGATCAGACGCGCTGTGAAGCGCTTTTTGAAACTCCCAAGCATCATAAAGGTGTTTTTGATATCAATCATCGGGCCGACGATTAAAAAAGCGAGCACAGATGCTCCGGAAAACTGGTATAGAAATGTGTTAGCTACGAACGCGTCCGCTTCTGAGCACAGCGAGAGCAAATAGGCCAGTCCCATCATCACCAAGATAGATGTGATTTCTCCACTCCCGATTCCTGTCAGAAATTTTGCAGGCACAAAACTCTGCACTCCAGCGGCGATGATCGCGCCGAAGATCAGATATGCTCCTACGCCTTGGAGCTCTGTACTGGTATGATGCAGAACATCCAGAAAAAGATCGCGCTTCCTTTTTGATTGGCAACCGCTGCTGTTCTCATTGTGACAGTGTTCGCCGCAGCTGCAAACGGTAGTAATGCTCTCCTTGAGCACATCGTTGCTCTTAGCACGTCCAACCAGAGCGCCGCCGGCGACCGCGCCGATCAGCCCGCATGCCGCCCGAAGAGGCATCATCAGTGGCATTGTGGGAAACGCGTTATATGTAGATAGCAACACAATTGGATTAACAATCGGAGTCGCAAGCATGAACGCAATCGCAGGGCCAATAGGCATCCCTTTCTTAATCAATCCACGGGTTATTGGGATAATCGCGCATTCGCATACCGGGAAGATCAAACCGACCAGCGATGCGAACATAAGCCGTAGGAAGTGATTGCGAGGCATAATTTTTAAGATCATTTCTTCAGTGATGAATACTTGAATCACCGATGATACGATAATGCCAAGCAGTACAAAAGGCAGTGCTTCAAGAAGAATGGACAAGAGTATCAGCGTAAAGCCGCGTATGCCATCCAGTAAACCCACTGAGCTTGTTTGCATGCCAAAACGAAAACCGATCCAGAAAATGGACGCAGTTAGCAAAAGGAAACCGATTACCTTGGAGATTTTCCTGTTGGACGATAATGATTGCATAAATTACACCAAGTCAATGAGCAAAACCATCTCAAAGAATCACATTCATAATTTCTATTGTCAAAGGAACACGATTTTGTTTTCAGGTTTTGCTTTTGGCAGAATTGGAGTGAACACTTTGCCTGTGATGACGTTTCTGAATTGCTCCTCGCGAGAACATAAGCAACAAGTACACTACAGTTGATACGATCACAATACAAACACCGGACGGAATGTTCAAATAATACGCAAGCGACAGCCCCGTAACACTGAAGATGAAGCTGAACAGCATGGAAAAGCCGACGACCTTCCCCACCGAGTTAAAATACAGCTTGGCAATGGAAACCGGAATCGTCATCAATGCGATCGTGAGAATAATTCCCACAACCTTCACAAGGACAATAATGCCAATGGGGATCATCAGGTAAACGACCCACTGCATCAGCCGTACATTGATGCCACGGGCTTTTGCGAATTCTTCGTCGAACAAATACAGAATCAGCGGGTGATAAAGCATCGCAAACAGTGCGACGACGATGACCGTGAAGATCAGGATATACACAATGAACTCGCTGGATACCGAAAGGATATCCCCAAACAGGTAGCTAGTCATATCCGGCATGTAGCCGGGCGCAAGCGCGATGAACAAAATACCCAGCGCCATACCAAACGACCAGAGGATACCCACCATGGTATCGGCCTTTAAGCGGGAGTCCTTGGGAAGCTTAGCGATGAGGCCCGAAGCTGCGACCGCAAACAAGAGACCGCCCCAAACCGGTTCAAAGCCCAGCAGATACCCAAGCCCGATGCCGCCGAAGGATGCGTGCGCTATGCCGCCGGACATGCTGATGAGCTTCTTCTCGATGGCAACCGTGCCGATGATTCCGGTCACGATACTTGCCAGCAACGCCGCATACAGGGCGTTTTGCATGAATCGGTAGTTGAGAATCGCTTCAATCACAGCGAAATCCCCCCTTTCAGCTTATCCTGCAGTTCTCTGGGAGAGGCAAACGTCTGAATCGACTGGTTTACATACAGCGCCTGATCGGCAATGCTGAAAACATGGTTCAGGTTATGGCTTGCAAGAACGATAGTTTTTTGATGCTTCATATTGTTGAGAATCTCCAACAGTTCCTTGGCGGCATCCACATCCAGTCCCGCATCCGGCTCATCCAGCGCAATCAGGTTGACGTCAGAGGCAAATACCCTGGCAATCACCGCGCGCTTCAGCTGCCCGCCGGAAAGCTGACCGATACCGCGCCGCTCAAAGCCTTTCAGCCCGACCTGTGCGATAGCCTGGCGGGCCTTGCCTCTCTGCGAAGCGGAATAACGGCTGAACGGCCGTATCGTTCTTGGCAGGGTTCCCTGAAGCACCAGGTCTTCCACTGTCAGTGGAAATGCGGTATCAAACGCGAAGTTCTGTGGAATGTAGCCGGTCTCCAGCCCTTTGCGGAAGGTGATGCGACCCGCGTCGGGTTTGGTCAGCCCGGTGATCATTTTAATCAGTGTGCTCTTTCCCCCGCCGTTGGGGCCTACGAGCACCGTCAAGGTATGGGTTGGCAAAGAAAAGCTTGCGTCGTGAACGGCGCAAACCTCTCCGTAACAGAATCTGATATGGTCAAGTTGTATGTCTGTTCGTGTTTCCATGCTAGTTTTTAGACAGTGCAAGCGCGCTGACAAAATCCTCCAAGCTCTGTATATAGTCGGGCGACAGCGGCGCGACCTGCGCGGCGGTGCCGCCGATCTCCTCGGCGACGGTTGCTGCCTGGTGATCGTCAAATTCCGCCTGATAAAACACTGTAGTGATATGGTTCTCTCTGGCGGCGTCGATCACCTGCTGTAGCTCTGCCGCTGTGGCCTGCTTGCCCTGAATCTCAATGGCAATCATTGTCAGACCGTAATCATCCGCAAAATAGCCATACGCACCGTGGTAGATCATAAACGACTGATTCCCAAGCACGGCCGTTTGTTCCCGAATCATGGTATCCAACGTTTCAAGCTTTGCAATATACGCAGTCGCGTTTGACTGATACGTATCCGTATTGCTGGGATCGCGCTGAGATAGCTGATCAGCAATTGTCTGTACCATCACGATTGCGCGCTTAGGCGACAGCCACAAATGCGGATCAACACCGGTATGGTCGTGGTCTTCCGCCGTTTCGTCGTGGGCTTCCTCGTGATCCTCATCTTCGTCCATCATCAGCAAAGGATACTGGGCAGCAACGGCTTCCCGTAAATCCACAATGACGATATCCGGATTGAAATCCTTCACCTTGGGCAGTATATTGGCCTGCTCAGTCGGCATTTGAAGGGTGAAGTAGACCGCCGCATCAGACAGCGCCTGCATTTCCTTGGATGTCGGCTGGTAATTCGCCGGACTGTTCCCGGACGGGATCATGATCACAACGTCAGCGAGTTCACCCGCCACGGCCTCAACAAAGGTCGCTTCAGGTACAATGCCGACCGCGACATGTAAAACCTCGTCATTTTCCTGTGCAAGGGAGACAGGCACCAACAGAGTAAGTATACACAGGAATGCGAGGATTGAAAACATTGATTTTCGTTTCATAATAACAATCTCCTTATTGCAATCTTATTGCATTAAGGATCGTAGCACAAGGGGTTATCATTTGTCAATAGCATACGCCAGTATTTCAAAGTTATGGTAATACCCTATCGTTGACAGTCCAATCCGCCCTTCGTATACTGTGAGAAAGCAAAAATTAATCCAAGGAGGCAACAGCCATGCCCTACGATATTCGTCCATTGACCACGCAGCGTGTGGATGATTTCTTTACCTTTTTTGATCACGTTGCGTTTGCCGATCATCCCGAGTGGGGCTGCGATTGCTATTGCTGTTATTACCATGCTGAAAGCAAAGCGGAGTGGGACATTACTACCGGCGCGGTGAATCAGGTCACAGCCCGGAAAATGATCCTGTCCGGGCGTATGCGAGGCTTACTCGCTTTCGACGGTGATCTTCCTGTTGGCTGGTGTCACTACGATTTGTTGAAGAATCTGCCCGGCGCACGGCTGTTTTACGGCGACCTCGCCTCCGCCGATGACGAGAGAGCGCTGATCGCCTGCTTTACGATTGCGCAGAAGTACCGCAGGCGCGGTATTGCGGATCAGCTGCTGCGCACCGCACTTTCAGACCTGAAGGCTATGGGTGTTAAGACCGTGGAAGCCTATCCGGCCGTTGCAACCGGCTCCGACGAGCATAACTATCATGGTCCGTTAGCCTTGTATGAAAAGCATGGGTTTGTTCTGATACGCAAAACCGGTAACAACATACTGGTTGAAAAAGCGCTATAAGCGCATCAAACCAAGTCGCCCTTCCGGACTTCCGGAAGGACGTTTCTCATATCTAGCATGCTCCTGTATGCTGTGATGTGCATCCGGAACACTTGCCGTAAACCTCCAGCTTGTGGTGGGTTTCTTCGAAGTCATTATCTATGGCGTGCGTTTTCCAAAATCCCTTTGCGCAGGGAATTCTGATAATTTTCCCGCAGCTTGTGCAGATGAGATAATGGTGATGCTCCTGCTCAAACACCGTATACCGGTTTACACCCTGTTCATCGTTCAAAGACTCAAGCAGTCCGATCTCCAGAAACTTCTGGATGTTGCGGTAAATCGTGGCGTTATCAATCGGTATATCGCCCGAAAGCAGCCCCGCCACATCAGCGACGGACAGCATCCGATCTTGATTTTGCATAAATACGTCGAGTATCCGCCGTTTCGGCGCTGTGATACGTTGACCCTTGGCGCGCAGCATCGCGTACACATTCTTGGTATCCATTTTATAGACCCCTCCAATCTGCCTGGACTTGCAAGCAGATTATACCGCTGATCGCCGTAAACTTCAAATCCATCTCCGTGTCAGTTCCTTGCTTTTCGTTTGGAAAAGCTGACGAACACGGGCAGCACCACAAGCGTGAGGAACGCAGAAACCAGCAATCCGCTCATCAGTGCAACCGCCATGGGTTTGAACAGCTGACTTGCGCTCAATGCCAATGGTATCAGCCCGATTACTGTGGTGACGGAGCTTAGCACGATGGGACGCAGCCTGCGCATTGAGGCATGTACACAGGCGTCCCGAAGCTCGATACCCCGCAGCAACTCTTGATTGATAAAATCCACCAGAATAATCGCATTATTCACCACGATACCGAACAAACTGACCACACCGAGCAGCGCCGTGAACGAAAGCGGTAAGCCGGTAACATACAGCCCCAAAGCCGAGCCGATCAATGAAAGCGGAATGGTAATGAAGATAATCACCGGCATACGGAACGATTTGAACTGCAGCAGCAAAATGACGAACACAGCGGCCAGCGCAAAAATACCAAATACGCCGACCTGCCCAAAGTTTTCAGCGATCTTCACGTCCTCGCCGTCGTAAACGATCTGCGCGTCCGTCAGGTTCAGCGCTTCCAACTGCGTTTTCAGGCTGCTCAGGGTCTCCTGTTTGTCAAAGGCAGGGTCGTAATCTGCCGTCACCACCATGGCATAGTCGCCATCCACCCTGGGAATGTTGGTGAGCACCTGTTCCTGACTAAGGCTGATGATATCACCCGCGCTGATATACTCTCCGCTCAAGGTTTTCAGCACTATGTCGTTGACCGCATCCGGCGTGTTTGCCCCGGCAGTTACCACGACAGGTACCCTGTAGACCCCGTCCATCAGGGACACGGCCTCCCGCCCAAGCATCGCTATACTGATCTCGTTGAGCGCTTCCGCCGAGATGATGCCCTTGGCAAGCGCTGCCGCGCTGTCCATGGTCAATATATCAATGGTTTGATAGTCGCTGTTGCCCTTGCCTTCGTTCATCAGGCCGTCCATATCGGCCAGTGTACCGAATACCAGTCCCTCATAGTCCTTCAGGGTATCGATATCCTTGCCGATGATCTTCACCCTCAGATCTTCATTGGTTGGGAAGGCATACATCAATTCCTTAACGGTGATCTTGGCGGCCAGCCCAAGCCCGTCCAGCTTGTGCTGCAAGTAGGCCAAATACTCCTCGTTGGTCTTGAAGCCCGCCAGCTTGAGGTCCACACGCAAAAGCATTTGACCCGAATCCGGGGTTTGCGTATAGATGTACATGATATCGTTAAATCTTGGCAACGCGCCGCCTGCCGCGGCTGTCATCTCGGTAATCCCTGGCTCAGTCGCTATAGCATCCGAAAGTGAATTGACAATTTCGCGGGTGCTTTCCGCATCACCGGCCATATTGTTGCGAATGTCAATATATAGGATATTTTTCTCAGACGCCGGGAAAAAGATGGTATCCAGATTGATGGCCAGGTACGCGCTTCCCGCAAGCAGCACCAGCACAACGGCGACAACCGCCCATCTGTGCCTGAGCGAACCCTCGAGCAGGTTTTGCATCGCGCGTCTGTTCTTCTTGCCGGCCTTTTGTTTCCTCGCCCGGAAGAAGATAAACCCAAGCACCGGAATCACCAGGACCGCCGACAGGTACGATGCAGTTAGAGCAATGATCACAATCTGCGGCAGTGAGTGGATATAATCGCCCGCGAGAGAATGCAGGAATAGAAACGGCGCAAACGCCGCAATGGTGGTGAGCGTCGAGGTGAGCACCGGCAGCGCATGTGAATGCTAAAATGGACTTGAGCCACTTTGGGTAAAATGCCAACGAATATT
>DAIOVG010000097.1:0-9983 GCA_036759125.1 Candidatus Limiplasma sp.
CCGCGATGACGCGCACGCATCCCTCGCTGCAGCTGGGCGTATCCACACGCGGCGCGATCGCGCTGATCCGCGGCGCGCAGGCTTGCGCACTGCTCAACGACCGCGATTATATACTGCCTGAGGACGTACAGCGTATGGCGCTGCCTGTGCTCTCGCACCGTGTGCTGCCCAACCCCGAAGCGAAGATGAAAGGCATTACCTCGGACCGTATCCTGATCGCCGTGATGGAAAACGTTCCCGTACCCATCCGCCTTTCGTAAACGACGCGGAAGGACGAGCGAATGAAATCAACATTGGCAACTTTGGGCGTGAGCTTGGGCTTTTTACTGGTATGCGCCCTGTCGATGGGCAACAGGATGTATCTCCTGCTCGCGCTGGTTATCATCATTGCGTGGGTGCTTGCGTATATCAGCATCCATATGGCTGAAAAAACCGTCCGTGTGTCTCACGGGCTGAACAATACCCGCGTCAACCGCGGCGAAAGCGTTGCCATGCAGGTTTCTGTATCCCACAGAAGCCTGTTGCCCATTGCCCCGGTCAAGCTCAAGATGCGCGCAACCAGCAATACTCCGGCTGGCGTATTGCACCTGACCGAGCTTGGCAGGCGCACCCAGAAGGTCGCTTATCAGTTTGCCGCCGAGCATATCGGCGCTATGATTCCCGGCGTGGAAAGCTTCACCGTCAGCGATGTTTTCGGCTTTTTCAAAAAAGAGCATATGCCGGATAATGCATCGGGCGAGCTGTTGGTGCTGCCGGTTCCCTTTGAAGTAGAACCGCTGACCTTCGCGCCAGGCGATATGGGCGTGGAGACCATGAAGCGCGCCATGGAGGATCCCTCAAGCCCCAGTGATTTCCGCAATTATCAGCAGGGCGACCCGCTCAAACGAATCCACTGGAAGATGTCCGCACGCAAGCAGGAGATCATGATCCGCCAATTTGAGGAGCCTGCACTGCCAGACGCGCTGGTCTTGATGGATATGTCGCCGCCCCGCCTGCCTGAGGGCATGGATGCGGGTAAGCTCGCCTACTTGCAGGACGCGGTGCTGGAAACCGCGGCGTCCGTGGTCAAGTGCCAGATCAATCTGGAAAACCCTGTCAGGCTGCCCATCGCCGGAGAACGCCCGATGGAGTATGTCGGTACAATGGGTCTGCCCATTCTTTTAGAGGAACTGGCACGCTGTACCTTTACGGAAACTGAAAAGTTTGAACGCTTCCTGCTAATGCACATGGTCGATCTGCGTAAAACCGGCGCGGTGGTGATCATCACCACACGGCTGACCAGCGTGTTGGTCGACCTGATCGGACGGATGAAGCGCATGGGACCCAACGTGCGGCTGTATCTGGTTAGCTATGAGATCAAAAACCCGACCGTGCAGGATCTGGTCGCGCGCTTGCAGCAGCGCAGCGTGGAAGTCAATTACGTATCCCCGCAGGGATAGAATGGAACAGGCATGAAGAAGCTCACCTTCCTGAAGAAAGAACCGCTCACGCATTGCGGCGTGGCGTTTTTGCTTGCCTGCGGGTTGATGCTGCCGATGCTGATGGCTATGGGCCTGTCCGGGCATATCACGGGAGCGCTGCTCCTGAGTGTTGCAATATTGGTTGTGCTGACTGTGTTTGCCAGCCATCGCAAATATATGCTGCTTTTGTGGGTGCTGATTGCGGGCTTTGCCGCCGTGCAGTTCTTTATGCCACGCATGGGGGTATTCGGCAGCTGGCTGGAAGGCTTGAAAGCCATCGGGCTGTACTTCGCCGGAAACCAGGTGGTGCTGCCGCTGTACGGATCGCAGGTTGCAATCCTGTTTGCGGTCTTCGTCACGGTACTGAGCTTTCTGGTCACGAAGCGCGGCGTTGGTTTTCTGCCGATGGCGCTGATGACGGTACTGGTGCTGTTTGGTCTATGGAGCCTGGGGAAGAGCGCATACTTGTGGTTTGTCGCCCCGGCGCTGATTGCGATCCTGCTGCAAATGAGCATCGAGGCGCACGATCGCATCAACGTTTTCAATGTCATGCCGATGGCGCTGATCGTTGTGGTGCTTGCACTGCTGATTCTGCCCACAGGCAAGGTGACCGTCGGCTTTATGGAGAAGGCCGCAAGCGACCTGAAACAGCGCATCTCCGATTACCTCTTCTTCACAGAGCCGCGCAATGTGTTTACCATTGGTAACTATGGTTATTATCCCATGGGCAACGGGCAGCTTGGTGGTTCGGCCGAGCCCAGCGATTATCCCGTGATGACGGTGAAAACCGACGGGCCGGCACTGCTTCGGGCCGTCGTTAAGGATGAGTACACCGGGCGCAGCTTCCGCGATACATCCAGCGCCAAGCGCTACCTGTACATCAATCCCCGCTGGAAATCGCAGCGCTTGCGGGCGTTCTTGGAGGAATACCCAAACCGTTCCATTCGCAGTTCCAGCCCGCTGATGGACGTGAAAGCCATTACCGTGCAAATGCAGAATAACGCGGTATCGACCGTCTTCACACCGTTGTTTCTGCGCAATGTGAGCATGGCCGGGGATATGGTGCCGTACTTTAACGATGCCAGCGAGCTGTTCATCACGCGCGACCTGGCGCTCGGCGACCGTTACAGCGTGTTCGCGCCCTTGTTCGAGGGCGGCGATCAGGGTTTGGGCAAGCTGGTCAACGCCGCAGCGGGCACAGAAGATCAATACTACGACGAGTTTTACGATCTTTACACCCGTCTCCCTGGTCACCTGGAGCAAAAGCTGTTTGATGATGTTTTCAACATCATTCAAAATGCCGAAACCAAGTACGATCAGGCACTGACCCTGATGAATTACCTGAAAAAGTACTATCGCTATACGCTTACGCCGGATACGCCGCCGGAGAACCTGGACTTCGTAACCTATTTCCTCTATGTGGAAAAGGAAGGCTACTGTACCTACTTTGCTTCGGCGCTGACCGTCATGTGCCGCATCGCCGGGCTTCCTGCGCGGTATGTGGAGGGATTTCTGGTGCAGCCGTCGTCTGACGGGTTTGCCTATGTAACGGGGCTAGATGCGCATGCCTGGACGGAGGTCTATTTTGAGGGCTTCGGCTGGGTGCCGTTCGATGCGACGCCAAACCAGCATGATGCCAATGAACCCCCGCCCAATGAAGAGCCTGAACCCACGCCAAGCCCCACGCCCTCGCCGCAGCCCAACAGCGATACGCCAACCCCGACTCCCAATCCGCAGGATAATCCGGAGGATCAGCCCACCCCTGAGCCCAGCGCCGAACCAGAGCAGCAGGATACGCCTAATCCAGATGATCAGAATAACAATCCGTTCCCGTGGTGGATTCTGTTTATCCTGGCTATCATCGGTGCGGGCGCCGCTCGTGTTGTATTCCGCAAGCCGGATCGTGCGGCAGCGAAGAAGCAGACGGAGAAGGAAAAGGTGTTCATCTACGGCGCGGCAACGGCGCGGCTTCTGGGCTATGCCAACTACAAGCCAAAGGCGGGGGAGACGCCCCTGAGCTTTGCCAAGCGTGTGGATGCCGTGCACTACTTCCAAAAGCAGATCACGCCGCTTTGGCGCATCCTGTCGCTGAGCAATTACAGCCGCCTGCGGCCGGGCGCGGAGCAAACGAATAAGGCCAGGGAAACCTATCATGCAATCTTCAGGGAATCCAAACCCCTGCGAAAACTACGCTTCCTGACGGCGCTCTTGTTGGACAGGCGCTTCTACGCCGCATTGGACACCGAACTGGCGCATGAGACTCCCAAATCGCTCTATACGTGGAATATGCGCAAGCTTCGCAAAGCAAAGCAGATTCCTGATACCCCCAACACGCCCGCCAAGGGTGCGCGCAAGCAATCCAAACCTGCCGCATCCAAGAGGAAAGGCAGCGGGAAACGAAAGGGAAACCCAAAACCATAATCCGCCATACCACAGCCGATAAAAACACAAAATCAAGAGGGTAATATTCCATTATCCTCTTGATTTTTTCCTATTCATCATGTATCATATATTTCGTTGCGCTGATATAGCTCAGTCGGTAGAGCGCATCCTTGGTAAGGATGAGGTCCCCGGTTCGAATCCGGGTATCAGCTCCACAAAGAAACCCTGAATCCATAACGGATGAAGGGTTTCTTTGCGTTTGCACATCAGTATGGATGTTGCATGCAGATTGAAAAAATAATAAAAATCATGCTAATACGTGGTACGCTGCGTATGCACTCATGGAATCCTTGATGCCGAAGAGCATTTTTTCACTGCTGTACGAAATCAACACTAAAGGTTTGATACTGCGCTCACTTAATGCTATAATACCAATATGTGGTAATCGATAGGTGATCATTGAAGAGAGAATACATCATGACAGTGTTACTTTTCAGCTAGACAAGGCATTATAGAGCAGCAACTACGTTATACTTCATATACTTGCGGCTACTCTACAACCAAACGGTTCACAAATGAGGATATAGACTATATTATGTTTGCACACTTTAAAAAATCAAGTCTAGCCTGTTTCCTCTATTACATCTTTTTGTTCGTCTTTACACTGAGCGTTGGGTACCTGGTATCGGGACTGCTGAGCCGCGCGATGGAGCAGGATGCAAACGGCGCCCTTATCATGGCGGGCATTTTGATGGCGTTACTGCTGACGGGTTTGCCGGTTGTTTTTGTATGGTCAAAGAAATGCAACTTTTGGAAGCGTGAGGATCATCAGCGTTTCCGGGAGGAGTTGTACCGCCGGGTAATCAACAGAACACTGGATGTAGGCAGCACGGGGGATTTGTCGGTCAAGCTTTCCACCGACAGCGATACGATCGCGGCGTATTATCAGGACACGCTTCCGGCGGCCGCGGAGGGGATTGCGATCATGCTGGGCAGCGTGACATTGCTTTGTCTCAAGCATGTGCCAATTGGCCTATTGTTTCTTGCGATGAGCCTGCTGCATTTGATTCCGACGCTCGTATATGAAAAATGGGCGAAGACGGTTTATCGGCAAACCGATGATATGCAGGAAACCTATGACAGCTGGATTGTGCAGGGGCATAGCGGCATCAGTACTATCAAGGGTTATCGGCAGGAAACGTGGTTTGTCCGCCATCTGTCGCGGATCAGTGAAAACATGATCAGCGCCGGTGTTCGGGCAGAAAAGACTGGCACAATTGAAACCGTGATCTATCAGCTGATCGACGGCATTCTGCGCTATGGCGGGTATCTTATCATGGGCCTGTTTATTCTGAATGGGGGCCTGATGATCTCGGATACGCCGGTTCTGATTGTGCTGAGCGGCTATCTGTTTAGCTCTGTGAACGCCGTGGTCCAGCTATTTTTGAAGTACTTTGCATATCAGGTGGCACGGGAGCGGCTTGAATTGCGGCCTGAGATATTGCAGCGGACACCCGCACAAAAGGCTGTGCTGCTGAGGGCAGAGCACATCTCCAAGCGCTACGGGGACAAGGCGGTTTTAACGGATATCTCCCTGTCAATTCAGGAGGGGGAGCGCGTGCTGATTCACGGAAAAAACGGGTGCGGGAAATCCACCTTGCTCAATATTCTGCTTGGGTTTTTGCGTGCGGACGAGGGGAAAACGGCGGTCCGCGGGGAAGCGCTTTCCTTTGCCTTGCAGGAAGAAGCGGATCTGCCGCTGACCGGGATGGAAATCATTCAGGGCCTGCAAACGACCCAAGCGCTGGACATGGGTGAGTTTTATTCGCACTTGAAAGGCTTTGCGGTCACGGAAACCATGCTCGGGCAGCCTATGAGCGCTTTATCCATGGGTGAGCGCAAGAAGCTCTATCTGGCGGCGGCTCTTGCAAAGAAGGCCTGTCTGCTCGTGCTGGATGAGCCGTCCAATCATCTGGATTCCGCTGCCCGTGCCTATCTGCACCAGCAGCTGCAGGCTTATCCAGGCGCGCTGCTGGCAGTCAGCCACGACAGTGATTTTCCGGTTTCATTCGATCGCGTCATCACGCTGGAAGGGGGCGCAATGCAATGAAGACGCAATCGGTCAACAGTCGGATTCAGCGGGAATGCATCCGTTTTATGTATCCCAGCTTTTTGCTTCATTTTGTTCGGGAGTTACTCACACTGACCCTGCCGGTCGTCAGCTCATGGATGATCGGCAGCATGGCCAATGAGCTGATCGCCCTCAATATGCATGCGGTTAAATCCAACTTGATGCTTTTTCTATTGGCGTTTTTCCTGGATGCATTCGTTTTGCAAATGGTTCGCCTGTCCGAAAATATCGTATTGACCCGGCGGGGCTTCCGCTATGGAAGCGCCCTGTTAGAGAGGTATTTATATTTACCTTTGCAAGAAGCGGGAAAAGTGGACGCGGCGACACTGGTGAGGCGCATTGGCGAGGATACGACAGAGTACTACTTTTATCTGATGCAAAAATGGACGCGGCCCGTAACGCTGGTGGGTTATGTAATTGTGTTGATCGGCATGATCAAGTCCGAACAGATGCACCCGGCTTTTGTTCTTGCTATGGCGGGGTTTGCCGCCATTCCGCTGATTCGCGCGGCTGTTTTGGGCAAGCAAAAGGCGCAGCTGAAAAACCAAACCAGGGAGTACAAGGAAACGCGGGAAGGTTTGCAGCATGGCCTGTTTCATGGCCGGGATTTTCTGCGCGGCTTTCTTTTGCGGGAACCCTACATCAAACGCATGCACAAGCAATACGAAGAATACCGTGAAAAAACCGGCGATGCGCAGGACCGGCATAGCGCGGCGGATCAGGTATTTGGCTATCTGTGCACATATGGCGTAGCGCTTGGCGTGATCACCATAGGCGCGTTGCTCGTTGCTGGAGGGTCGATGTCCATCGGCGCACTCTTGACCGGGTATCTGATCATGCCAACCCTTACGCGGTTTTATGAATATGTCGAGGAACTGGTACTGGGGCTGCACAATGAAAAGCATCTCCGGGGCCGTTTGGCCTTTCTGTATGCGGGCAGTGAAAAGGAAGAATGCAACGGTGAAACACCGCCGGATACAATCATACTTGAAAACATCACCTTTGCGTATCCGGGGGCGGAGAAGCAAGTATTTACAGACAAAACTCTGCAATTTCATACGCATGAGCGTGTGCATGTGAAAGGCGCAAACGGCTGCGGAAAAAGCACGCTGCTAGCGCTAGTGGCGGGCGTCCACCGTCCGCAATCCGGGCAAATTTATGACACAGCGGGAAAACAGATATGTTATAGCGATTTGCGATATCAGGTCGCCTTGCAGGAACAAAATGGGCAGCTCTTCTCAACCACCATTGCGGATAATCTATTTGTGCCGGAAGAAAAGCTGCCCGAGGGGGCTAGGCTTCTGCAAACTATGGGCATGCACAAACCGCTGGAGACCATGCTGCTGGAAAACGGAAGCAATCTTTCTCCGGGTGAGCGGAAAAAAATCATGCTGGTACGAGCCTTGTTGAAACCGTCTGTGCTTCTTGCCATGGACGAACCGTTGAATCATCTGGACGCACAGGGAACCAAGGCGTTCATGGCCGCCTGCGCGCAAGATCGGCGGGGGATGCTCGTGGTCTCCCACCGGGATTTGGGGCGGGATGCCGGGCAGTGGACGGAGATCACACTGGACTCGTAGATTGCATAACTGAATAAAGTTTTGAATATATTGTGTCAAGAGGCTAAAAGAACAGTTCAGTGTTTCTTAATTCGCAATCTACTCTGACTCCTGATATCCCAGCCTGGCGATGCTTGGCAGCATGGCAATAAAAGTCTTTCCGCGTGACAAAACGATTTGGTTACCCAGATCATCAAAGTAATATGTCGGCGAACTCAGATCCGTGCGAACCCAGTATCCGGGAATATACCGCCCGCCGATAAAGATATCCGCATTACCGGAGCCTACGGCCTCCATCAGCGGCATACTGCCATGGTTGTTGGCGAAGGAATATTCTGTCCGCTGAACGATCACATTCCGGTAGGCCGGCTGAATTGCTTCATCCTGATTGCGGGATTGACGGCTCTCGCTCGCAAGATAGGTGATATACGGCTGTGTTTCTCCGTCGATATCAACGGACCGCAAATAGGTATCGGTCATTTTATCATACTCAAAATGCGATATGCTGCCGCCGTTTCCAAAGTCCAGGCTCAGCCGATACACGCTCTTACGGTCGTCATACAGCCGCTCATCGGTAAACAGGAAGGGATGTGCAGGCGCAGTATAATCGTCCGCAATCATATCACGAATGCCGGACAGATTCACATTGAGATTGGAACCCGCCGGGACGCCTTCCACATTGTTCCACGTCCGTTTGGGTGGTACTCCGCTGGCAATCCCCACACCGTCAAACAGAATCCCCTTATTGCGGGCACCGGTTTGAATGAAGAACTCAACAATGCTGTTATTGGTGGAATCGGGCCCTCCCCAGAACACAAAACCCGCCATCCATTCGCTGTGCACCATGATGGCTGGGTTCCGCGTGGAGCGCACAGGGCCGACGGAATCGGGCACTAAGTCACTAAATAGAAAAATCATGCGAGTCACACCGTCGCGGGTAATCATCACTTCATAGGTGATATCCGCGTTCTGCGCCCCCCAAGGCGTTGTGCGGCCCACGCCGCCGTCGGCATTGTTGATCATCACCATCATGGGCAGGTATCGCCCTTCCCATGGAAGCCCTGTTACGGGACTTTCACCCTCAATCACGGGATTTGGGCTGATGATGCCGTTGGCATCAATTCCAATGGGCTGAATTGCCCGATCAGGCTCGTTTTGCATAATGGTTTGATTTTCACCAGATAAGGTATAATAATCAGCAATCGCTGCAGAAAATGAAAGCATCATAGCCAAGAGTACCGTTAGGATTACCACAATCCGCTTCATGATGGAAGTACCTCGATTTCATATAGTTTTGGATGATGAAGAACAATCCGGTCGTTGGGTTGGGCGTTAAAAGACGGGAAACTTATTGCTGAATCCAACGATTAAACTGCTGCGTCATGATGGAAAGCTTATGCTGGGACTCTTCTTTGGAAGCTCCCCTTGCAAAAAGATAGACTTTAACTTTGGACTCTGTGCCGGAAGGACGAATAATTGCCTTATCTCCAACGGTATTCTCAAGAGAAATGACATCAGAAACGGGTAAACCATCAGTTCCATAGAGATAGTCCTTTACATTTGCTATCGCGTATTCACCAAGATGATTTAGCGTATGGTCCCGCAACCCTGCCATAACCGTGCGCATCTTTTGCATGGGCAGCGCATCCGCAATGAGATCCACAATGGAAGAAGTTGGTTGCTAACACTAGAACGTACATTGTATTCATATCATAATCTATTCGGGCTTCTGATATCATTCATGCCCTGTGATGTTTGGTAGCGATGTATGAATGATGAAGTTTTCGCTCGATTCCGGATATCAGCTTCGCACATACTCCAAACAATTATGGATGATTGGGATATTTCTGTCAATATATATGAACAAAATGCATTTGAGTACCAAAACCAATACAAAATCGAACGATATGGAGTAACGACGCGTATATTTCTGCCGATATATTGCATACCTCATATGAAATTGTGAATTCGATTGAGCATAATCTAGATGTAGATTTAAATGAGTAGCAGAAAATATACTAGGATACCAGATAAATATGAATGTTAATATATAAGCTATTTGGGAATATATGCATAAAAGTAATGAATCTATATAAAGGAGATTTACTCAAGCGATATGGTTGAGTCTAATAGACGGCAATGTTCAATCCTATAATTTCGGCAAGCAAAGGTTTTACATCAATGTAGTACTATTTGTTATTGAGTCATGATAATAAGGATCGTTTTCAGGGCAAAAATTATTTTGCAATCACCAGAGTAACCGGTTTAGGGATAGCTATATAAGCTATGCTCAAAACAACGCAATGGATAAGTGCATTCTGACATACCAACTTAGTTATGATTTGTTGCGATAATAGCAATATGTATAGCACTCAAAAGAATTAGAAAAGAAAATTAACGACGAAGTAGAATTTTAAATTATCACATGACATAATACTTCTATGGACAGCA
>DAIOVG010000098.1:0-9982 GCA_036759125.1 Candidatus Limiplasma sp.
TATCCAGCCCGAACATCCAGGGATAGGGAATGTTCTTGATGCCCAGCGAGCCGCCGGTGACGGGCTGCCAGGTCTGGGCGATGACGCGGATGATTTCCGACGCGCCCAGCGTGACGACCGCCAGATAGATTCCGTTGAGCTTGAGCGTCGGCAGGGCGACGATCAGGCCGACAAACGCGGCGAAGAGACCTGCGATAGGCAAAAGCAACCAGAAATCGATGGCGAACTTGGTGGACAGGATGGCGCAGGTATAGGCGCCGATGGCGAAAAAGCCCGCCTGCCCCAGGTTAAACTGGCCGGAATAGCCATTGATCACGTTCAGCGAGCCCGCCAGGGTGGTAAACATCAGGATGTTGCAGGCATAGCGTACGTAGAGCGCCTTTTTGACCACAAAGGGCAGTACGCACAGTACGACCAGCAACAGCAGGATGGCGATGATTCTGTATTTGTAAACAAACGCTTTGATATTGTTCATACGCGGTTCCCCCTCTTGGCCGCAAAGCCCTGCGGACGGATGATCAGGATCAGGATCAGGAACCCGAACGCAAATACGTCGCGGAAGGTTGCGGAGCTGATGGTGATGCCGAGGTTTTCGATGATGCCCATACACAGTCCGCCTAGCGCTGACAGCCGGATATCCACCAGACCGCCAAGTACCGAGGCGGAGAAAGCCTTCATGCTGAATCCGCCCCACATGGTGGAGGACACCGCATAATAGTAGATGGACAGGAGAATCCCGGCGATGCCGCCGAACGCGCAGCCCAGGCTATTGCCAAGCATGGCCGTGGAACGCACGTTGATGCCCATCAGGTAGGCGGCCTGCTTGTTCTGGCTTACGGCGCGAAGCGCTACGCCCCACCGTGTGCGGTTGAAAAACAGCGTCAGGCTGACCGCGAACAGGATGACCAGCGCCATCACCACGATTTGCAACAGCTTGAAGTCCAGCGAGATGGACCCGAGGTTGAGGGAATAGGTTTCATTATTGATAATATTGATAACCGGTTTGAGCTCCGGGCCGAATACGATTTGAGCCAGGTTGCGCATCAGCATGCTGAATCCGATGGTGCACAGCAGCGATATGTGCCTTGGCGCGTTGAAGAATTTCTCGTAGCAAATTTTGTACACCAGGATGCCGATGATGAACGAACTGCAGAATGCCAGCACTATGGCCAGCGCCAGGTTATTGCCGAAATACATGAAGCTGTAATATGCGCCGAACGCCCCGATCATCATGATTTCGCCATAGGTGAACGTGACCATGCCAACGACGCCGACGATGACGGAGTAGCCAATCGCCATCAGGGCGTAGATCGAACCCTGACAGATGCCGTTGACCAGCTGGTTGAGTACGTATTCCATACTTCCTCCTTCGATATTGCAAGGACAAGGAAGGCCCTGTATTTAGGTTCATCGGGAGCGGGAAAGAGGGCGGCCCGCTCCCGATGAAGGGGAATTTACGTCGGATAAGGGTGAACCTGCGGGTACAGGGTTGGGGTACTGGCGAATACGGTCTGCCGGATTACTCCTGGCTGTATTCGAAGCCTTCCAGAACCTTCCACTGGCCGTCGACCACGCCGCAGATCAGGTAATCGCGGGAGATGTCGCCGGCTTCTTCAAACTGGATGCGGCCGGTGAGACCCGTGAATTCGATGGTCTTGAGCGCGTCGTTGATGGCGTCGCGGGTCACCTTGCCGTCGCCGATGGATTCGATGGCGGAGGCGATCAGGTACGCGGTGTCATACGCGCAGGCGGGGTGCACGGTGGGCTGGAAGCCCGCCGCGGCAACGAATTTCTCTTTCCAGGCGTTGAGCTCGGCGTTTTCGGGATCAAAGAAGAACGGCGAGGTCACGATCAGGTTGTTGGGGTCGATCAGCTGGCTTAAGAGCTGTTCCGAGGTTCCCGGCCCAAGCGCCACGTGCTGGACGTCCCAGCCGGACGAATCGGCGGCGTTGAAGATGGCGGATACCGGCAGGCCCTGGTCCATAACGATGAGAACCTGGGGATCAAACGCCTTGACCTTGGTGATGATGGAGGAGAAGTCGGTCTCGTCGGACTTATACTTTTCTTCCATGACTTCCAGGCCTTCAATGTCGGCCTGCGCCTTGAAGTTGGTGTACGCGGCATAGCCCCAGTCGCTGTCAACGCGGATGACGGCAACCTTGGTGGCGCCCAGGTACTTTTTGAGCACGTAGGTGGCCAGGAAGGGAGCTTCCTTGTCCTGACGGCCCATGATGGAGTAGGTGTAGGGGCTCATGCCCGCATAGTCCGGCGCGGACGCGGTGGGCGAGAGCTGCACGATGCCGTAGCGGTCAACAATGGGGGCGTTGGCCTTGCAGCAGCCAGACGAGAAGTCGCCCAGGATGGCCAAAATTTCGTCATCCTCAGCAAAGGCTGTCGCCATGGTGGAGCTGACCACCGGGTCGCCCGCGGTGTCTTTGACGTCGATCGACAGCATATAGCCGTTTGCGCCGCCATTGGCGTTGATTTCGTCAATCGCCATCTGCCAGGCAATCTGGAAGCCCATGCCGTACTCGGCGTAGTTGCCGGTCAACGGTGCAAGGCCCCCGAGTTTGATGGTGCCTTTTTCAGCCGATGCGGGCATTACCGCTATGGAAAGAAGCAGTACGACGGTCAGGAACAGAGCAGCGAGTTTCTTCATGGATATCTCTCCTTTCAAAATAAACCTCAATATATCATGCAGCCGCAGCTGCCGAGGCTTGGGGGGGAGCCTGTTCGTTATTTCTTGAAGTGCAGCTTGCAGCTTGCGCAGCCCTTGGCAATGGTATCGCCCAGGTCCAGCTCCATGCCCATGGCCTTGGCAATGCCGCGGTCGCCGTCCATGGCCATATCGCACAGCAGGGCGATGCGCTCTTCGTCAAACCCGAGCTTCTGCCAGGCGGACACCAGCGCGCAGTAGTGGAAATCGACGGTAACGTTGTCCTTGTCGGCTTGGATGTTGTCCATGTGGAAGGTTTGGGGGCCGAGGCTGGATTCATCGCCCAAAAACGCGCCTTTGAAATCGACGCAGTTCTCAGGATCGGCACACATCGCCTTAAAGCGCTCGCCGTGCATGAGGCCTGTGCGCATAATAGCGCGCCGCACGATGGGCTCGGCGTCGATACCGGCTTTCACCATTTCGTCGTAGATCAAACCCATCCAGGTTGCGCGGTGCTCAATCTGCGCTCGGTTTACATCGATGATTTCCTCCACGTGGTTGGCTTCATTTTGAATCATGGGTGGTCCTCCTTAAGTATAGTGGAATAATGTTGACAGAATCGGCAGCCTGTATAAGGCGAATGCCGTTTCGGGTCAGCGCGTATCAGAAAATAGCTTTCGGGTTGCCGGCCGACGGTGTGCCGGACCCGTGCGCCCATGGTATGGAAACTGAAAAAATTCGCTCCAATGCTCAGCGATAACACTGTATGGAGTTGACGTCGTTGTCATATATTTCATTGGCCGGTCAGGATTGTCAGCCCTGATGGACCATTGCTCTATCTGTAGTATACTATTGGTCGACCAGCATGTCAAGAACAAATTTCCGATGAAATTTTCTTGCCCCCGGCGTTTGTTTTATGCTTGCCAAACCTCGTGTTGTACGGTACACTGGCCCTGCGTCGGGTACAAAGGGTTCATAGGAGGGCAGGTTCAGGGCGGTGTAATACACCGGAACTTTATTTTTCCGACCCCTCAGGTTTCTATACAAAAACCAATACTTTGACCATAAGGTGAGGAATACGATGAAGATACTCGATTACGGAAGCGCAAGCCTGGATTTGGTGTTTGCGGTAGACCACATTTCCATGCCGGGAGAGACGATCTCTTCTGCCGGACGCGAGATATTTCCAGGTGGCAAGGGCCTCAACCAGGCCATCGCCGCAGCCAAGGCCGGGGCGGAGGTCTATTTCGCCGGAATTATCGGAACCGACGGCGGCATGCTGGAGCAAGCATTCCAAACCGCGGGCGTGCGCACGGACTATTTGCAGGTCTCCAAAACCGTGCCAACCGGCAATGCGCTCATTCAGGTAGACGCGGCCGGGCAGAACAGCATTGTGCTCTTTGCGGGCACCAACCACACCCATACCGTGGAAACCATGGACCGTGTTCTTTCACAGTTCCAGCCCGGCGATATATTGCTGATGCAAAATGAGATCAACCTCGTTGATGTGCTGATTGACAAGGCCTATGAACGGGGACTGACCATCGCGCTCAATCCCTCGCCGTTCAATGCGGCCATCGCGGCGTGCGATCTGCAAAAGGTCGGCATTTTCCTGCTGAACGAGATCGAAGGCGAGCAGCTGACCGGCGAGCATGACGAGGCGAACATCCTCAAGGCGCTTGGGCAGCGCTTCCCGGAAGCCCGCATCGTGCTTACCCTGGGCGAGAAGGGCGTGCGCTATCACGACAGCAGAGGCGACCTGAGCCAGGAGGCTTTCCCGGTCAAGGCGGTCGATTCCACGGCCGCCGGGGATACGTTCACGGGCTTCTTCCTGGCAGCGCTCGTGCGCGGCCTGAGCACCCAAGAGGCCCTGCGCATCGCCGCCAGGGCGGCGGCCATCTCCGTATGCCATAAGGGCGCGTCGTCCTCCATTCCCGCATGGGATACGGTTATGCAGGCGCTGGGGGAATAGAACAGGGAATCGAGGGACCGGATTTCCCCAAACAACAACACCATGCCACAAGGCGCTTCCTAGAAACGCCCTGTTTGTATTGGATCAATCTAAGGCAGTCTTGGGTCATTCATCCATTCGCAGCAGTCAATAGATATAATTGAGAAACCGTTCTATGATATAATTCGAATGGATAATGCACGCAATGAAAGCCGCGCCGGTTTTCTCGTGCCGGAGCGTAGAACGAATTGTAACTTTGCTTAGAGGTGACACCGTATGATTTGTGAGACCATTCCCATTCCCATAAGCCGCACCGAATTCTATTGCGGATCAACCGGCTTTCTGGCATCGCTGACAACCTATATACAGGAAAACTTTGATAGCAAGCCCAGAAAGGCTGTTGTAATCTGCCCCGGCGGCGGATATGAATATCGGTCTCCGCGTGAAGGCGAGCCTGTGGCAATGCGGTTTCTGGCCGCTGGCATCCAGGCTTTTGTACTGAACTACAGTGTTGCGCCGGCAAAGTTTCCGGCAGCGGCGCTGGAGCTGGCGACGGCGGTTGCGCTTGTACGCAGCCGGGCAGCCGAGTGGAACATTGATCCGGATCAGGTGTTTGTCATGGGATTCTCTGCGGGAGGCCACCTGTGTGCTACGGTCGGCACCCTGTGGGATGAACCTGTTTTTGCAGATGCGCTGTTGCAAACCATCCCCGGAAAAACCTGGAAACCCGCCGGAATGATCCTTTGCTATCCGGTGATCACGATGCTGGAGAAAACACATTACGGTTCCCGGGAGAAACTGCTGGGGAAGGAGGCGGGACCTGCCGATTATGAGGCAGTATCCCTGGAATTGCACGTTACGCCCAAAGCAGTACCCGCGTTTATTTGGCATACGAGCGATGATGGCGCCGTACCCGTGGAAAACTCGTTGCTGTTTGCGGCGGGATTACGCAAAGCGCGTGTTCCGTTTGAATTGCATATATTTGAATCCGGTGTGCACGGTTTATCCCTGTGCGACGAAACAACCGCTGCCGAACCTGCGCATATCGCGCCCAGAAACGCCTCATGGGTGCAGCTGGCGATTCAATGGATTTTTGCTGACCGGTAAAGATGAGTGTTGGCAAATTCGTCTTGGGAGCATCAAGATTTTTATGCCGGCGAATATGAGCGTTGCGACATCGGCATTTTTTGCTGTAGTATGAATGCTTGAGACTTTTTTCTATCAAAGCATAAACCTAGGGGGAGGAATACCATTTGACGATGGATAAACTGCGGGAACTCGCCGCGCATTTTTTAGAGCAAGACATAAACCGCGTTACGGCGGACAATGCTGTCAGCCAGGACCTGATCGGGCTTCGATTTTATGATGCCCCGCTTTTCGGCATTGCCGATGCAGAGGATCCGCTGTTCCAAACCCTGCGCGAACCCGGAATTATGGGGCAGGGAGTGCTGCTCCCCAAGGATGTTCTGCCGTCGGCAAAGCGCGTGATCTCATGGTTTTTGCCGTTTACAAAGGAAGTTCGCAGCGCCAACGGGGAAAGCATGAGCGAACCCAGCGATAGCTGGCGCCAGGCGCGCATGGAAGGGCAGGATGCCAACATTGCCCTGGGGAAGGCCGTGTGCCGGGCACTGGAAGCGGAAGGCGCGGTTGCCATACAGGTATCGGGCAGCGGCTACTTCAAAATGCTGGCTCCTTTTTGCAGCAACTGGTCGGAACGCCATGTTGCGTATATCGCCGGGCTGGGCACATTCGGGCTATCCAAAGGACTGATCACCGAAAAGGGGATCGCCGGGCGATTTGGCAGCATTGTAACGGATGCGGAGTTCCCGACTACGCCGCGGCCCTATACGACGCCGTTTGAATACTGCATCATGTGCGGAGCCTGTGCTGTTAACTGTCCCGTAGATGCGATCGACCCTTCAAAAGGGGTGGCTGCGGGTAAGGACCACGTTGCCTGCAAGACGTTTTGTGATTTCACGGAGGTCATGCAGCGCTGCGGCGCAGGCGAGCGGAAGCGCTACGGCTGCGGCAAATGCCAGGTGAACGTCCCCTGCGAGTTCCGTAACCCAAGAGATCCGGCATAGGGTAAATCTTATTCGCATCCAACCTGTGAATATGAAGCAAAAAGCACCCGCTTGGGTGCTTATTGCTTTGGCGATTTCGCGTCTGTGCTGTATAATCATGGCAGTTTCCATAAATTTTTCCTTGCAGGCACTTTTCTCGTCCAATGGCGTTGCTATAATTTGCGCGATTCAGTATGATAGGTCTATGGGATGCGGATTTTAATTAAACCAAGAGGATGAAAAAAGCATGGCCCTTGCATCTGCGCCGAACTGGGAAACATATACGTCTGCCTTTCAGTAAAAGAATATGTAAGAAGACTGCGTTGGTTATATCAACAAGTTTGTACATAAAAAGATGATGGAGAATATTATATATGAGAGAAATCATCAGGAAAGAATGGTCTGAGCTGCCGTCAATCTGGCATCAATTGTTCGACGAAAACCCGATCGCAACCCCGTTTCAAAGCTATGAATACTTGACGTTCACGGGAATCGGCAAGCCGATTCGCAACGATTGGTTCCGCACGGTTGGGCTGCAGGAGCTCAATTTGGTTCTGTATTCGGATCAACGTCCCATCGCCATAGCGCCAATGCTGTATAAAACGAAGGATGGGAAAGCAACAGTCTACTTTCGGGGGCATTTTACGGCAGCCAGCCATTTGGATTTGGTTTATGCGAGCTTGCGCTATGACGACTTTGCGTACTTCATGGATGACATCCGTGAACGACTGGGAAACGTAGCCTTTTTTCTGGATAGGGTATACGGCGAATCGCCAACAAGCGAATATCTGAAAAAGTACCTTTCATCTGCGGACATTCAAGAGCATGAATGCTACTCCATACCGGTTTTGGGAACCTACGACGACTGGTACTGCGGCTTATCCAAATCCAGGCGCAGCAATCTGAGGCTATGCAAAAACCGCATCGCAAGCGACCGGGTTCCATGCTCCGTATCCTTTTTTGTCGGAGAGAAAATTGACAAAGCAACCCATAAAAAGATGATGTCGGTATACGCAGACCGCTTTCTGGTGAAAAACGATTATTTCTTTGGGTTATCCAATCCCATCACGATCAAAGCGCTGCAAATCTATCTCTTACACGATAAATTGACACAATGGCTCAACAATGCCGAGAATAATTTCCATGTTGTGGTGTATATGAATCATAAGGTTGCGGCGTTTGCCAGCGGGCTGATTGGCAAGGACAACCGGATGCTTGGCTGCAGACTTGCAATAAGCACAAAGTATAAGCGATACAGCCCCGGCGCTGTCCTCATCAGCGCGGCCATCGAATATCTGGCGGAACAGAAAGCGGCCGGCAAACTTGATGTGGATGGTTTTGATATGGGCCAGGGCGGCCATGACGGCATGGTTTACAAGCAGAAATATGGCGGCGAGGTGTACTACAACTATACATTTATTGAATAGCGTATCAATTCATGGCATAAAAAGAGGTGTGATGAAAGGGATTATGGCGGCGGTTAAGCAATGTAGAGCATCTCGGCCATTCCCATTGATATATCTTGCGCGATTCTGTATAGTAGAATGCGTGGTGTAAACGTTGTGCTGAAGCTTTGCATAATATCGAGATTGAAACCAACCCTTTGTGCTCAGGAGATCGTTAACGAGCGTCAATCATAGGGAAGTTCTACAGGGCTAGAAACCAAAGACAGATCATATCATACCGCATGAACCTGTGCCGACCGGCGGGAAAGCCTGCTATTGCCATCGGGTAAACCCTGAAAGGAAACAGCCGGAAAATCGTATCGATCGTATTCCCAGACAGCTTATAAGCAATGAAATGCTTTTAGGAGTGAAATGATGAAGGAGATCAAGCAAAGAGAATGGTCTGAGTTGGCGCAGATCTGGAAGGAACTCATAGACGGGAATCCAATCGCTACCCCGTTTCAAAGCTATGATTATCTGACCTTCACGGGAAAAGGCAAACCGCTGCGCAATGATTGGTTTCGCACCGTTGGACTGCGGGAGTTAAATCTGGTTTTGTATGTAGATCATACACCCATCGCCATAGCGCCAATGCTGTATAAAAGGAGAAATGGAAAAGCTACCGTGTACTTCCGTGGACACTTTACGGTAGCCAATCATTTGGATTTGATTTACGCGAGCTTAAGCTATGATGATTTTGCGTATCTAATGGATGGCATTCGCAGCTTGCTGGGAGACGTGGCCTTCTTCCTGGACAGGGTATATTGTAAATCTCCGACAAGTGAATACCTGAAAACCTACCTTTCCGCTGCAACCATTCAGGAGCATGAGTGCTTTGCGATACCGGTTCCAAAGACCTATGATGATTGGTACCAAAGCCTGACGAAATCCCGACGCGAAAAAATAAGACAATGCAACAACCGCATCGCAAATGATAATGCACAGTGTTCCGTATCATATTTTGCCGGAGAGAAAATCAATGCGGCGATCTATCGGGAAATGGTATCTGTCTATGCCGACCGCTTTCTGGTGAAAAACAATTATATCTTTAGATCATTTAATCACCTGGCCAAGAATGCCCTGCGAAGCTTTCTCTTAAAAGATAAAATGACACAATGGCTTAACAATGCCAATAATAGTTTTCATGTTGTGGTGTATATCAATCATGAGGTTGCGGCCTTTTCAAGCGGATTGATCAGCAAGGATAAACGGATACTTGGCTGTAGATTTGCGATGTACACAAAGTACAAACGATATAACCCCGGTGTTATCCTCATCAGCTCCACAATAGGGTATCTGGCCGAACAGAAGGCGGCAGGCCAGCTCGATATCGCTCAACTGGATATGGGGCAGGGCGGCGATGGCGGTATGACATATAAATCGACCTATGGCGGAGAAGTTTATAGTAACTACACGTTCATAGAGTAGCGTATGATCGCGTTACAGAAGAATATTGCAGCGTACTGCATATTTATTGGTCACCAGTAGCCCTGGTTGGTTTACTTACTCATTTTACGAGGGTAAACGCCCTCTAGCCCATCCTAACGCTATCGCTAATGAATGGTTAAACATGATTATATTCCAGGGTGTCGCTCTTTTTTGTTCGAAGCCTTTTTAAATGCGCAAGTTAAAGGAACTGTTGCGAAATAACCCTTAATTTGTTGGGCTTGGCGGAATTCGAACCCGCGACATTTTGATTCGTAGCGAGTAGACCCATACTGATGCCGTATGAGAAAGCTTTTTCGTTCCATTGTTACACGGTTCTTAATATGCAAGTCCGATTAACCTCGATAAGATTACTATAATCCTTGTATGTCCATTATTGATTTTCCCCAGTATTTCCCCTATGACATATAAGTAAGGGTGT
>DAIOVG010000099.1:0-9894 GCA_036759125.1 Candidatus Limiplasma sp.
TAAGGTCCATCAGGCCCATTGCGCTGGCGTAGATGGGGGAAGAGAGCTTGATGGTCCGTTTCACGGTTTCGCGTACAGGCTTGCCAAGCCTGCCGGAGAGGTAATCACGCCCGCCGCGGTTTAATGCCAGGCCACCGCCGGTTAAGAAGATGTTGGACCAGTTGCCGGGCTTGATGCCGCTTTCTTCGACTGCATCTTTGACCATATCGGAGATCTCGTCCACGCGGGGCTCAAGCACTGCGGCGATGGCTTCCTGCGTAAAGCTTTCCTGCTTGGCGCCTTCGCCCAGGGAAACGGAGTAGGTCTGGCCCTTGCCAACAACCCCGTATACATAGTCGCGTTTGATTTGCTCGGCGGACTGCATGGGGATTTTGAGCCCCTCGGCGATATCCGCGGCAATGTGCCCGCCGCCGACAGGCAGGGATTTCTGGTAGATCACGGCGTCGCCCTCAACCACCATCACATCCGTGCAGGTGTAGCCGACGTCGATCAGGATGGCGGTCCGGTCGCGGTCCTCTTCCAATAGGTAGAGCATCGCCTCGCCGGTACAGCTGGAGAAGAACCCGCTCACCGCGATGTTCAGATCTCTGAGCCTTGCCATGACATCATCCAGAAAGAAGGTATCCGCCACCACGAAGGAAACGAGCGCTTTCAGCTCCGAGCCTTTCATGCCGACAGGTTCCAGCGTTTTCTTGCCGCCGTCCACCATAAACCAGGCGGGGCTGCGGTGCACAACCACGCCGCGAACGGGGGAGAGCTGTTTATCGGCTTCGTTGAAGATCTTCTCCACATGCTTGGGCGATACGCGCGGGTCCGCGCCCTGAATGGTGACCGAAGTCTCCACCACATACACGCGGGTGAACTCGCCGGGAACGCCGACGTTGATCTCCCTGAGCTTGCGCCTGGCCTGGGATTCCGCCTCGGTGATCGACTGCAGGATCGCGTCGTTGAGCACGACCGGATTGTTCCATTCGCCGTCGACATAGCCCTCATACTGGGCGATGCCGGCGCCGACGATATCGCACCGTTGGTTTCCGCTGGTCTCGGAGATCAGCGTAACGATTTTGCTTGTGCCAAAGTCAATCGCAGCGATTGTCGATTTCATTGCTAAACATTCCCCTGTTCCTTTATGGTCTTTGGTTCATATTCCAAGCAACATTGCTTATTCAAGTTCTTTCATGCTCCCAAACAGGCTCAAGCCTGCATAAATCCATGAATTTCATGAATAACTAGAGAGCGCCATATTTTATTGTATCCTTTTTATAAGGATTTCGCAATAGGAAGCGCTTCTTTTTTTCATTTGTTTGCCTGATAGCAAGCCCCTTTCCCGTTGATTTGAGGGTATGCGGAAGGAGACCATGCAAAAACAACCATAACGATGGACGATATCGTGCTTTCTCCTTCCCGCGTAGTATAGCATGGGTATCCACGTATGGGCAAGCCGTGCGCCGTCTTGTTACAGGTAAAGGGTGCGTATGCCAGTTGAAAATCGCGGCTCAACATGATACATTGAAGACTGGAAATAGTGTACGGAGGCGCAGGATGACAGATCGGATTGAACAGATACTGGAGCGGGTGGAAAAACCCGTGCGATATATAGGCGGCGAGGTCAACTCCGGGGTGATTCCCTTTGCAGAGGCGGAGGTTTCCTTCGCGTTCTGCTTCCCGGATACCTACGAGGTGGCCATGTCCCATCTGGGGATGAAAATACTCTATGGAATTCTAAACGCCATGCCCGGCGTGCTGTGCGAGCGCGTGTGTATGCCGTGGGTGGATATGATCAGCGAGCTGAAGGCTGAGAACATCCCCTTGTTCTCGCTGGAGAGCCGCACGCCGCTGCACAGGTTTGATATCGTCGGCTTTACCTTGCAGTATGAGATGAGCTATTCCAATATCCTGCATATGCTGTCCATGGGCGGAGTTCCCGTAAAAGCCGCCGACAGGGGAGACGGAGACCCGATCGTCGTAGCAGGCGGCCCCTGCGCATCCAACCCCGAGCCTTTGCACGCGTTTATCGACGCGTTTATGATCGGCGACGGGGAAGATGTGATCGGCGAAGTGACCACCCTGCTGCGTGATTTGAAGAAAGCTGGCGTTCCCCGTGCGGAGCGGCTGCGGCGGCTTGCGCAGATTGAGGGCGTATATGTTCCCTCCTTATACAAAGTAACGTATCAGGAGGACGGAACCATCCAAAGCTTCTCGCCTGTGGACGAAACAGTTCCCGCGGTGGTCCGCAAGCGCTTTGTGACCGATCTGGAGAGCGCGTTTTATCCCACGGCGCCGCCGGTGCCCTATACCCAGGTGGTGCACGACAGGATTGTGCTGGAAATCATGCGCGGCTGCACGCAGGGCTGCCGCTTCTGCCACGCGGGCATGTTTTACAGGCCTGTGCGGGAACGCAGCGTGGAAAAGCTGTTGCAGCTTGCCCAGGAGCTGGCGGATAATACAGGATATGAGGAAATGTCGCTTTCATCGCTTTCTTCAGGTGACTATACACGACTGCCGGAGCTGTGCCAAAGGCTGCAGGAGCAGTTCAAGGATCAGCATATGTCGTTATCCCTACCGTCGCTTCGCATCGACAGCGTTTTAAAGGACACCCTGATCGAGTCCGACAACGTTCGCAAGTCGAGCCTCACCTTCGCCCCGGAGGCAGGCACGCAAAGGCTTCGGGATGTGATCAACAAGGGCGTCACCCAGGAGGATCTGGCCGAAAAGTTGACGGACTCGTTTGAAAACGGCTGGAACAGCGTCAAGCTCTATTTTATGACCGGCCTGCCGACTGAAACCATGGAGGATATCGAGGGGATTTTCAAGCTCAGCAAGGCGGCGGTGGATCGCTACTACGCCGTGCCTAAACCCAAGCGCGCCAAAGGCCTGCGCATCACGGTGAGCACCTCGGTGTTTGTGCCAAAGCCTTTTACACCCTTCCAGTGGTGCGCGCAGGATACGCCCGAGGCGATCCGCGAAAAGCAGCTGGCGCTGCGCAATATGCTCGGCTCGCTTCGCGCCGTGCATTACAACTGGCACGATTCCCTCACCAGCCGCATGGAAGCCTGCTTTGCGCTTGGCGACCGCCGCATGGCCGACGTACTCTACCGTGCCTTTGAGCTTGGCTGCAAGCTGGACGGCTGGAGCGAGCAATACCGAAACGATTTGTGGCTCAAGGCGTTTGCCGATACGGGCGTCGATCCGGCGTTTTACGCCAACCGCGCGCGCGGGGAAGATGAAATCCTTCCCTGGGAGTTTATCGATATCGGCGTCACCAAGGCGTTTTTGTTGAAAGAGTGGCACCGTGCCCAGCGCGCGGAGGTTACCCCGGACTGCCGGCAGCACTGCAACGCCTGTGGTTTACAGCAAGTGAAAGGATTGTGCGCGGCATGCGAATGATGGTCGTTTTTGAAAAGCCCTATGCCCTGCGGCACATCGGCCATCTGGATTTGATGCGCACCATGCAGCGTGCTCTGCGCCGCAGCGGGCTGCCCGTGAAGTACAGCCAGGGCTTCAACCCGCATATCAAGCTGAGCTTCGCCTCGCCGCTTAGCGTGGGAATTGCGGGCGAGCGTGAGATTATGGATGTGCCCATGGAAAGCGAAGTCGCCGAGGATGCGTTTGCCTCCGCGCTGGATCGCGTGATGCCGCCTGGTATGCGGGTGAAGACCGCCCGTGCGATTGACGACAGGTTTCCTACCCTGATGAAGCTTGCGGCAGGCAGTCGGTTCCGCATCGAACCGGACGCTGATGCCGGGACGCTTGCCGACGGCATCCAAAAGCTGCTCGCGTTGGACGAGTATATGGCCGTGCGCAAAACCAAGAGCGGCGAAAACCTTGCCAATATCCGCCCGTATATCCAAACGCTGGAGGTTCGGGACGGCGCGATCTTCTTCACCGCATTCAACCTGCAAAGCGGGTCGCTCAAGCCCACCGTGGTGATGGACGCGCTGTTTTCACTGTCCGGCACACAACCGTGTTATTATAAGGTGATACGCGAAGTCATTTTGGCCATAGACAAGCAAGACCGCCTGCACCCGCTGGAGGTGACGGAAATTGATTGAGAACCTGCATATCCTCGTCAAGGCCGACGCACAGGGCCGCAGCATTGCCGTAATGGAAAACAGCCGTCTGGTGGAGTTCTATCAGGAATGCGGCGCGGAAGACAGCTATGTCAACGCCGTGTTTCTGGGCAAGGTGGACCGGGTCATGAAGGGGCTTGACGCCGCCTTTGTGAAGATCGGCCAACCCAAGGCGGGCTTCCTGCCGATCAAGGAAATGGAAAGCTTTGCTAAGACTTCCAAGGGCGAAGCGCTTGCCGCCGGAGCGGAGCTCATCGTACAGGTGAAAAAGGACGCCAAGGGCGATAAAGGGGCGTTTGTATCCCGCGATATCGCCCTGCCGGGCCAGTATATTATTTATATGCCGCTCAACCGCCACGTTGGCGTGTCCGAGCGGGTGACCGACGAGTCGGAAAGAAAAGCGCTTGCGGAAACCGGAAGGCAGCTTGCGGGGGGAGCATTTGGCATCGTCATGCGCAACGCCGCCGCCGGACAGAGCGAGGACGCCCTGCGGAATGAGCTGGAAACCCTCAAGTCCCGCTGGACACTGATTACGGAAAAGGCGGAGCATGCCAAAGCGCCGGAGCTATTATACCGGGAGGATTCGCTGCTGTCTGTGCTTGTGCGTGATTACGCGCCGCGCTACACCCTGCACATCACCTGCAACGATAGGGTGAACCGCATGCCTGCTGCGCCCGTTGGGCTTTTGTGGGAACAGATCAAGAACCCGGAGCTTGATGCCCTGTGGGCCAAGCATACGATTGACGAGCAGGTGCGCACCGCGCTTTCGCGCCATGTACCGCTCCATAGCGGCGGAACCCTGACCATCGACGAGCGCGAAGCGCTGACGACCATCGATGTCAACTCCGGCTCGTTCACCGCCAAAGAGGACGCCGCCTATCAGCTCAATCTGTCCGCCTGTGCGGAGATTGCCGCACAGATCCGGCTTCGCAACCTGTCGGGGATCATCATCATTGACTTTGTGGATATGGACACCGACGAGCAGCGTGCGCAGGTTGCCGCCGCACTACAGAATAATCTGACCCGGGAACGCCAGAAGACCGTCATCCACGGCTTTACCAGCCTTGGACTTCTGGAAATGACCCGCAAGCGCATGGGGATACCCCTGCGCGATATGCTCAAGGAGCCTTGCAGCGTTTGCGCAGGCACTGGATACAAACGGAAAGGGAAACACTCGCTTGCATAAGGAACCGATACAGGTCTCCAAAGAGGAGATGGAAACACAGGCTCTTGCCATGGATGCGTTTCGCACCATGGACGCCTGCCCCAGAAGCTATCACATCGTTACCTACGGCTGCCAGATGAACGCCCACGATTCGGAAATACTGTCCGGAATGCTGGAGCGCATGGGCATGGAGGAGGCGCACGACAGGCGCGATGCCGATCTGGTGATTTTCAATACCTGCTGCGTGCGCGAAAACGCTGAAAGGCGCGCACTTGGCAACGTGATCTGGCTCAAGCAGCTGAAAAAAGAAAAACCCGGCCTGATCATCGCCGTATGCGGCTGCATGATCCAGCAGCCACACATGGCCGAGAGGATATTGAAGCAATATCCGTTTATTGATCTGGCCTTTGGCACGCACAACCTGTATCAGCTCCCTTCGCTGTTAAAAGACCTGCTGGAAAGAAACCAGCGCGTTATTTCCGTCAGCCGGGAGGAGGATCTGATCGCCGAAGGGCTGCCCGTGAAGCGCTTGAACGACTACAAGGCTTACATCACCATCATGTACGGCTGCGACAATTTTTGCACCTATTGCATCGTGCCCTATGTTCGCGGGCGGGAGCGCAGCCGCCGCATGGACGATATTCTGCGGGAGGCCGAAGCGCTGCAAAAGTCCGGCGTGCAGGAGATCATGCTGCTGGGGCAAAACGTGAACAGCTACGGCGATGGGCGCGATTTTCCAAAGCTCTTAAAAGCATTGGACGGCATCGGCATTCCGCGCATCCGCTTTATGACCTCGCATCCCAAGGACCTGTCCGACGAGCTGATTGCGGTTATGGCAGGCGGCAAGCACATCTGCAACCACCTGCACCTGCCCGTGCAGAGCGGCTCCAACGAGATTTTAGGAGCCATGAACCGCGGGTATACCCGCGAGCGCTATATCGAGCGCGTACAGGCTCTGCGCAGCGCCGTGCCGGATATCGGCATCACCACCGATTTTATCATCGGCTTTCCGGGGGAAACGGACGCCCAGTTCATGGACAGTGTTTCACTGGTCGATACAATCGGGTATGATTCAGCGTTCACCTTTATCTATAGCCCGCGGGTCGGCACTGCCGCCGCCAGGATGAATGAGCAGGTGCCGGCGGATGTATCCGCGCAGCGCATCCAAACCCTGATTCAGGCTGTGGAGCGCAGCACCGAGCGCGTGCACCAGTCGCTGGTCGGGCATACCGAGCAGGTACTGGTCGAAGGCGTATCCAAGCGCTCCCAAACCATGGTGTCGGGCAAGGGACGGCGAAATATCACCGTCACGTTTGCAGGAGATCAGCGGGATATCGGTAAACTAATACAGGTGAAGATCGTCTCGGCAGCGGCCAATACGCTCCGGGGAGAAAAGGAGACTATGGAATGAACAAGGTACTATTGCAGGCAGAACTACTGGGAGAGGCTATCCTCGAAAGCGAAGAATACGTTTCCATGCGCCTGGCAGAACAGGCGGTCATCGATAACGACGAAGCGCAGCAGCTGATCCAGGCATATTCCGAACTGAAGGACGCGTTCCAGGAGGAACTTGGCAAGAAACCGCTGGATAACGATGCGATTGCCAAGGCTGGCGAGGCCGTGAAGGCAATGGAAGCAAAGCTTGCGCAAAACGAGCTGATTAATTTCATGCGCGAAAAGAGCGCGGATTATTCGGATCTGATGAACGAGCTCAACGCCGTCATCGGCCGCGTAGTGAATGGCGAACCGGAAAGCAGCTGCTCCGGCGGCTGCGAAGGCTGCGGCGGTTCCTGCAGCCACTGATCAAACGGCTTCGCCCGGCATCGCCTCCCGCTCGCTTTTCCGCCATCCTTTGAGCCCTCAAACCTGGCGGAACTGCCTTTGACCCTTTTTGGCAGCGTGTCGGGCGCATGCGTTCACGAACAAAAAACTGATATTCGAGGTACACATGCCCATTTCACCCATGATGCAGCAATACCTGAACATCAAGCAGAAGCATGAGCACTGCCTGCTGTTTTACCGTGTCGGCGATTTCTATGAAATGTTCTTTGAGGACGCGAAAATCGCCTCCAAGGAGCTGGACCTGGTGCTGACCGGCAAGGATTGCGGACTATCGGAACGTGCGCCGATGTGCGGCGTTCCGCATCATGCGGTGAATGTGTATGTGCAGCGGTTGATTGAAAAGGGGTACAAGGTCGCCATCTGCGAGCAGCTCACAGAGCCCACCAAGGGCAAGCAGCCCGTGGAGCGCGATGTGGTACGCATCATCACGCCCGGTACCGTGGCGGATTCCGCCATGCTCGATGAGAAAGCAAACGCCTATATCCTCTGCCTGTACTTCAGGGGAAAGGGCGTTTCTTTGGCCTATACGGACGTATCCACAGGCGAGTTTACCGTGAGCCTGCTGGAGGATGCCAGGAAAAAATTGCGGGACGAGATCGCCCGCATCGCTCCGCGCGAAATGCTGACCAGCGACGAGCAGGCGCTGCTGGAGTGCATCGGCGAGGCCGTGCCGGTCTCGGCCATCCCGACGGTCGCCTTTGATAAGAAAAACGCGGAGAAAGAGCTTTGCGAGCATTTTCAGACCGCGTTTGCCAAAGCGCTTGGCTTTGAGGACCGGGATATCCGCATCAACGCGGCGGGCGCGCTGCTGAAATACCTGCGCGATACGCAGAAGAACGCGCTATACCACATCACGCAGATTTCGTTCCGGCAGGGACTGGAAACCATGATGCTGGACAGCGCCACACGGCGCAACCTGGAGCTGACCCAAACCATGCGCGCGGGCGAGCGCAGAGGCTCACTTTTATGGCTTTTGGACAGAACCAAAACCGCCATGGGCGCGCGGCTGCTGAAAACCTGGGTGGAAGAGCCGCTCATCAACAGAGAGCGTATTGAGATGCGCCTTAACGCCGTGGAAGCGTTTAGGAACGATGTGCTGACAGCCGATGATCTGGCGGACGAGCTGGAGAGCGTTTCCGATCTGGAGCGCCTTTTGTCCAAGCTCAGCTACCAGAGCTTCAACGCCCGCGACAGCCTGGCCCTGATGCGCTCGCTGCAAAGCGTGAAGCCCATCAAGGAGAAGTTGAAAGGCTACAAGGAATCAGGTATCGAATCGCTGTATCGCACACTCGCGCCGCTGCAAAGCCTGTGCGAGCTGATCGGCAGGGCCATCCATCCGGATGCACCGCCCACTATTACCGAGGGTGGGATCATTGCCGACGGCTATAACGAGGAACTGGACGAGTACCGCAGCGCTGCGCTGCATGGTAAGCAGTGGCTGATGGAGCTGGAAACCAAGGAACGCGAGGAGACCGGCATCAAGAACCTGAAAATCCAGTACAACCGGGTATTCGGGTACTATATCGAGGTCACAAAATCCAATCTGAGCCTCGTGCCGGACCGCTACGCCCGCAGGCAGACGCTGGCCAATGCCGAGCGCTTTATCACCCAGGAGCTGAGCGAGATTGAGCGCAAGATCACCGGCGCGCAGCAATCCGCCGTATCCCTGGAAACCGAGCTGTTCAACGGTGTCCGCAAGAAGATCGAGGCCGATATTCCCGCCATCCAGCAAAACGCGCTGGCGCTGAAAACGCTTGACGTACTATTGTCCCTGTCCAGGGTCGCGCGGGATTACGGCTACGTGAAACCGGACATGCTGGAGAACGGCGTTCTGGAGATAGAGAACGGCCGCCATCCCATCGTGGAACAGATGCTTGTGGACGAATCCTTCGTGCCCAACGACACCCTGATGGACAAGGGCGAGCACCGCATGCTCATTGTGACCGGGCCCAACATGGCGGGCAAGAGCACCTATATGCGGCAAGTGGCACAAATTGTTGCCATGGCGCAAATCGGCAGCTTCGTGCCGGCTGACAGCGCCAGGATCGGCGTCGTTGACCGCATTTTCACCCGCATCGGCGCATCGGACGATCTGGCCGGCGGTCAGAGCACCTTTATGGTGGAGATGAGCGAGACCGCGAGCATCCTGCGCAACGCCACGGCGGATTCGCTGATCATTCTGGATGAAATCGGCCGGGGTACCAGCACCTTTGACGGTTTAAGCATCGCCTGGGCGGTGGTGGAATACATTCTCGATCCAAAAAAGATCGGCGCCAAAACGCTGTTTGCCACGCACTATCACGAGCTCAGCGAGCTGGAAGGCCGCTACGAGGGCGTGAAGAACTATTGCATTACCGTCAAGGAGCATGGCGAGGACGTGATCTTCCTGCGCAAGATCATGCCCGGCGGCGCGGATAAAAGCTACGGCGTACACGTTGCGCGCATCGCGGGCATTCCGCCCCAGGTGGTCTCCCGCGCGCATGAAATTCAGGCAAGGCTCGAGGTCAGCGATATCAACCAGGAGACCATCAGCCAGAATATCCTTGAGACAAAGAAAAAGAAAGACAGGCAGGTAGACCTGTTCCATTTGGCGCACGATGAGCTTGTGGAAGAGCTGCAGGCACTGGACGTGAATGCCATGACACCCATGGACGCGCTTAACCATCTGTACCGCCTGCGTGAAAAGGCCAGGAAACTGTAATGAATACCGGAAATAGTCGCCCCATCCATAAGCTTCCCCCGGACGTCGTTGGCAAGATTGCCGCCGGCGAGGTGGTGGAGCGTCCCGCAGCTGCTGTGAAGGAGCTGGTGGAAAAC
>DAIOVG010000100.1:0-9891 GCA_036759125.1 Candidatus Limiplasma sp.
CTGGAGGCAGGATCTTCAAAATGCCGGGCAAAACGGGGCGGATTTATTTGTGCAGTCAGCGCACAAAACGCTTCCGGCTGTCAACGCGGCGGCTTGGCTCCACGCATCGGATAGGATTGATACGGAGAAACTGCGTTCTATTCTTCGCATGGTGCAAACCTCCAGTCCGTCCTTTGCATTGATGCAGGCAATGGACGACGCCCGTGCCTGGATGGATGGTCATGGGCAGGACGCCTGTACGCGCCTTCAGAGCGCCGTAGACAGCTTTCTGTTGGATGTTACTGCGCTCGGATTCACAGACGACAGGGGAATTATGCCGTTCGACAGGCTTCGTTTGGTGCTGCGCTCTCCACAAGGCGGGGAGTGGCTGCAAAAAAAGCTGGAGAAACTGGGCATCGATGTGGAAATGTGGGACGCACACCGCATTGTGTGCATTCTGTCCCTGCTGGACGGAGAACGGCGGCTGGAAATCCTGCGGGACGCGCTCAAGGCAATTGCGGCGGAAAACCATGATACGGTTCCTGTCAAATCGATTCTGTTGAAGCCTGATTTATGGCCTGAACGTGCGATGCCTTTGCATGAGGCGGCGTTTGCGGAATATGAGACACTTGCACCAGAGGACGCGGTTGGTCGCATCAGCGCGTCAACGGTCGGCATTTATCCACCGGGTACTGCATGGTTAACCGCAGGAGATATTGTGACGGAAGAGATTGCCGGAATGATTCTGGAGACGCCCGCACATCGGTTATTTGGAATGAGCAGCGGTATACGCTGCGTGAAATGAGGACCCTATGAGAAAACCCCTGCCTTACGATGCTGTGATTTTCGACCTGGACGGAACACTGACATGCTCGGAAAACGGCATTCTTACCTCGCTGCGCTATGCGTTTACACAGCTGGGAATCCCTGAAATTCCGGATGAGCAGCTGAGGAGGTTTATTGGCCCGCCTCTGCGCGAAAGCTTTATGAGCATCGCCGGACTATCGCAGGAAATGGCGGATCAGGCGATTCGCCATTATGTAACGTATTATGACGCGAAGGGGATGTACCTCTATAGCATATATCCGCTGATCCGGCCGCTATTAGCTACGTTGAAAAAACAAGGGGCTTACCTTGGCGTTGCCACGTCAAAACCCATTTCCCGTACGTTGCGTTTGTTTTCGCATTTTCGCATGGATCATTATTTTAACTGCATTGTCGGAGAGGACAACAATGACGCGCACATCGGCAAGGCGGAGCTGATCCGTAGGGCGCTTCCGGAAACCTGTCGCAAAGCCGTGATGGTCGGAGACCGGAAATTCGATATCGAAGGCGCAAAAGCAAATGGCATTGATTCGATTGGCGCAGGCTATGGCTATGGCCCCGAGGGTGAGCTGGAAGCCGCGATGCCGACGCATATCGTCGATACGACACAAGCGCTTTATGATCTGCTATGCCCAGACTGTGAGCCGCTGCGGGGGTATTTCCTAAGCATGGAAGGGCTGGACGGCAGTGGAAAAACGACGCAGATGGGCATCCTGTCTGAGCGGCTCCGGCAATATGGATTCGATATCGTGCAGACGCGGGAACCGGGTGGATGCAGGATCAGCGAAGACATCCGCAACCTCGTTCTCACGACGGACAACATGGAGATGTCCGCGGCCTGTGAAGCGCTTTTATATGCAGCTTCCCGCGCGCAGCATGTGCATGAGGTCATACGCCCTGCAGTAGCGGCAGGCAAGCTGGTGCTGTGCGACCGCTTTGTCGATAGTTCCATCGCCTATCAGGGCGGCGGGCGCGAGCTTGGCGTCGACGCCGTGGGGCAGATTAATGCGTTTGCGATCCGCGAAATGATCCCGGACGCGACCATTTACCTGCAAATGAAAGACAGCGCCGAGGCGCTTAAGCGCCGCCGTGACGCAACCAAACCAGACAGGCTAGAAAGCCAGCCGCCGGCGTTTTACGAGCGTACACGGATGGCGTATGAACAGCTGATAGAAAAAGACCGAAATCGCTTTCTGATTGTAGACGCCGCAAAATCAGTCGACGAGTTGGCGGATGAAATCCTATCTGTTGTATTGGCACGCTTAAAAGACGCTGAGGGCATATAATGGAGCGAATCGTTGTAGGAATGTCAGGCGGGGTGGACTCCTCCGTAGCTGCGCTGCTGCTCAAGCAGCAGGGATTTGATGTTGTCGGCGTTTTCATGAAAAACTGGGATGAGAAGGATGAGGACGGCGTCTGCACCTCCACGGCTGACTGGGAAGACGTGCAGGACGTTTGTCAGAAAATCGGGATTCCCTGTTATTCGGCGAATTTTGAAAAGGAATACATGAATCGCGTTTTTCGTCACTTTCTTGATGAATACGAGAAGGGACGTACCCCAAATCCTGATGTGCTTTGCAACCGGGAGATCAAGTTCAAGGCTTTCATGGAATTTGCGGGAAAGCTGGGCGCGGACAGGCTGGCCACCGGGCATTTTGTACAGACGGAGATACGAGATGGTCATACAGCGCTACTGCGCGGTGTGGACAGGAACAAAGACCAGAGCTATTTTCTCTATATGCTCAAAGAGCGGCAGTTGCAAAGGGCTGTATTTCCCGTTGGCGGGATGACCAAAGGCCAGGTACGCGAGCTTGCTAAGCAGCATGGGTTGTCCGTCAGCGCAAAGAAGGATTCTACAGGCGTTTGTTTCATCGGCGAGCGGAACTTCCGAGCGTTTTTGCAAAACTATCTGCCGACTGTACCCGGGGCGATGCAAACCGAGACAGGGGAAACGGTTGGGCAGCATATCGGGCTTGCCTATTACACGCTGGGCCAGCGCAAGGGTCTGGGCATCGGCGGCCGCGGTGATGGCAGAAGCTGGTTTGTGCTGGATAAAGACCTGCAAAACAATGTCCTAATCGTCGGCCAGGGAGAGGATCATCCAAGGTTGTATGCAAGTCACATCGAAGCCAGCGAAACGACATGGATTGCCGATCAGGCGCCGATGGTGGAAGGCGAACCTTTTCGCTGCACGGCAAAATTCCGGTATCGGCAACCCGATCAGCAGGTTTCGATTACACAAAAGGGGGATATACTCTACATAGACGCCGATGAACCCCAGCGGGCAGTAACACCGGGACAAAGCGCGGTGTTCTACCGGGGAGATCAGTGCCTGGGCGGTGCAATTGTCGATGCGACAGTTCCCGGCCGACAAGGGTAATGATTTTACTATTTCGAGAAGGAAGCGCTACCCCGGCGTCGAATCTATTGAGTATGGTAATCGCGGACCCGTGAAAGGAGAGTGGTTCCCTTGGCACAAACAGCTTTCGATCGTGCTGAGTCGGAAATCATCATCGGCTTGCGGAGACACGCGATTTTTTAGTTCCAAAAACACCGCCTCAGCATGGTTGATATTCTAAATACCCCATCGCCGCAAGCACATGCGGCTATTATGAGTACCCTGAATTTGATGGCAAAGGAGTCCTTGCACATGAAGACAACAATCGTCGGGAAAAACATGAACGTTTCTCAGGCCGTAACCAACCGCGTTTTGCGCAAAACGGAGAAAATGGGCCGGTATCTGGATCAGAATACCGAAATGACAGTGAGGCTTGCACGGGAGAAAAACCACCGCCGTATCTGCGAGATCACCGTACCGATTGACGGCGTTGTCCTGCGTGCCGAAGCCGGCAGCGATGATAACCTGTATTTCAGCATAGATCAGGCGCTGGCGAAAATGGAACGGCAAATTCACAAGCACCGCGATAAGCTTTCCAAACGTCTTCGTGAGGACGCGTTCCGCTCCGACGAACTGGAGTTTACCGAGGAGATCGAAGATAAGGACGAGGATAAGCGCAAAATCGTCCGCAACAAGACCTTCCCGGTACGCCCGATGGCGGTGGACGACGCGATTTTCCAGATGGAGCTGCTGGGACACAGTTTCTTCGTTTTTATCAATATCGATACCGATCAAACCAATGTGCTGTACCTGCGCAAGGACGGCGACCTGGGTTTGCTGGAGCCGGAAGCATAATCAAACGATTGAACTTGTTACAAGGCGGGGGGAAGCCCCGCCTTTTTACATTCGTATACTGGGGTGAAGGGGCAAATAATATTGTCAAATCATGAAATAAATGTTAAGATATTCAATAATTGACGAAAGAGGATCGGTGGTGCGTTCATGGCCAATGAAATCATCAAACAACTGACGGTCGGATTGTCGGAGATACTGGTGTATTCGACGATCGCCCTTGTGTTCATTTTCGGGATCGTCAAGTGCATTTATCCGGTGTACCGCAACAGTACGCTGTTGAATCGCGCCGTCATCAAGCTGGAACGCACCACCGGCAGCAAAAAAAAGCCTGTTTGGCAGGAGCCCCGCTTTCTGGGCCGCGCGCTGCGCTCGGACTGGCAGAAGTTCTTGCTCAACGCCGATCAGCTGGATCTGCGCGGCCTGCCTTGCAATACGGAAGAGTATATCAATGAGGATACGGTCGTCTATAAGCCCGGGCATGCGCAGGTTGCCGAGATATTGCCGACGCTTTTAACGTCGCTGGGTATTCTGGGCACATTTCTTGGTATGATGGAAGCCTTGACCAACCTGAACTTTGCCGATAGCAGCGCGACCATTTCAAGTATTCCCACACTGCTTGGCGGCATGCGCTTTGCGTTTGCCACATCGATTGTCGGTATTACCTGCTCGATTGTCTTCAACGTCGCGTACCATACGATCAAAGGCCGGGCGTTCAAATCCCTGGATGCGTTTGACGAAACCTTTTATGAGCTCGCCATGCCACGCCCCCTGGATGCGGACGTGCAGATGATTATCCAGAAACAGGACGAGGACCTGACCATGCAGCAGACCATCGGCCAGCTTGGCGGGCAGATTGCCGGAGCGGTGGAGCTTGCGGTCAGCCGCGCCACACATCCGCTGACGATGTCGATGGATAACTTCATCCAGGGCACAACGCGGGAGCAGGTGGACGGCATCCAGCGCATCGTCAACCGTTTCCTGCAGCAGATGGACACATCGATGAACGGCAAGTTCGCCGCGTTTGCCGATGCCGTGGACAGAATGAACCACAGCATGCAGGAGGCCCAGCAGAGCATGAGCTATACGCTGGAGGCTGTTCGCGAAATGTCGCTGGACAGGGAAATGGCAAACGCCGGTACGGAATACCGCAAGGAAATCGAAGCCATGCTGCGGCATAACGAGGAAACAATGACGCGGCTGTCCCAGGGGATTGAGGCCATGCGGCAAAGTGTGGAAACAGCCTCCGGCAAGGACGATCAAAAGGACAGGCAGAAAGCGGACAAAGAGCTTCACGAGAAGCTCGACTCGCTGGCCGATTCGGCGCGTGTAATGAGCGAAGCGGCGAATACGCTTTCCCGTCTGGCGGCACAGGATGGCAAACAGCCGGATGGAAAACGCAGCGGAGGCGGACAGGGATGAGGAGAAGCACGCGCAAACGCGGACGGAGTTCGCGTGTAGACGGCGGTGCGGCATGGATATCGTATTCCGATATGATGGCCGCGCTTCTGCTTGTTTTCGTGCTTGTGCTTTGCTATACCATTTATCAGTATTTTATGCTGCTGGAAACAAAGACCGCGGAGCTGGACGCACAAACGGCGCTGCTCAATTCCCAGCAGGAGACGCTGGATGATCAGCGGTCCCAGCTGCTGGACAAGCAAAACAGCCTGGACAGCGCTTTGACCGAGATTGACGTGCAAAAAGGTCTTTTGAACGTTCAGCAACAGCAATTGACCGAGCAGGAAGCAAAAATCGCGGCTGCCAATGCCGCACTGACGGAAAAGGAAACCACGCTCAACGAAGCGCAAACAACCCTTGCCCAGCAGGAGGTAAAGCTGAACGCGGCGATGGATTTGTTGCAGTCCCAGCAAATCGCCATGGATGAACAGCAACGAAAGCTGGAAGATCTTGTCGGCGTACGCACCAAAATTATCCGAGATTTGGCATCCGCACTGACGAGCGCCAACCTGACGGCCACAGTGGACGCAAACACCGGTGACATCATGCTTGAATCCACGGTGTTCTTTGACTATAATTCCAATACGATTAAGCAGGAAGGCCGCGATTTTCTTAACCGGTTTCTTCCGGTGTACCTGTCAGTACTGCTGAGCGACGATTATTCCGGATATCTGGGCGAGATTGTGATCGAAGGGCATACGGATACGGCGGGCAGCTATCTATACAACCTGGAACTTTCGCAGGAACGTGCGCTGTCCGTGGTGAGGTTCTGCCTGGAAATGCCGCAGCTGACGCAAAAACAGCAAGCGATATTGTATAATATCCTGACCGCGAAGGGCCGAAGCTATTCCGATCCCGTATACGACGCGAACGGAAACGTGGACATGGATGCATCCCGGCGTGTGGAATTCAAGTTCCGCTTAAAGGACTCTGAAATGATCGACGAGATTCGAAACATCCTGTCGCAGGGCGATTGACGGAACGGAGTGTAGGTATGACGTTTCTAAAATATCTGATGCTGTTTATGATCGCGCTGGTGATCGTTGTCGTTGGGATAGTCGGGTATTTCTTCCTCACGGCAAAGGTGACGGTAGCGGATTGCGATATCACCGGCCACGCGGCGGTTACACAGCCGGATCTGTTCCAGCAGGTGAATCAATACCTGTCGCTTGGCGCCTTCCCTGGGGTAATCTTTACGGATGTGGGGTTGGGCGAAGCCGCCGACTATGCGTTTATCACCTATACGCTGGAGCTATCCAACCAATGTTTGATTCCCATCGAAATGATCGAAGTGCAGATTGTTCCCAAGGACGGGGATATTTTGCAACTGGGAGATTATCAAATCCACAAGCTGGCTCCCAAGACGAGCGGCACCGTATCGGCGACCATCCTGACCCAAAAGGACAGTCACTCGGTGCGGGAAGTGCTGATCACATACTATGTGTGGGGTGTAAGCTATACCATCACAACAACGTGCGGATAACGTGTAAGGAAGGTTGCATATGGCAAAGTTATGGGCAGGGCGCTTTGAAAAACAGACGGCGAAATTGATGGACGATTTTCATTCGTCCATCCCATTTGATCAGCGCCTTTTGCGCTGCGACCTTTTGGGCTCCATCGCGCACGCGACTATGCTCACGGAACAGGGTATTATTCCGTCGCAGGATGGCGATGCCATTATCCGTGGACTGCGGGAGATTTTAAAGGACGATGAAGAGGGAAAGCTGGTTATCGACCTCAGCGCCGAAGATGTGCATATGTTTGCTGAAAGCGAGCTTACCCGCCGCATCGGCGACGCCGGAAAGAGACTGCACACAGGCAGAAGCCGCAACGATCAGGTAGCGCTGGACACGCGTATGTATGCAAAGCTCGCCTGTGAGGATGTAGAAACCTCATTAACGGCACTTTTACAAACCATTCTTTCGCTTGCCAAACAGCATACAGAAACGGTAATGCCTGGCTATACGCACCTGCAAAAGGCGCAGCCGGTAACGCTAGCGTTCCACCTGATGGCATACGCGCAGATGGTAATGCGGGATATGAAACGCTTCCAGGCTGCCTATGCGGAAGCGGATGTGATGCCCCTTGGCTCCGGCGCGTTAGCGGGAACGACCTATGCCCTGAACCGGGAGCGGGTTGCCGAGCTGCTTGCGTTTTCCGCTGTGACAAACAACGCAATGGATGCCGTCAGCGACCGGGATTATCTGCTGTCGTTCCTGTCAGCGTCCAGCGTAGCGATGATGCACCTCAGCCGCTTCTGCGAGGAACTGATACTGTGGTCCAGCAACGAGTTTGCAACCGTCACCATGGACGATGCCTATTCTACCGGCTCGAGCATCATGCCGCAGAAAAAGAATCCAGACGCCTGCGAGTTGATTCGCGGCAAAACCGGGCGTGTGTACGGCGACCTGACCGCGCTTCTGACGGTGATGAAGGGTCTTCCCATGGCTTATAACAAAGATATGCAGGAGGACAAGGAAGCGTTTTTCGACGCGTATGATACCGTGAAAAAGTGTCTGGATGTCTTTACGGCGATGCTTGCATCCGTAGCATTCAACGTGGAGCAGATGGAAAAGAGCGCCAAGCTCGGCTTTACCAATGCAACCGATCTGGCTGACTACCTGGTTGGCAAAGGGCTTCCGTTTCGCGACGCGCACCATGTATCAGGCTCGTTGGTGAAGCAGTGCATTCAGGACGGTCGCGCGCTGGATGAGCTCAGCCTGCAGGAGATGCAGGCGGCAAGCCCGTTGTTTGAGAACGACGTATATGATGCCATTTCGCTAAAAACCTGCGTATCCCGCCGCAGCCTGCGTGGCGGTCCCGCACCGGAACCCGTTGCGGACAGTATCCGCATTGCCGAAGCATGGCTCAAGGATTTCACGGGCAAAAGGAAACCATAGTGTAATATTGAGACTAATATGAAACAACAGGGCGACCATGGTCGCCTTGTTGTTATTTATAATATGCTAAGCAATTTTCAGTTAACGCAACTCGTAGTCTGGATTCAGAATCAGCTTTTTTCCTTTTCCCGCAGGATAAAGCGAATCGGCGTGCCTGCAAACGCGAAGCTTTTGCGCAGATGGTTTTCCAGGTAACGTTCGTAGGCGAAGTGCATCATTTCCTTATCATTGACAAAGAACACAAAGGTCGGCGGGCAGGCGCATTGCTGTGTCACATAGTAGATCTTCAGCTTGCGTCCGCCCTGAATGGGTGGCTGCAGGGTCATCTGTGCGTCCGCCAGAGCTTCGTTCAGGACTCCGGTGGGGATGCGGCGGCGATAGTTTTCTACGACTTCCTTCACCTTGGAAAGAACCGTATTCACGCGCCTGCCGGTAAGCGCGGACAGGAATAGAACCGGCACATAGCTCATGAATTTCAGATCGTTCAGGATTTCCTTTTCCATTTTCGCCATGGTATTGGTTTCTTTATCGATCAAATCCCATTTGTTCACGACCACGATCACAGCCTTGCCCGCGTCCAGAATCAACCCGGCGATTTTGGTGTCCTGCTCAGTTACGCCATCCTGCGCGTCAATCAGCAGCAGCGCCACGTCGCATCGGTCGATGGCCGTAATGGAGCGCAGTACAGAATAACGCTCCAGGCTTTCATCCTCGATCACCCTTTTCTTGCGCATGCCCGCAGTGTCGATGATGTTGAACTTTGTGCCGTCCTCATCGACAAACGCGGAGTCAATCGCGTCGCGGGTGGTGCCGGGAATATCGGACACCATGGTGCGCTCTTCCGCCAAAATGCGGTTGCAAAGCGAGCTCTTGCCTACGTTGGGGCGACCCACAACCGCAAGCTGAATCAGCTCGCTGGCTTCCTCCTGCTCATCGTCTTGGGTCGGGGGCAGATGACGGACGATCTCTTCCAGAAGATCACCGAGCCCCAGCATGTTTGTGGAGGAGATGGCAATGGGGTCGCCAAGCCCTAAACTGTAATACTCATACAGCGCATCGCTTTGATTTTTGTGGTCGATCTTGTTGACAACCAGCAGGATAGGCTTGCGGGTTTTGCGCAGCAGCGCGGCAACTTCTGAATCCTCGGTGGTCAGCCCGACGCGCCCGTCGCAGAACAGGCAGATCACATCCGCCGTGTCCATGGCGATCTGCGCTTGCCGACGCATGTTTTGCAGCAAAACATCATCGCTATGCAGGTCGAGCCCGCCGGTATCAATCAGCGTGAAGTGACGCCCCATCCAATCGGTATCGGCATAGATACGATCACGTGTTACACCGGGCGTGTCTTCCACAATGGAGATGCGTTTCCCGGCAATTTTATTGAAAAAGGTCGATTTCCCCACGTTGGGGCGGCCGACGATGGCCACAAGAGGTTTCGGCATACAAGCACTCCTATCGGTTTCGTAAAGCGTTATAAAGATCGCTGCCGTCGCCAACAACGCGAACGGGAACGGGGAGACGGTTTTTAAAATCCGCAAG
>DAIOVG010000101.1:0-9891 GCA_036759125.1 Candidatus Limiplasma sp.
CCAAGACCATTGATAACGATATCACGGGCACCGACTATACCTTCGGCTTCCATACCGCGATGGACATTGCCACGGAGGTCATTGACCGCATCCATACGACCGCCAACAGCCACGGCCGCTGCATTGTGGTGGAGATCATGGGCAACAAAGCCGGTTGGCTGACGCTCTACTCCGGCATCGCGGGCGGCGCGGACGCGATTATTATCCCGGAGATACCCTACGACATCAAAAACATAGCCGAGGCAGTTTCAAAGCGGGAGCAGAGGAACAAGTTCTCCATTATCGCCGTGGCCGAAGGCGCGATGACCGTGGAAGAAGCCGGTATGAAGAAAAAGGAACGCGAGGAGCTGCGCAAGGCTTCGCCCTACGATAGCGTTTCCAGGCGCATTTCAAACGAGCTGACCAAAATGATCGGGGTGGATACACGCAACTGCGTTCCCGGCCATATCCAGCGCGGCGGCAGCCCCTGTGCGTTTGACCGCGTACTGGCAACGCGCCTTGGCGTGCATGCCGCGGAGCTGATCCGCGACGAGGTCTACGGCGTGACCGTAGCGCTCAACGGCAAGGATATCACCCACAACAAGCTGGAGGATATCGCAGGCTCGCCCAAGCTTGTCGATAAGGACAACAATATCGTCGCCACGGCCAAAACGATTGGCATTTGCTTTGGCGATTGATAGAATTTTTACCGTAACGCGTTTACACCTTGACACGCGCGCAACGCCTGTGATACACTACTTTTCGCGTTCAAACATACTGTCTGGGTGTGGCGCAGTTTGGTAGCGTGCTTGAATGGGGTTCAAGAGGTCGCAAGTTCGAATCTTGTCACCCAGACCAACGAAAAAGTCCCGATTACTCGGGGCTTTTTCGTATATTGATCATGATTCTCATGATCGTAAGCTTATAATTGGCAGAAGAAGCGTTGATGCGGCAGGTTCAGCTGGGCAGCTGTATGCGTCAGACCATTCCCAGAAATTTCACCAGCTCCGCTGGAGCAAGACGGTATGGGCTTCCATACCCCTCAAAAAAGCCATGTTCCCGGATCATGTGGATGTTCAGATCTGTCCAGCGTATCGTAGCGCCGGTATCAAGCCGCCTGACATGAGTCTGGCGTTTGTTCGCCTTGGCCTTGTCCTTAAACGGGCAAGGGATCTCGCCCTTGTAATCCTCCACAGCGATTTCGAAGTGTTCGTCCATGGATTCCGGCCGACCCAGACCTTTGGCCCCGATATCGGTGATCTCCTGCATTTTATCAGCAAGGGCTTCCTGCGTGATGCCAAGCTGCTGGAGCGCTTCAAGATCGCTTTGGATGATATCGATCAGATTGCGGCTGTCCTCGCCAATGAAACCGTGAGCCGACAAGGCTCCGGGCATCATGTTGGCTTGAATCTGCGCCAGTTCGGGACTCTGTTTCATTCTCCGCACTCCTTACTAGAATTTATCAAAAAAGATTCTGTCGTCGCTCATGCCTTTTTTGTTGAGCACACTCAGGCAGGCGTTAATCATGCCGGGGCTGCCGCACAGATAGCCTTCCATTTCGGAGCAGTCCTCAATATACCGGTCGACGACCTCGGTAATCAGGCCGACCTCGCCGTCCCAGTTGTCTTCCGGCGCGGGCTTGGATAGGGCCGGGATAAAGCGAAGGTTTTCATGGCGTTTTGCCAGATCGTGGAAGAAATCCAGATAGTATAAGTCTTTCTTGGTGACGGCACCAAAAAAGAAGTTCATTTTGATATCGATGTTCTTTTCAAGCACGTCGAGGATGATGGATTTCATGGGCGCCAAACCGGAACCGCCGGCAATCATGACGATTTCCTTGCAGTCTCCCCGCAGATAGAAGTCGCCATACGGGCCGCTGATATTGACTTGATCCCCCTCGGAAAGCTGCGTGTGTGCGTAGGTTGTGCAGATGCCATCCGGCACCAGGCGTATAATCAGCTCAACGATCCCATCATCAGACGGAGCGCTGGCAATTGAGTAAGCACGGTAGACGCTTTCTTTAACCTTGGCATACGGTTTCGTATACAGCTGCATGTATTGCCCGGCTTTGAAATGTACGGTTTCCCCATCGGGTAACTTAAACTTGAAGCCTTTGATATCGTGGGTCAGCTGCGTAACCGACTCGATTGTTGTCACAAATTCCTTGATGTTGAACAGCTCTTCCGGTACCAGGATCCGGATATTGTTTTTCACCTTGACCTGGCAGGAGAGCCGATAGTGATTCTTGCGCTCGTCCTCCGTCAGATAGGGCTCTTCGGTTGGCAATAGGGGACCGGCGCCCTCAAGAACCTGCACCTTGCATAATCCGCAGGTTGCTTTTCCGCCGCATGCGGAGGGAATGAATATTTTCTGTCCCGCGAGCGCTGAAAGCAGAGAGGAGCCGCCTTCGATCTTGAGCACCTTGTTGCCGCCATTGATATCAATCTCGCATTCCCCATAATTGTTGAAGAAGTATTCCGCAACAATAATGATAAATGCCAGCGCAACGGATACCGCTGTTACGCTCAATACTGTTGTCAGTATGACCATCGTGATAACTCCCTTACAATCAGGTTATGGAGAAGATGCCGGAAAAGCCGATAAAAGCCAGGGCCATGATCCCCGTGATGATAAACGCGATCCCCGGGCCTTCCAGACCCTTGGGCAGCTTGGCTTTTCCCATTTTCTCGCGGATTGCCGCCAGCGCGCTGATCGCAAGCCACCAGCCGATGCCGCTCCCAAGACCAAACAACACGGACTGTATAAAGCTGTAATCGCGGATCACCATGAAAAGCGTTGTGCCCAGTATCGCGCAGTTCACGGTAATCAGCGGCAGGAAGATGCCAAGCTTCACGTGCAAATCCGGCAGCAGCCTGTCCATCGCCATTTCGATAATCTGCACGGAGGCCGCAATGATCATGATAAACAGTATATACTGCAGGTATTCAAGCCCCAGAGGCACGATGAGCAGCTTATTCACCCAGTAATTGATGATTGTTGTAAACACCATGACCAGGGTCACGGATTTGCCCAGGCTGGATGCCGTTTTATACTCTCCGGAAATGGAGATATAGGAGCACATGCCCAGAAAATTAGACAGTATCATATTGCTGGTTAAGATCGACGCCAGGAATATAATCAATGGGCTGACTGTGATTGTCATAGCTGTACCCAATCCTTTCTGAGCCTACTTGGCTTTGCTTGCCTTGCCTTTGGCGAACATGTTCGAGGTGATCCAGATCAATATGCCGATCAGGAAGAACGCCGCGGGCGGCATCACCATAATCGTCCATGTTTCAAACCCGATGAAGTTTACATTGAACCCGAAAATGGTGCCGAAGCCCAGGAATTCGCGGAACAGCGCAATGATCAGCAGCACAATCGTATAGCCGATGCCTGCGAAAAAGCCGTCCAGCATCGAAAGCAGCGGAGGATTTTTCTGCGCATACGCTTCCGCACGCCCCATGATAATGCAGTTTGTGATGATCAGGCCCACATACGGCCCCAGCGCCTTGCTGATATCCGTCATATTCGCCTTGAGGAATATGTCGACCAAAATAACATACGCCGCGATAATCAGCGTCTGCACGATCATGCGGACCCTGTGGGGTATGGCGTTGCGCAAAAGCGAAATCGTCAAGCTGGACAGCGCGGTTACAAATGTGAGCCCAAGCCCCATCACCAGGGAATTGACCATCAGGTTTGTGACGGCAAGACTGGAACAGATTCCCAGAATCATGCGCAGGACCTGATTCTCTTTCCAAACGTTTCTGGATATGACGTCTCTTACTTTCTCAGTCATTGCCCGTAACCCCCAGTTTGCTCACAGTGGTATCCAATACCTGGTTGATAATGCGCATCACCGAATTGGACGTTAACGTCGCGCCGGTTATGGCGTCAATTTGGCTGCCATCCGTTTGGCCGTAGGTGAGCGTGGTATTGGCCGTAATCGCGATGTTCCTGAACTGCTCGCGGAAAGCCAATTCATCAATGCGCCCGCCCAGCCCAGGGGTTTCGCTCTGATCGGTGAATACCAGACCGATCATTTGATCCAGCTTGGCCAAAACGCCCAAATACCCGGAAATGCTGCCCCACAAGCCACGCCCGGTAAACGGAATGGCATAGGCTTCCGGCTGCCCATCCGCTGAACTGTACTCATAGAGATCGATACCGGAAATCGTGGTCTGCCTGATGTTTTGTTCAAAACGCTGGAGAACCTCGTCGGCGCTGCCGTCCTGACTGAGATTGAATACGTATAGAACTGCCCTCATGTCCGCAAGCCTGGCGTTTTCCTGTATTTTTGGCAGGAAGAGCGAGTTTGCCCCGGCCAGAAGAAATGTGAAAACCGCGCTGATGATCAACATGAAAACAATCGTATAAATCCGTCCCTTTTTCATACTGCCACCTGCCCCCTGGCTTTTTTCCTGTCCTTGAGGTTTTTAATGTTCCGATCAATCAGCGGTACAAAGGCGTTGACGATCAATATGGCAAACATGATACCTTCCGTAAACAGGGAGAATGCTCTGATGACGAGCGCGACGATGGCAATCAACGCTCCATAAATGTATTTTGACAGTTCCTGTCTCGGCGCTGAAATCGGGTCAGTCGCCATGAATACGGCAGCGAAGAGGAACCCGCCGGACAGGATGGAAAATAGCGGATCGGCCTGAATGGTTCCCGTCAGGTAAAGAATGGCGCTGAATGCGGCGAATGTTGCCACACAGGACACGATAATTTTCCAGGAAGCCGTTTTCGTCACGATGAGATACACGGCGGAAAGCAGGATGAGAAGCGCGCTTGTTTCGCCAAGCGATCCGGAGATATTGCCAAGGAACAACCGCAGATAATCAGTGACAACGCCTTCCTTGCCCAATAAAATCATCGGCGTCGCGGACGTCATCGCATCCACCCCGGCGCTCCAGTGCACAAATCCGCCTAAAAGACCCGTGTAGGGCTCCGCCCAGGCAATCGTCATATGCGCCGGAAACGCGACGTAGATGAAGCAGCGGCCAACCAGCGCCGGATTGAAAACGTTCTTGCCAAAGCCGCCGAAAACACACTTTCCGAAGACAACGCCAAACGCGATGCCAACGGCTGCAATCCAAAGCGGCACAGTCGGCGGCAGGGTCAGCGTAAACAAAAGACAGGTGACAAAGAGCGCCTCAGAAACCTTGGCTTTTTTTCCGTCAATCAAACGCATCATGCCATATTCGCACAGAATACCGGTCGTGGTGACGACGGACAGCACCACCAGCACCCGCAAGCCAAACAGATAAATAGCCGCCAGCACAATGGGCAGCAGGCTGATCAGCACCCGTGTCATCATCTTTTGCTTGAGAAAATAATCCTTGAGTTTAATAAGAATTCCTCCGTTTCAGAGTATATTCGGGGAAGCAGGGTCCTGTGCTGCTTCTGATTTGACACCTGAGAATCTGGGTGGTTTCCTGCTGCTTTGCTGCGACGCTTAAGTTTTTGGTCTGTCATGGAACCTATCGCTCCAAATGCAGGGTGATCATACACTTGAGTGGGCTTTGTAAGCCGCTTCCTTGCGTTCATGGCAGCATATACGCAGATATTAGCGGCTCCTAAGGGTTTCCTGCCTGCATTCCATCTTTATCCCCTCATTCTCATAAAGATTTCATGGTGAGCTGTTCTGATCCCCAAGGGTCGCACATCAATTGATGATCTAACATAGTAACAGTATATAGCAATTGGTACGCTTTGAAAACAGCAAAATATGCCTCCTGGTATTTTCAATCTCGTTAAAGCACGGGATTTTCCTAGATCATCAGCAGTATGAACGCAGGTTTCTTTGCAAATATAAAACACGCAGAGGCGTTTGCCTCTGCGTGCATTCGGTATATCGGGGCGTTCTGTTATTCGGTGCGAAGCGCGGCGACAGGGTCTTTCTTTGCCGCTTTGCGGGAGGGAATGATCCCGGAGATCAATGTCAGGAGCATACTGAGGATGATGAGGATGACTGCGCTTGAAATCCGCAGCATCGCGTTGACATCCGCAGAGCCGATCAGCGCGTGGATAATCACATTGCCCGGAATGAGCAGCAGATAGGTCACCCCGACGCCCAGCAGGCCCGCAAACAGGCCGATAATAAACGTTTCCGCGCTGAATACCTGGGAAATGTTTTTCTTGGAAGCGCCGATCGCGCGCAGAATGCCGATCTCCTTGGTGCGCTCCAGCACCGAGATGTAGGTGATGATCCCGATCATGATCGAGGATACGATCAGCGATACGGCCACGAACGCGATCAGCACGTAGGAAATCACGTTGATAATCGTCGTTACGGAGGACATCATCAGGCCCACGTAATCCGTGTAGGTAATCTGGTCGGCCTGGCTTGCCGTAGCGTTGTAGGCGGTGATGGAGGCGGATATGGCGTCCTTGTCCTCAAACGAGTCCGCGTAAATGCTGATGGATATCGGCGTATCGCGGTTGACAACACCGAAAGCCGCCAGGTTTTCCGCATACGAACCTGCCGTAATGTACTGGTCGTAAATCTTCAGCAAAATGGCATCGTCGGGATTTTGCAGGAACATATCCAGCATCCCGGCAAGCTCGGTTTCGCTCCTGGAAAGCATCCCGTCAAGCTGATCGGGCGCGGCTGCGTACATGGCCCGCAGTATCGTTGCGCTCATCTCGGCCTTTTGCGAGATGTTCAGGCCGGACAGGTACTCCGCGGCGTAAGCAGCCTTTTCCGTGTCACTGGCAGGGGCGAAGGGGAGACCGTTGAGCACGTTGATATCGGGCGAAGCGATCTGCGCCTGCACAACCGCGCTTTCATCAGTATGGCGGATGATGGTCTCAGTCAGCGCCGCCGTATAGCCTACCGTGCCGGATATCATAGCGCTGTTGGCGTCCGTGGAACGGCGCACGATGCCTGCAATGTGCAGCTCGATGGCGTTTTCCAGGAGCGCCACAAGGGATTCTTCGCTCTCTCCGGCGCGAACAAACAGGCCGTTTGCGTTTTGTGTGTAGTAGTCGCTGGCCGGAATCAGGTAGAAGGTCTGCGCGGCGATATCCGCGTAGCTGAACGCCTGGCTTTCCAGCTGCACCTCTTCGCCCTGCTGTATTTTGGTCATCAGCTCTTTATATTGCTGCGAGGGCAGGAGTCCGAGCTTATAAAGTGTGGCGGCGGAGATCTCGTTGTTCTCGTCCAGAACAATCACGACCTCATCATAGGCCTTGGGCCAGTCGCCGTACAGCACATCGTAGTTGGCCGTGATCGCCGCGCTGACGGGTTGGCCGTTCTGTCCGGGGATCAGCTCTTCAAACACCGAGGAAACGTTCATCCCGGAGAATGAGGGCGAGCTTGAGCCTCCGGTCATGCCCGAAAGGCCTGCCATCTGCGCAAGTCCCGCCATACCGGAGCTTGATTTGGAGGTGGTCAGCGTGCTGCCGTCTGTATTCACCACAGCCCCGTCGGCATCCCTTGCGTAAACGTCGTATTGGATATCGTAGGAATAAATCACGCCGTTCTCGCCGAGATATTGCGCAATCTCGCTCTGGGGATTATCCAGATACGCTTTGAAGGCCGTAAGGTTGTTCTTGGAGGCGATGCTTGTGGTCAGGCTTGAGGCCATTTCCAGGCTGTTGATGTTTGAATATACATTGTCCAGACCGTGTGTGATTTCGGTATCGCTCACCTCGCGCCTGGCTGCTATCAGGCTGCTCAGGTCGATGGTCTGCGCGTCGATGGTGATGGGGTACGCAACCATCGTGTCCTTTTGGATCATGTCGATATAGTTATTCACGCCGTTGGACAGCGATAGTATCAGCGCGATTCCGATGATGCCGATAGAGCCTGCAAAGGCCGTGAGTACCGTTCTGCCGATCTTGGTGCGCAGGTTGTTAAAGCTCAGCGACAGGGCTGTCAAAAACGACATGGAGGCCTTGCCCATGTTCTGGTGCTTCGGGGATGCAAGCGCTGCTTTTTCCGCGTCAAACGGATTGGAATCGTCCGTGATTTTCCCGTCGCGCAGCTGGATGATGCGGTTTGCGTATTGCCCCGCAAGCTCACGGTTGTGCGTGACCAGGACGACCAGGCGGTCCTTTGCCACCTCCCGGAGCAGCTCAAGCACCTGTGTGCTGGTTTCGGAATCGAGCGCGCCGGTGGGTTCATCCGCAAGCAGGATGTCGGGATTGTTGATCAGCGCCCGGGCGATGGCTACGCGCTGCATCTGCCCGCCTGAGAGCTGGTTGGGGCGCTTGTGCAGGTGATCGCCCAGGCCGACGAGGGTCAGCGTTTCTTTTGCGCGCTTGCGTCTCTCGCTTTTGGAAATGCCGGAGATCGTGAGCGCGATTTCGACGTTTGACAAAATGGACGGGTGCTGGATCAGGTTATAGCTTTGAAACACAAACCCGATGGTGTGGTTGCGGTAGGAATCCCAATCCCGGTCATTGTAATCTTTGGTGGAAATGTTGTTGATGATCAGATTCCCGGAATCGTACCGGTCCAGGCCGCCGATCACGTTTAAAAGCGTGGTCTTACCGGAACCGCTGGGGCCGAGAATTGCGACAAACTCGTTATCGCGCAGGTTGAAGCTAACGTCATCCAGCGCCGCCTGCGACAGCTGCCCTGTCGTATAGGTTTTGGATATATGGTTGATCTGAAGCATGTACGGTCTCCTTATCATATCTTTCTGTTTACCTGAGCAAGTATATGCGGCATTCCTAAATGGAATATATCTACCTTGTGGAGCATCAGGAAGAGCGCTTTGCCGATATCAAGGCGGAAAATGGCGACTACCTGCAAACATGGTACGAGTTCCTGCCGGAAGAAGTGCTTGATGGTACGGCTGCAGAGCACAGCATTCCGCTGATTCTGTGCAACCACGGCGGCGGAGACGATCCGGTGCAGGCGACTGACGAACTGGGCATGATTTCGCTGGCCGGCAGCGAGCGTATTGCGCTAGTCGCGCCCCGCTACGCCAGCGACACAACCGCTTCGATCTTTGATGGCTCGCCCTTTGACGTGAACGGACAAACCCTCCCCGCGCTGGTGCAGTACATGCTGGACACGTACCCCGCGCTGGATCCCGGCCGTGTGTATGCCACCGGTTACTCCATGGGTGGAGCCGCAACGGTGGAAGCCGTTGAATGGGCCCCGCAGCTGTTTGCAGCGACCGTCCCCATGGCAGCAGGCACCCCCTGGGGCATCTACGTTCCCACCGAGGAGCAAGCCGCAGTGTTCAAAAACGTCGATGTGGCGATGATGTTCACGACCTCGGAGTTCGATCTTGGCGGCGCTTTTGATCAGGTTGCGCGTACACTGGGCGCAGGCTATCAGGAGGTCATTGCCCGCTTTGCGGAGTTTAACGAGCTTGGAACGCTGACCTACGATTTCGCGTCCTATCCCATGGTTGGCTTTGACGCGGACAAGACGGTTGTCAAAATGCTCAATCCCCATGCTGCTGACAACCTGCACCTACGACACCTATACGCACTTTGATTCCGCGAACGGCTACATCGCGCCGGACTTCCAGATGAACATCAACGATTATCTGGGCTACAACGAAATGCCGACGGTCGAGTTCGACTTTGAAACCTATCCCATGAGCGGCTTCAAGGGCGATGTCTACCGCGAAACGATGATCAATGATGAGTATCCGCTCTATACCTGGTTCTTCCTCAATGATGAGGGCGCGCCTATGGTCGGGCTGAACGTCATCGAGTTCATTCCCCATGGCCTGTATCAGGAATACGCTCAGCTTGCCTGGGATTACTTCAGGCAGTTCAGCCGCGATCAGGAAACCGGCGAAATCGTCTATCATCCCTACGCGAATTAAGTTTACCTGTTTATAAGCACACCAAGGGGATGCCGCAGCAATTGTGGCATCCCCTTTTTGTATTTAGAAAACCACTGGCTAGGCCAGTGGTTCCAAAAAAGGCTTTTGC
>DAIOVG010000102.1:0-9804 GCA_036759125.1 Candidatus Limiplasma sp.
TGACCGCGAAATACTCCTTGAAATCCTCGCACCATGAAAACGCCCGCTGCCAGCGTCTGGCTGTGGAGCGGATACCCTGTTCATCGTACAGGTGAAACGGCGTGGAATATGCCTTGCACGCGTCGATGAACACGGAATCGGGAAGCGAAAAATTCGGCATGGGCAATCCTCCCTCAAAGTCTGTAATGCCTTACAGTGTAGCAAGCGCTGGCGGGCGTTGTCAACTGTATACCGTCATTTTCTGCATGCGGTAAGCTGTTGTAAGCCTTCCATATTCTTGACGCATATAACGACCCGGCGATATAATACACCGTATAAACGTATGTGTTCCAAGGCCGCAAGTATGCTTGGAACCATAATAGAAAGCGTGATTTGATTGCAAACCGGAAGCTCCGCCTTGTCCCGATGGATCAAGTTTGTAGAGCTGAGTACAAAGCTCGTTAGCCTGACGCCATTTTTGATCGGCGTTGCCTACAGCCTGTACCGGAACAATACGCTGGATTTTCTGGCGACAGGCATCTTGTTTGTCGCAGTTTTGTTCTGGTCGCTGACGGTAACGATGATCAATAACTATATCGACAGGCGGCGGGAGGGCAAAGAGCTGCACTTCAGCAAGGCCGTGTCGCTTGCGTTGATCTATGTGACAGGCGGCGCTGCCATGCTGCTTGGGCTGTGGCTTAGCTACCTGTACGGGTTACCCGTGCTGTTTGCCGGCGCGATCAGCTTTGGCGTGGGAATACTCTATTCATTTACCCCAATCTCCATTTCACGCACGCCATACGGCGAGATTGCCTCGGGGCTTACGGAAGGCTTCCTGGTCATCTTTCTGACCGTCTTTGTCAACGCGCATACGGGAAGCGTACAGTACGCCGATTTGCAGATCAGCGGCCGGGTGATTTCCGCCTCTATGGACTGGGTCAGCATGCTTGCGCTTTTGCTGCTGGCGCTGCCCAATATGTGCTGTACGTCCAACATTATGCTGTCCAACAACATTTGCGATGTGGAACGCGATGTGCAGAGTAAGCGCTACACGCTACCCTATTACATCGGCCAGAAGCACGCCCTGCGGCTGTATGGCGCGTTGTACGTCGCGGCCTATGCAGCTATCGCAGTATCGGTCATTGCAGGCGTGCTGGCTCCCCTGTCGCTTCTGGCCCTGCTCACGGCCCCGCTGGTCTACCGCAACGTTAAAGCGTTTGTTAAAAAGCCCGTCAAAGCGGAAACCTTCATTCTGTCGGTCAAGAACTACACCATTCTGCTGTACGGGTATCTGTTAACAATCCTCGCGGGTTATTTGGTATCGCTTTTGTAGCCTATTGCTGGATCAGCGCTTCAAAGCCTTCCGTCATGGTGATGGTTCCATCCGGCGCAACCCAGCAGGCTTCAACACCCTCCATGCTTTCCACCAGCGCGCGTCCCTGCTCCAGCGGCATACAGAACAGCGCCGTGCTTAAGCCGTCGGCATAGCCCGAGTCCTCCGTTACAACGGAGATCCCGATAAAGTACGTCGTCGGCATCAGCGTATCCGGATCAATGATGTGGTTATACCGCACACCATCCACCGTATAGTAGCGCTGATAGGAGCCGGACGTCACCACAGACAGGTTATTGATATTCAAATTGAATAGCGTTTCCGCCTCGGCATCCAGGTCGGGGTTTTGCACACCGACCGTCCAGGTAGTGCCGTCGGGCTTTTCGCCGATCGCGCGCACATTGCCGCCAACGGATAACAGCACACTGGTTCTGCCAGTTTCGGCGATATTTTGTGCAATGCGCTCTGTAGCGTAGCCCTTGGCGATAGCCCCGACATCCAGCGACATAGCGGGATCCCGCAGGTAGACCGTGGACGCTTCCGTGTCGATGATCATATCTTCGATATTCGTGTGCTTTGCGGCTTGTATAAGCTGATCCATGGGCGGCAACTCCGCATTCTCCGGGTCGTTGATACCGGCTTCGCGGTAATCATGCCAAATGGAGAGCACAGCGCCCATCGCCACATTGGTTTTCCCGCCGGTCAGGTCGTACATCTCCCTGCTGAGCAAGAGCAGATCGATGATGCGGCTGTCGACTGTCACGGCCTGTATGCCCGCATTGTCGTTGATCGTTTTGATGGACGTTACCGCATCATCGTGATAAATGTCATAAAGCGCATGATACGTAGCCAGCTCGTCCTTCCAATGGTCGGCAAAGGTCTCGAAGAACGCTTTCTCCGTATCATAGCCGATGATTTGGGTCACGGTATCAAACAAGTCTAAAAACGTCGCCTTGTACTTGATCTCCTCTGCCGTTGACTGCGCGCCGCAGCCGGAGAACAGCAGCATGGCTGCGGCAATGAGTATCAGGCCGACGCGGCGTAAGAAGGAGTTGCGCATTGCGGGTCAAACCGCCTTTCTGTTGGGAATGGATGAAATAAAGATGCCGGTTTCACACGATTATGAAACCGGCTCTTTATGGTTACTGGAACGTGATTACTTTACGGACTCGTAAGCCGCGACGATCACGTTGAGGAAGTCTCCGATGTGCACGGTGGTGCCGGCCAGCACGTCCGCGTCTGCGGCGTAGCCGGATTCGTCAACCGCCATGCCGGCAACCTCTTCAGCAGTCATGCCTTTGACATACGCTGCGAAGTAGTTGGCCTGCTCGTACCATTCCTTGCCAATGCCGGACTTGGCTTTCATGCCATATTCATCCTTGAGGGTCTGCTTGGCGTACTGGGGAGCGGCGATGTCCGTGGTGATCTCGCCTTTGTTGTTGAACTTGGCGGAGAACTGGGAAGCATCCAGCACAACGCTGGTGATTTTGCCGTCCGCGTCAAACGTGGCGGCAGCATAGTACGCGTACGCATAGCCTGTGCCATCCGCATCGGCGGTAGCGTCCTTGGAGCGGCTGGCGAGCTCAACTTCCGAAGCCAGACCGAGGGAATCGCTGGACATGGCGCCCAGATCCTGTGCGTTCTCCACGGCGGCCACAACAGCTTTGATCATGGAGCTGACAGTTACAGTAGCACCTGCGCGGACATCTTCGCCGCTGGCGTGGCCGGTTTCATCCATGGGGATGGCGGCAACTTCTTCAGCCGTCAGGCCGACGCAATAGTCAGCAAAAGCGGCGGCTTGTTCGTACCATTCTTTGCCGATACCGGACGAGGCTTTCATGCCGTAGGCATCGCCTTTGACATTTTTGGAAACGATCGGAGCGGTCACGTCGCTGGTAATCTTACCATTGGCATCAAAGGTGACCTTGCCCTGATAGCTGTCGATAACGCATTTCACAATTTTGCCATCCATGTCAACCGTAACGGCCGCATACATGGGGTACACCTGCACGACGCCATCGGCGTCGGCGGTTGCGTTTTTGGTGCCGTTGAAGCCGGACACAACGCCAAAACCAGTTTTGACAGCGGTGTCTTCCGCCAAACCGACGGAGACCATGCTGATCATCGCGATCAGCAGTGCCAAAACAACGAGACCGGATAAGATTTTCTTCATACCTATACCTCACTCAATGTATTATTGAATAGCTCTTTGGAGCTAGTTCAACCGATGGGAACCCGTAGAGTTGCTGCTGTCATGCGGGAACACGAAACGTCGGTACTGCAGTGCATATGTTATCTGAGAACAGCGCCTGCCGCTTGTTTCAATAATAAACCAATTTGGTCCTTCTGAAACTCCGGCGCGTCCAGCGCTTCCAGCTTTCGCACAGCCCTATCGAAGTAAATGCGGGCTACGCGCCTGGTGAAGCCTGTGCCGCCCTTTTGCCGCACGGTCTGCTGTACTTCCTCTTTTGTGATCTCTCCGTCGGCTGCGCGCTGCCTGAGCGCAGGCTGATCGTTGAGCGCAACGATGAGCGGGAGGGTCACAACCCCTTGTTCAAAGTCGGACAGCACGGGTTTTTGCGCCTGTTCCATGGTCGCCTCATAATCCATGCAATCGTCCGCGAGCTGGAACACCATGCCCAGCAGCCATCCGATTGCTGCGTACTGCTTGGCGCGTTCCCGGCTCTTGTCATTGAGCATCGCGCCGGTGTAGAAGCTGCCTTCAAACAATGCTGCCGTTTTACCGGAGATGATGCGCAGATATCCCACGCCATTGAGTCTGAAGTTGCGATGGTTGATGGTCTGCAAAAGCTCTCCCTTGCATATCCTCTCCATCATATCCGGGAGGCTGTCCTCGGGTTTTACCTGCTCTGCGGCTGCTTCCGCCGCCAGGCGCAGCGCCAGGCAGAAGATGTAGTCCCCGGTGATCACCGCCTGCCTGGCTCCAAACTTTTTATAGAGCGTCGGCTGGTTGCGGCGGGTATCGGCGTCATCCATCACATCGTCGTGTACGAGGGTTGCCAGGTGCAACAGCTCGACGGCTGCCGCTGCTTTGGCGGCAGCCCGGCTGACGCCGGTTTCATCCTGCGCGCAGATCAGCACTGCCTGCGCCCGCAGAAACTTGCCGTGAGCTTTGGCTAAATACTCAGTGCGCGGACGAAACGGCGCCGGAGTGGATGCAAGCGCCTGATCCATGATCTGCTTGGACAGATCCAGCGCCTCCGCAACGGAAAACGTCTCGCTTGCAGAATCGGTCTGGGACATATCAGTCATTGTATAGATACCACTTCTTGATCCAACGGATATTTTTCCAGTGGCGTTTTGCCCAGGGCATGGCGTAGTAGTCAAGGCCAAGGGTGCGGCCCGCGCCGATCAGGCAGGCAACGCTGGCAAAGAGCATCCACAGGGTGTTCAGGTACAGGCCGGTTGTCGTAATGAACATGAATTGCAGTACCAGCGAGGTTGCGCTGGCAGGCGCGGTGAGCAGGCCGCCCATCAGCGCGAGGCCGACGGCGAGCTCCATCAGCACGATCATCACCTGCATGAAAATCTGCAGGCCGTCGCTGGTCAGCACCGTATGCTCCAAAAGCCAGTTCATGATCGGGATGTTGAGCTTCACGGCGAAATCGCCAAGGGCGGACTGTGCCAGTTCCTTCCCGCTGACAAGAATCAGCTGGAAGATGTTGAGGAAATCAAAGTTAATCAGTACGTGCCCGGCGGTCGTCGCTACAGCTTCGGCAGTGCCTGAGGCGGATGCAACGGTCTCCGCGGCGGCTTCCGCCGCGCCGGTCGCAGACGATACGGCTTCCACGGTTTTGTTGGCTACGCCAAGAAGCGAATCAAACCAGGCGTTAGCGCCGCCGAAGAAGGCCGAAAGCTTGGCTGCGCCAAACCAGCCCTCCACAATCTTCATCACCGCTTCAAACACCCACACCGCGCCAAGCCACAGCCTGAGCGGTACCAGCAGGAAGCTTGGGGTTACGTTTGAAAAATGACCGCCGACAAACGAGCGATGGTTGCGGATGGTGAAGAACTCGTGCTTCATGTAGCTGATGATCTTGGTCCAGCCCATCACCTTGGCGAAATAGAACATGTTGATGAAGTGCTTGGAGAACATCGCCAGGAAGGATGGCAGGCCGAACTTATGTTTGTGGGTGCCGACATACGCGCTGCCCCAGCGGCCGCCCACACACACCATAACGCCGTGCAGCTTGGGCGAATACGCTTCCATCTCGCCTTCGCCAGTGAGCTCAACCAAAATATTGTGCGCGGCGCATTCCGCGCTGTATTCGGCGTTCTCAACCACCTGGGGAACAGGGGCTTCCTCGCCTTCGGGCACATAGTGCAGCACGTCGCCGACCAGATACACGGACGTATCGGTCTTGGAGCGCAGGAACTTGTCCGACTCCAACCGGGCACGGCGGGTGCCGGGCAGGGTTTTGGCGGCCTTTTGCGCAATGGATGCGCCGTCGGTTCCCGCCGCCCAGATGATGGTGGCAGATTCGATGCGCTGCTGCACATCGCCCTCCTGCAGTACGATAAAATCCTTGCCGATTTCAACGACGTTGTTTTTCAGCATGATCGTCACGCCCATCTTGGTGAGGCGGCCATGGCAGCGATTGCAGTACTTGTTCGGCATGGTCGGCACAACGCGATCCAGAAGATCGGCCATATACAGGGTGACTTCCTCGCGCTTGATCTCAAACTGGTGGCAGAGAATGGGAATCCATTCGGCAAGTTCACCGGCCATTTCGGTGCCGGTAAAGCCTGCGCCAACGGTGAAGAATGTCAGAAGCTTTTTGCGTTTTTCAGGATCGGTCTCACGGGATGCCTCGCGGAAGCAATGCAAAATGCGCTCCTTGAGCACAACCGCGTCTTGATAGCTCCAAAGCTTATAGGCGTATTGGGATGCGCCTTTCACACCGAAGAAGGTCGGCTTGGAACCGGCGGCCAGCACCAGATAATCATACGAATAGGTCTGTCCCGCCGCGCCGGTCAGGGTTTTTGTTTCAAAGTTAATATCATCAATTTTATCCATCACAACCTGGACTTTGCGGCCGGCAAAAATCTTGGCAAATGACAGCTTGATGGATTCTTCCTCCACGCGCGCCGCGGCTACCTCATGCAGCTCGGTGAGCATCGTGTGGAAAGGATTCCGATCAATCAGCGTGATCGTGACCTCGCCGATCTTTTGCTTTTTCTGCAAACCCTTCAGCTTTTTCTCCAGCTTTTTTGCCGCGATTACGCCAGCGTAGCCGCCGCCCAGGATGACGATGTTTTTAGCCATTCCAAACCCTTCCTCCTCAAGTAACAGGAAATCAAAGTGCTATGCGGCGAAACAGTGATTTTCGCCGCATCCCATTGCAAACGTTATGGTCCGAACTGCTCTGCGTTTCCTTGAAATGAACAATCCGCGTCAAAATCAGACTTGTTCGGAACCGCCTGCACTCTACCACACAGCATCAGGGGTCGATATGTACGTTGTGTCGTCCAACTGGGCGAAGAGTTTTCCGCCCAATAGTTCACGTTTTTACCACCGGCCTGCAGCGCATCGAGAAAAATGATGAACGCGGCAGCGTAAACGCCGGTTTGAGCAGATTGACAGTTTCTTGACGAATACAATCAAAATACTCCGGAGAACATTATAACAGGCCAAGCCCGATTGTCAACAGATTCTCCCAATTGTATACAGCATATATTGAATAAAAATGAACCATGTTCAATGAAACCCCTTCACAGTAAAGGAATATCGTCCTGAACACCCCATCATTCTGCTGTTTGGGCAAGCAGAAGAGGATCATTTGCATCCAGTACATTGATTTTGAAAATTCGCTTGCATTTCAGCACTCTCCATGATAGAATATGCCTTGCGAATTTTATGAAACAGAGGAGGTGAAACACGTTGCCCAATATCAAGTCCGCCATGAAACGCGTAAAGGTTAGCGATAAGAAAAACCTTCGCAACCGCATTGTAAAATCCAAGGTGAAGACCGCGCTGAAGAAGTTTGACGCGGAGATTGCGGAGAATCCCGCAAACGCTGGCGCACAGTACAGCGCAACCACCTCCGCTATCGATAAGGCCGCTGCCAAAGGCATTGTGCACAAGAACACGGCCAACCGCAGGAAAGCCAGACTGGCAAAACAGATGGCCAAAGCCGCGCAGTAAACAAGCTAAACAAATGAGGCTGATGATTCAGCCTTTTTTGTTACCATTTTTCGATCGAAAAAGAGGCTGACAAGCGTCAGCCTCTTTTGGTGTTCATTGTTCTACTCGTCTTCCCCGTCGAGTTTCAGCTGTTCCTGCACTTCGTCATCGTCAGGCGCTTCATCAGCGTTGGGCGCGGTCTTCTCGTCCGGCTCGTCCGCTTCGTCCTCTTCCGGCGTCTTTTCGCCGATCATGGGCTGCAGGCCGGTTACCACATCGTCCAGCACGGATATGACGCAGGCCTTTCCCCTGTTTTGCTTATCACGCAACGGGATTTCGTCCGCTTCCACAAGGGTGGGCGGGCTGGATTTCTGTGTGATGAGCACGGTAAACGGCAGTGTACGCACCAGCAGCGCTCCGGCCAGGCAGGTGCCGTTGGAGCCGTTTTTATTGAACGTAAAGATCTTTACACCCTTGCCAGCGCGTGCCTGCGGCTCAAACTCCATATAGAGCATGCGCTTGGCATGCCCCCGGTCGGTCATCGCAAGTACCTGATCGTTTGGCAGCGGCTGGGCGGCAAACACGATTCTGTCCGCCTTGTCCAGCGACATGCCTTTTACGCCGGAGGTTGTGCGCCCCTGCACGGGTATTTTGTCGCAGTGGCAGCGGATGCTCATGCACTGCTCTGAGAGCAGTAACAGATCCGATTCGGGATCGAGCGCAAACACGGTGAGAACCTCGTCTCCGTCCTTCAAATTGATAGCGGCATACTTCTGCCGGTTGATGTTGTAGTCTGCGGCCGAGGTGCGCTTGAGCATTCCGCTGCGGGTGACAAACAGCAGATCCGGCAAGGCGGAAAGCTCGTCTCCGGTACAGCAGAAGATTTGCACAGGCACCTCGTTGTTTTCGATGCCCAAAATCACGCCGGAAAGCAGTGATCCCTTTTGGGTCGGCTTATTGCTTTCAGGCAGGCTGTCCACGCCAATCTGGTAGCAGTTGCCCAGGTTCGTAAACAGGTACAGCGTCCGGTCGGTATCGGTATCGAAGTGCCACAGGGGCAGCTCGTCCAGATTGCCGTTCTCCGCGCTGACAGGCGGAAGCTTCCGGTAGAATTTGGGGTACATGCGCCGCAGGTAGCCGCCTCGTGAGAAGGTCACAGTCGCAAGCTCGGCGACGTGCACCTCTTCGACCACAGCTTCCACCACATGCTCGGGATCCACCACCGTGGTGCGGCGGTCGTTTCCGTAGGTTTCAGCTATCTCCATCAGCTCGTGCTTCACCAGCCGCATCAGCTTGTGCTCGCTCTCCAGAATTCCGGTAAGATACTCGATCTTCTGGAGCACTTCGGCGTACTCCTGCCGCAGGGTTTCAATCTCCAGGCCTGTAAGCCGCTGCAGGCGCATATCCAGGATCGCCTGCGCCTGGATATCGTCCAGGTCGAAGCTTGCCATCAGTTTGATTTTCGCCTCTTTGGGGGTATTGCTGGCGCGGATCATCATGATGATCGCATCCAGATTATCCACGGCGATCATCAGGCCTTCCAGAATGTGCGCTCTGGCCTTAGCCTTGTCCAGCTCATATTGGGTGCGGGCGGTGATCACGTTTTTCTGGTGCCCGATATAGTAGCGAATCGCGCTGTGCAGGCTCATGAGCTTCGGCTTGCCCTTGGCGATGGCGACCATATTGACGCCAAACGTCACCTGCAAATCGGTATACTTGAGCAGCCCTGCCAGAATCTTCTCCGCATCATAGCCGCTGCGGATCTCCACAATGGCACGCATGCCGGTGCGGTCGCTTTCGTCGCGGATATCGTAAATACCCGCGAACACGGATTTCTTTTCCTCGCTGACCTTGAGGATTTTTTCCAGCATCGCCGATTTATTCACCTGATAGGGAATCTCGGTGATTACGATCAGGCTGCGACCGTTCTTCCCCTTTTCAATATGCGTGCGCGCGCGAAGGGTGAGCTTGCCGCGCCCCGTTTCGTAAGCGGTTTTCAGTTCGTCGGTTTTCAGCAGAATGCCGCCCGTGGGGAAATCCGGCGCGGGCATGATTTCCATGAGCTCGTCCGTGGTAATCTCCGGGTTGGTAATCTGCGCCACCACAGCATGGATGCACTCGCGCAGGTTATGCGGCGGGATATTGGTGGCAAGCCCGATGGCGATGCCGCTGGCGCCGTTGACCAAAAGATTTGGGTAGCGCGAGGGCAGCATATCGGGTTCTTTGAGCGTATCGTCGAAATTCAGGCGGAACGGCACGGTATCCTTGTCGATATCACGCAGCATTTCCAGTGCCAGCGGCTTCATGCGCGCCTCGGTATAGCGCATGGCGGCGGCGGAATCGCCGT
>DAIOVG010000103.1:0-9757 GCA_036759125.1 Candidatus Limiplasma sp.
CATCAAGATTATGCAGCGCAAAAACAACCAGCCCCCCCAGGAGAAGGAGTAAGTCATGCTGTATTCACAAACAGACCGGGAGCAGGTCACGGCCATGCGCAAGCGGCGCTTGCTGGTGGTTTGGATACCGACCGTGCTTGTGCTGCTGCTGGCAATCGGCTCCTTTATCGTCTACAGGCTCAACCACGACCAAAGTGGCTGGGTGGTTACGGGGTTGATTACCATTCTGGCCGGGGCGTACTGTATCTTTTTCTTCGGGGTATACCTGCGCCCGGTGCTCAAGTACAAGCACCATGTTGATTATATGCTCGACGGCCGCAAACGCGTGACCCAGGGCATCCTCAAGGAGATCGGCGAAACCCTGCAGGACCGCGAGGGCATCGACTGTTATATGGTGATGCTCAATGTCGGTGAGAAAAACGATCCGGAGGACGACCGCCTGTTCTACTTGGACGGGTTCAAGGCGCTGGAGGGCTTTCAGCCCGGCGACCGCGTCACCGTGGAAACCAACGACCGCATGATCGCAAGCATTGCAAAGTCCTGAAAGGAAATCTGATGATCGATTTCATTTTCCAGAACCCGGCAAAAATCATATTTGGCAAAAACGCGCTGTCTCACCTGCGGGAAGAGGCGGCGCGTTATGGTAAGCGCGTGCTGCTGGTCTACGGCGGCGGCTCCATCAAACGGATGGGCTTATATGACCAGATCCTGGAGACCTTGTCCGAGGGCGGCTTTACGGTGTTTGAGCTTTCGGGCATCGTACCCAATCCGGTGCTGTCCCGCGTGCGCGAGGGCATCGCCCTGTGCCGCAGGGAGAGGGTTGATCTGGTTTTGGCCGCAGGCGGCGGCAGCGTGATCGATACCGCCAAGGGTATCGTAAACGGCGTAAAATACACGGGAGATGTGTGGGACTTCTATGCGCATACCGCCGAGCCGCGCGAAGCCCTGCCGCTTGGCGTATTGCTCACCCACGCCGCGGCAGGCAGCGAGATGAGCTATTCCTCTGTGATCACCAATGAAGACATACAGCTCAAACGCGGCTTCAACGCCCTGTCGAGCATCCCGAAATTCTCTCTGCTTAACCCCGAATGGACATACACCCTGCCACCGTATCAAACGGCCTGCGGCGCTGCCGATATTATAGCGCATATGATGGAACGCTACTTCACCACGGTGGAGCATGTGGAGCTGACCGACAGGATGATTGCGGGCGGCATTCTGACCGTGCTCCACAACACGCCCAAAGCGCTGCAAACGCCCGACGACTACGACGCCCGCGCCGAGATACTGTGGGCGGGCGCGCTGGCGCACAACTCCCTGCTGGATACCGGCCGCACCGGCGACTGGTGCTCGCACAAGCTCAGCCACGAGGTTACGGTTCTCACCGGCCTTGCGCACGGCGCCGCGCTTTCGGTGCTGTTCCCTGCATGGATGAAATTCGTCATAAAAAAGAATCCCAAAAAGATCGCACAGTTCGCACGAGACGTATTCGGGGTGGATTCCTCGCTGGGCAGCGACACGGACGTCGCTTTGGAGGGCGTCAAGCGGCTGGAAGCCGCATACCGCTCCTTCGGCCTGCCGGTTCGCCTTGCAGATGCCGGGATTGAGAACGCCGATCTGCAAACGATGGTCAAAAAAGCGCTGCCCCAGGAGGGCAGCACAGTAGGCGGGTATATTCCCATCGACCGGAAAGCCGCTTTGGAGATTTTGAAGCTGGCCGAGTAAGCGCTACTCCTGCGGGGTAGCCTCCAGCACCTCCACGGCGAAGGCGGCTGTTGCGCCGCTTGCATCCATCGCGGCCCGGTACAGCGCTTCGGTCTGGGCGACCGCTTCAGCCCAGGCGCTTGCTTTCATGTCTGGATCGTTCAATGTTTCCTCATAGAGCGTTTGCTCCATTTGCTGTTTCATCTCGGTATAGCGCTGGGATGTCAGCGGATAGAAAAAATCGGATTTCTTCACGCTGTCCTCGTCCACGGTCAGCTTATAGTAGTATATGGCAGGCGCGGGAATAAACACCTGGATAGTGTTGCTTTCCTCGCTGTACTGCACATCCGCCTGGCTGAGGTCCACGGAATACCCGGCGGTGAAGCTGTAGGGAATGGTCACCTGCTGCACCGTGCCGATCAGCCAGGCGTCCGTGGATACGGTTTCCTGTCCGGTGATCGTTTTCTCCAGCACGACGAGCTCGCTTTTTTCGGTCAGCTCCTCGGAGAACCGTTCGCTGACCCAGGTCGCGTTCGCGCCGCCAAACAACAGCGCATACAGCCGGGGGCCAAACAGCACCCCAACGGCGATCAAAACGGCAATCAGCACAAGGGTTACGATGGATCTGAGTATTCGTCTCATGGAAACTGCCTCCCCTCTATACCGGGTGAACCCACTTCTCGATTTCGACAAACAGCCGCACCAGCAGCAGCACCAACGCGGCAATCGTGGTCAAAGCGCCCACGAGCATCAAGTATCCTCTGAAAAACCGTCCCGCCCTGCCGCGGCGCGGGCGTTTGCGGCGCTCCGGGCGGTGTTCAGGGCGTCCGGGCGGCGGTGAACAGGCCATAGCACAAACCCCCTTATCAGGTCATGCCCCTATTATAGGGGTGGCAGGAGGGAAATACAACCGCAAAACCTCCCTTTTCGCCCATTGTTTCAACTGTGAAAAAGCGGGTAAAATGTGAGTATGCCCAATCGAAAGGAGATTGTTTACAATGGCAACCATGAAATTCACCACTGCAAATTTCGATACCGAGGCCCTGCAAAGCAACGTACCTGTGCTGATCGATTTTTACGCGGATTGGTGCGGCCCCTGCAGGATGGTAAGCCCGATCGTTGACCAGATCGCCAGCGAAGGCGGCAATTTCAAAGTTGGGAAAGTCGATGTAGACAGTTATCCCGAGCTTGCCGCCAAATACGGCGTAATGAGCATTCCCACGCTGATCGTGCTCAAAGACGGCAAAGTAGCCCAGCAGGCCGTGGGCGCCCGCAGCAAGGAACAAATTCTGAAAATGCTGCAATAGCAAAGCAGAGCAAAACACAGGACCCCGGCAAAGCGTCGGGGTCCTTTTGTATTCTTTATAAGGCAGTACATTTTGCAGCTGCGTATACTCTCACAGTTAAAAGAGCCTTGATGCAAGACCGCTTATTGAATGATCGACGCTCTTGGGATGAATACGCGGGTTTGCTTGCCCTGATACACGGTTTCCACATAGGCCCAGTCGTCGCGCAGGAAGGCCAGCAGCGTTACGGTATCGCCCTTTCGAAGCCGGAACAGCTCCGATTCGCCATAGTTGGGATCGTCGGTCGCCGAGGCGTTTTTTAAGAGCGTCATTGTCAGGTTGCCGAACGTGAGCTTCTGCACGAACTCCGGCTCCAGCAGCGTGGTGTTTTTGATGTACCCTACCCTGCCCTTGGTGTTGTTGTAGCCGATGGGATAGGACACCATCACCCAATCGTCGATCACGCCGTAGATGACAACGGTTTCGTTGGCGGTGGTCACCTGGGCATTGGCCTCACGGTAAGATGCGTCGCTGGGGGCCGAGTACACGTCAAGCGAACGGCGCTTCTCAAACGACCCGCTCACAGGCTGGATCACCGGCGTCAACAGCTTGGCTTTCTCACTGGGTGAAAGTGTGGGCGTCGGCGAAGGCGAGGGCGTGGGCGAGGGTGTGGGCGTGGGTGTCGGGGATGGCGTTGGGGTCGGCGAAGGCGTGGGCGACGGTGTGGGAGACGGCGTAGGCGAGGGTGTGGGCGTTGGGGTTGGCGAAGGCGTGGGCGTGATGAACTCCTCCGGCTGCACAGAATTGGAGTTGCGGTTTAGGACATAGCCCTTCTTTCCGTTATTCTCTTCCAGCGTAAACGCCGTGTTGCCGCCCAGGAGCACCTCGCCGCCCAGCACATCGCTTTGCAGCATCCCGTCATTGACGGTATAGGGCGTCTTTTGAATGGTCAGCAGCGTACCGTCGGGCAGGAACTGATAGTAGATTGTTCCGTCCGAGCCCAGCGGTTTCCATAGCCCCTGCGTCAGGATGGTCAGGATGCTCGCATCCGCAAAGCTCACGGGCATGGGGGTAGGCGTTACCACGTCGAACACCGGCACGGTAACCACGGGTGTCGGCTCAGGTGTGGTTTCGACCATTGCATACGGTGTCAGGGTCAAAATCGCATATTCGCTGGTTTGGGGGTCAAACACCAGGTCTATCCCGGCGTCCGTTTCAAACACCTCCGCCGTTTGGTTCTCGGTGACGGCGCTGCTCAGGTGCAGCTTCCCGTCCGCTGCGGTGTAGCTGATGAACAGCGGTTCCCCGCCTGTCGGGTCTATGATGCTGCCGTCCGGCAGAAAGCGCAGCACGCTTCCGTCCAGCATCCAGTCGTTTGCTAAAAGGAGCGTTGTAATTTGGTCTGCGTCAATGACCGGCGCGCCGGAAATCTCCGCCGTTACGGTCGCCTGGGGCATATCGATTCCCTCGGCCTGTGCCCCGGTGAACAGCAGCAGTATGATAACGATGATCAGTGAGGTTTTCATCTGTTTACTCCTTACGCGTCAATCTAAAACAATGGGATAGCTGGATGAAGCGGCGATGGTGATCACTTGCTCGGAATCGCCTTTTCGCAGGATAAAGCTGTACGAGCGCGGCAGGGGGTATGCTACGCCGGTTGCCGTACAGCGCGTAATATAGCCTGTCTGCTCCGCCTGCCATACGATGTCGGATGGGACGGGCTCAATGGCATCAAAGGTGAAGGGATACTGCTGAACGCCGTCGACAAACAGGCCGTACAGCCCCGTTTGCGGATCACGCACGGACAGCGCGCCGCAGTTTACGTAGGCGGTCACGTCGTCGGTCGTCGTTACTAATGAAAGCGACGCGTCCTGCGTGTGCATTTCGCCCTCCGGGGTAAACGCCATGCCGCAGACGCTTTCCAGGTAGCCGTCGGTATCCGGAACGTAATGCAGCCGTTTGGTCGTACCGTCTTTGCGCAGCAGGTATAGCGCGTAACGGTTCTCCGTATCGGTGATGTTGCCCGTATCCACATAGGCGAGCGTGGTTTCAGCGGTAAACGGGAAGGCCTTTGCGTACCAGAGGTTGGAGATCAGCTTTCCGTTTTCTCCGACAAAGTTGAGCATCGTTGCGTCTTCGTTTTGCACCATTGCCCAGCCGCCGATCATCGGCCGGATTTCCACATCGCTACCCGCGCTTCTGGAAAGCGCTTCAAGGTCGGCCAGCGGGAAACCCCGCGAGGTAATCAGGTATGGCGACGTGCCGATGTAGAAGATGTTTTTCCCGCAGGGGATCAGGCTTGGCAGCCTGTCGTAATAACCAAGCAGCCTGCCGGTATCGTAATCAAACAGATAGAAATCATACGTGCCGTCCGGGTTTTCGTTGGACATTACGATGTTTTGTTCGGTTACGGCATAGGAGTTCATATCGAGCTCGCCCGCGACCTCGTCGATCTCCTTGACGGCCTGCGATTTCATGGCCAGAGGCGCGGAGGGCACATAGGCCGGAACATCCGGCGGGGTTTGTGTCGGCTCCGGCGTTGGTTTGAAGCGCGCGGCCACCTCTTCGCCGAATACGTTGCCGATCAGTGTTAAAATATCGTTGCGGAACACGTACACCCCGGCGGCGAGCAGCGCTAAAATGAGGATAATGATCAGGAATTTCAGCCCGCCTTTGCCATGTCCGTCGCCCCCATCCGGATGCTCCTCCGAGTGGATCTGGTACCCGCCGTTATACGGCGGCGCTGCGGGCTGTGCCTGTTGGTTTTTCCTCTGCCTGCGCGCGTTGGCCTCCTCGGAGATAAAGGCGGAACGGTCCCCGCCGTATTGCGGCTTGGGGCGGTACGGCTCGCCGTATGCGGTCTCCCCGTCGCGCGGGTTCAGGTTTTTGGCGTAGGTGAAAGCATCGCCGCCCGCATGCTCCGATGCCGCCCCGCGTGCCGCTTCGCTTGCACGGGGCGTACGCGCCGGAGGCGCGGCGCCATAGCTGACTTTTTTATCGTCTTCATTAGACCAATATTCGTTCATGCTTTCCCTCTTTTTTTGCTAGACTGTTCACCAGTTAATGTATCATTCCTGCAAGGTTTCGTCAAGGAAGCATGGCAATGCCAAGGCGCGTCAGGGCGCCCTGGCATATTCCCGCTTCTCCTGTTTTTTATGCTGTTTCTATCGCGTCGGCGGATTGCAGGCCAAGCTTTTCCACGCCCATCTCGCGCAGCTTGTATTTTTGAATTTTCCCGCTGGCCGTCATGGGGAACGATGTCATGGGTAGCACGTATTTTGGCGCTTTGAAACGGCTCATGCCGTTGCGCACATAGGTGATGATGTCTTCCTGGGTCGCTGTCATGCCGTCCTTAAAGATCACGCAGGCGCAGACCGCCTCGCCGTATTTTTCGTCCGGCAGGCCGATGACCTGCACATCCCGGATGGCCGGATGGGTATACAGAAACTCTTCGATCTCGCGGGGATAGATGTTCTCGCCGCCGCGAATGATCATATCCTTCAGGCGTCCGGTAATCTTGAAATACCCGTTTTCGTCCATGGTGCCGATATCGCCGGTGTGCAGCCAGCCCTTTTCATCGATCGCCATGCGGGTGGCCTCGGCCATTTTATAGTAGCCTTTCATCACATGGTACCCGCGGGTGACGATCTCGCCGGGCGTGCCGCGCGGCACCTCCAGCCCGGTTTCGGGATTGATAATCATGCCCTCGGTATGCGGCAGAAGCCTGCCCACGGTGGTCACACGGATCTCCAGGGGATCATCGGTGCGGCTCATGGTCATTCCCGGCGAGCACTCGGTTTGCCCGTAGGTGATGGTCAGCTCGTGCAGGTGCATTTTCTCGGTCACGTCGCGCATGGTTTTAATCGGGCAGGGGCTGCCCGCCATGATGCCGGTTCGCAGCGAGGAAAAGTCGATTTTGCCAAAGTCCGGATGCTCCAGCATGCCGATGAACATGGTCGGCACGCCGTGCACGGCCGTGCAGCGCTCGGCCTGGATGTACTCCATTTCTTTGGCCGGATCGTAGCGTGTCATCAAGACCATGGTGGACGCATGGGTCAGGCAGCTCATCACGCCCAGCACGCAGCCGAAGCAATGGAACAGCGGGACGACGATCATCAAACGGTCTTCGTCGGTAAACTTCATGCAATCGCCCATGAACTGCCCGTTGTTGGTGATGTTGTAATGCGTGAGCATAACGCCCTTGGGGAAGCCCGTGGTGCCGCTGGTGTACTGCATGTTGATCACCTCGTGGCTAGTCAGCGACGCGGTGATCTGCGCAAGCGTTTCCTCCGGCACGGTTTCTGCCAGCGCGTACAGCGCGGAAAACGCGGTTGCGCCCTTGGGTTTGCGGTCTTCGTCGCCAATGAGGATGACACGCTCCAGGCAAGGCAGCTTTTCATCACGGACAGCGTCCGGCTCATTGGTCAGCAGGGCGGGCACCAGCCCGGTGATATGCTCCAGATAATCATTGCCCTTGACGCCGCCGATCATGATGAGCATCTTAGCGTCGCTCTGCCGCAGCAGGTAATTGAGCTCAAATTGCTTGTAATTGGTGTTGACGGTGATCAGGATAGCGCCAAGCTTGGCCGTGGCGAACATCACAAGCACCCATTCGGGCACATTGGTCGCCCAGATGGCAACATGGTCGCCTTTGCGAATGCCCAGCGCATACAGCCCGCGCGCAATCACATCGGACAGTCTGTCGAACTCCTTCCAGCTCCAGCGCACGCCGAATTCCGGCGCGACAACGCAGTCGTTATCGGGGACATTGCGTACATTCCGCCGGAGAAGTTCCGGAATCGTATACTCCTGTAAATCGTTCATCGCTTGAAATGCCATCGCTTTTCCCCTCTTTTCCTGATGATGCAAAGCCTCCGCCCTCGATTCCATCGAAGGCGGAGGCTGAATTCCGCGGTACCACTTCGTTTGGAGCGAATATGCGTTCATTTGCCGGCTGACACCATAAACGCGTATTCCCTTCCCACTTCATTTGGCTGTATCGGGCCACCCGTCCGGCAGTACTTCGGTTCCCGCCGACCGCTCACAGGAGAGTCGGATCGCAGCCCTTCATGCCTCGCACCATCCGGCATGTCTCTTCGAAAGGGGATTGCAGTCCGCGCCCGCTCATTGCGCTATTGCAGTCCATTATAATCAGGGGCCTGGTCCTTGTCAACCCTTTACCCATGGCCGTTTCAATGCTATAATGGGGAAAACGCGGCGGATGCCGCAGGCACGGGAGGTGGGCCTATGTATCGGTATTCCGGCAACAGCCGTTACCGTTCCGTGATGCGCTCAAACCGCTGGCAGCCCATCGTGATCATCGCCGTTTTGATCATCGCCGTCGTGGTCGTACTGAAGCTCGCGGGCGTCGGCTCGCTGGATGAGGGTAATTACGAACGGCAGCGCAACACACGGCTGCGCTCCGAATCACAAAGCGCGATCACGCAGGTGAACACCCTTTCGCGGCTTGGCGCGACCAGCACATCCAACACCCTGGGTAAAATCCGCCAGTATGTGCACGGCGTGGAGGTGCTCAATACCCTCAACATCAGCATGTACGGCGAGGTGGGCAGGCTGTATGAGCAATCCGTATTTGACGGTATTTATGCGATTATCGACCAATACGAGGCCAACCTGTCCACCGGGCAGAAGGTCAACGAGTCTTTGAATCAGCTGACCGACGCGGTGACAGAGCTTAGTACCTTGACGCAGGCCATAACCGGGGCAACCTAAGCGTATCAGCCTTTTCAGAAAGGAAATCGAGTAGATGGACAACCGTCCCATCGGCGTATTTGACAGCGGTTTCGGCGGGGTCAGCGTGCTGGCCGCCGCCGCTTCCGCGTTGCCGGAGGAACGGTTTATTTACCTTGGGGACAACCTGCACGCGCCGTACGGAGAGCATACGGAAGCCGAGATTTTAACCTACTCGCGCGCGTGTGTCCGCTATCTGATCGCGTCGGACTGCAAGGCCATTGTGATCGCCTGCAACACCGCCACCAGTGTTGCCGCAGCCGCGCTGCGAAAGGAAATTACTCTACCGATCGTAGCCATGGAGCCGGCCCTGAAGCCCGCATCCATGGTGGAGGGCGACGGACAGGTGCTGGTGCTGGCGACCGAAGTCACCCTGAAGCTGGACAAATTCAAAAAACTGATGGACATCTACGGCAAGGACGCCGTTCCCATCCCCGCCCCCAGGCTGGTCACGGCGATTGAAGCCGGGGATTGGGAAGGGGAGAAGGTCAACGCGCTGCTAAAGGACTATCTGGCGCCGTATCTGGACAAGCCCGTAAAGGCCATCGTGCTGGGCTGCACGCACTTCGTGTTTTTGAAGCGTGCGCTGCAATCCTTTTTGCCGGAGCATATCCAATTGATCGACGGCAACGCGGGTACCGCACGGCAATTAAAAACACGCCTCCTGCAAGAGAAGCTCTCAGGCGGCGTGGAAGAACCCGATATTATGGCGCGGGTCGCGTTTCACTCCACAAAGACCGGCGCGAAAACCCTGCGTATGATGCGAACGCTGTTTGATCTGGCCCTGGCTCAGCTTTTCGAAGCATAGGTTCTGGGTCCGAGTTCATAAATATCGTTTCCCTGACAATCAATGGCAACCATCAGCGGCAGATCGCGTACGGTCAGCCGCTTGATGGATTCCGTTCCCAAATCATCATAGGCGACCACTTCGACGCTTTCCACACAGGCGGACAGGTAGGCGGCGCAGCCCGCAGACGCGGTGAGGTACACCGCACTGTTGCGAACAATCGCCTCTT
>DAIOVG010000104.1:0-9711 GCA_036759125.1 Candidatus Limiplasma sp.
CCATCTTGACCGGATCGTATTCGTTGGCCAGCAGGGCGTCGTACGCAACCCAGTCAACCTCGGAGCTTCTGATTTCCAGATCGTCGTTGCGGCCCCACCAGTAGTCGAAGCTCACGCCGTCGGTCGAGTCATCCAGATAGGTATCGGGGCGGGCCAGGAAGCCGTCTTTGATGATGTACTGCTCGCCTTCGATGCCGTAGTTGAACAGATCGTAGAAGGTTTTGTCATTGCGGATGAGGTCGTACACCATCAGCGCGCGCTCGGGGTTTTTGCTCTGGCCGGCAACCGCCATGGCGCCGTGGGTGATGTTCAGGGAAACCAGGGTGCCGGATTCCTTGCCAAACCAGTAGAAGCGAACATCGCTGCCAGGCTGGCGGGTTGCCATTCTGGTGCGTCCGGTACGCCAGGTTTGCGTATGGTGCTGCTGCGCGCCGGAAAGGCCGGTCTCCAGAAGGTCTCTGGGATCACCGCTGTAGTTGAGGACGTCTTCACGCCAATAGCCGGCATCGGCCCAGGCTTTCTGCTGGGTGGCAAAGTTCACCAGAGAATCACCCTCAAGGTAGCTGCGGGACAGCGTATAGGGGTCATCCTTGGTGCCGTAGAACAGCGCGACAGGCAGACCTTCGATGGCCACCAGGCTGTCTTTGTCGGTCAAATAGCCGCCGGCAACCTGCGGAGAATAGGAGGAGCCGCTGCCGTCCGCATCCCACGGTACGACGTCGGGATAGGTATCCTTGATATACTGGAAGTATACGCCCAGGTCATCCCAGCTCATGATGTCGCCATCCGGGATGCCGGCCGCGGTTGCCCAGTCGCCGCGGTACAGGAAACCATGGTTGGTCCACTGTGCGTAGTTGTCTTCGGGAGCAAAGTAGATCTGGCCTTCGTATTTGCACATATCCCAGTGCTCCGGAGAAACGGATGCGTAGGTCTTGGGCGCGTACATGGCAAGCATTTCCTCGCTCAGGGGCATAAAGCCGCCGTTGCGGGCATTGTCCCAAGCGTACAGCCAGTCGGTCGCGGTGCCGACCAGGTCGATCGACCCGTCCTGCATGGCCAGCGCCAGCTGATACTTCGTCTGCCAGTCTGCCCACTCAATCCACTGGATGCGCAGCTCGGCGTTGATGGCTGCGGTCAGCTTCTCATTGAACACCGCCAGCACTTCATCGGTCTTGTTGGTGGGAACGTTACCTGTGACCAGCATGGTGATCACAACGTGCTCCGAGGTATCCACCCCCGGGAACCACGCGGCATAGTCGGTGTCCATTCCCTCGGCGAACGCTGCGGGTACGAGTGACAGCAGCATCGCCAGAACCATGAGCAAAGTTACAAGTTTCTTCATCGCGATTTCCTCCTTAAAATATATGATCTTGTGCCTTTCACACAGCACAATAATCCAATGGGACGGTTATCCTTTGACGGCGCCGACAGTCAGCCCGGCGACAAAGTATTTCTGCACGAAGGGATAGGCAAAAATGATCGGGCCGGTGGCGAGCACGGCGGTCGCCATCTTCAGGGTTTCGGACGGAAGGTCCTGCACAACAATGTTGGATGCCGCAATCGAGTTTTTCAGAGAAGCGACGGTATTGACGATGTTGTACAGGTGATATTGCAGCGGTCGGTACTTGACAATCGTCGTTAAGAACAGCGAGGAGAAATACCATTCGTTCCAGTACCCCAGGGCGATAAACAGGCCGATGGTCGCCAGCGCCGGGGTCATCGACGGCAGAATTAGCTTGTAGAAGATGGTGAAATCACCAGCGCCGTCAATCTTCCCGGATTCGGTGATTTCATGCGGGATGGCCTTGACGAAGTTCTTCATCAGGATGATCAGCCACGGGTTCATCAGCAACGGCAAAAGCACCGCCAGGTAGTTGTCCTTCAGGCCGTACATCTTGACCATAACGTAGTAAAACGGTACGAGGCCTGCGGTGAACAGCGACGTGAAGTAGATGAAGAACGAAATCCTGTTGCGCAGCTGGAAGTCCTTGCGTTGCAGGGCATAGCCGGTCATGGAAACCACAAACAGACCGATGATCGTGCCAATCACCGTCATCGCGATGGTGACAATATAGGAGCCAATCAACAGATCGGGGTTGTTTAAGATCAGGTTGTACGAGCGAAGGGAAACCACAGCGGGCCACAAGGCAAATCCGGTACGGCGGATGGAGGCTTCATCTGCAAACGAAGAGGCGATGATCAGCCAGAACGGAATAATGCAGGCGACCGCGAACAGGGTTACAAAAACGTAGGTAAACCCGCGGATGGTGCGGTCGGTCCAGTCCAGCTTCAGGTGCCTGAGGTTATTGCTTTCCGGTTTCTTTGCCACAGTACTCTCCCCCTTCTAAAACAGCGCGTAGTCCGGCTCGATGCGGCGGACAACGGTGTTTGCGATGAGCACGATGCCAAACCCGACCACGGACTGGAACAGGCCGACAGCGCTGCCCTGGGAGAAGTTGAAGTTGTTCATCAGCGCACGGTACACATAGGTTTCGATAATATCGGTCGTTTTGAAAAGCACGGAGTTGTTGCCCACCAGGTTATAGAACAGGCCGAAGTTTCCGCGGATGATACCGCCCATGGCGAATAAAAGCAGGATGATCACCGTGGGTTTCAGGCTTGGCAGCATAATGTAGCGAATCCGCTGGAAGCCGTTGGCGCCGTCCACCGTTGCGGCTTCGATCATCGATTCATCAATCGAGGTGATGGCCGCAAAGTAGATGATGGTTCCGTAGCCCGTGGTCTGCCAAAGGTTGACCGCCACGATGATAAACGGCCAGGCGGAGGCCTGCGAATAGAGCTTGGGCATCGTGCCCCCCGCCGACCGCACCAGGGCGGAGATAAAGCCATAATCGTAGTTGATCAGGTTATACACCAGCAGGCTGACCAAAACGGCCGAAATGAAGTACGGAAGAAACATCATCGACTGCGTCAGCTTTTTAAACCGGCGGGACTGCACCTCGTTGAGGAGGATGGCGAAGGTGATCTGGAAAAAATTCCCCAACAGGATAAACGCAAGGTTGAACAGGATAGTATTGCGCAATAGAAGCGTAAGCTGACCCGACGTGAACAGGAACGCGAAATTCTTAAATCCTACAAATGGGCTTCCGAAAATGCCCTTGATATAGTTGAACTTCGTAAACGCGATATAACTGAATGGCATCGGGATATAGGAAAACGCGATAAAGAAAATGATCGCAGGAAGGCACATGAACAGGAGCGTTTTGCTCCGCACCGTGTTTTTCCAAAGGGACGTTTTTTTCACTTGCGAAGAAAACGGATCCTGAATGGTTCTTTTCTTGCGAATTAATACTCTTTGCAATGACATCACCTCATATTTGAAAACGTTTACTTTTCTACAATATAAACCAACGATTCACCCTTGTCAATGATTTTTGTTCAATATGTCTATTATTTAATGATTATATTACATCTTATAGCCTGTTATTTCGGTTTCTCTAGTCGCACCGCCGATTCACCGCTTCAAACTTTCTTCACAGTTTTCATGTGCTCGTGCACATTTTGAGTAACGTTTACATTCTGTATTGCGTTTTATAGGGAGGGAGAGTAAAATAGCATGTATGCGGCTTCCCCGCAAGGCCGAACACCACGGTTCGGGCGGAGATCCACACGGCAAATAACGCCCGGCAAGGGCTGCTACGGGAGAATTATGAGAAGCAAAAAGATCAACATATTCGATATCGCAAACGAGGCTGGCGTTTCCATCGCCACGGTTTCGCGCGCACTCAGTGATGCTCCAAATCCCAACTCGGCCAAACAGCGCAAGGTACTGGAGGTTGTGCAGAAATATAATTATAAACCCAGCGTGGCCGCCCGCGGCCTGAACCAGGGCCATTCCAAGCTGATTTCCATCGGCCTGCCCGAAATTGCCCATCCGTTCTACAGCGAGCTGTTTTCCGCCGCAGCGGACGAGGCCCGTGCCAACGGCTACTCGCTGATCCTGTCCCGCATCCCCGACAACATCAGCGGTTATCAGGCATTTTTGGACCAGCTGATTGAGCGGCGTCCCGATGGCGTTATCCTGGCTGGCGGCATGGTGGAGGACGACAAGGAAAAGGACCGTCTCACGGTTTTAAATCATTTGCGAAATTATATGCCCATCGTGCTGATCGGCGATCCGCTGGAAAACTTCCCCTGCGTGTGCATATCCGGCGATATGCAAGAGAGCGCGGCGATCACGGTGCGCCACCTGCATGCGCTGGGGCATAAGCGCATCGCGTTTCTGGGCGGCAAGCTGCAAAAGCGCGGCTCCTCCAAGCGCGAGCAGGGCTATCACGCCGAAATGCTGAAGCTCGGGCTGGAAGAAAACATCTGCGTACGGCTGGAGTCCGGCTACTCGCTGGAGGACGGGGCCATCGGCATCCAGAAGCTGTTGACGGAGTTCACGCCCGACAAACGCCCCACCGCCGTGATTGCCATCAACGATCTGGTTGCCATGGGCATCCTGCGCCAGCTGGACAGCCAGGGTATCCGCGTGCCGGACGATATTGCGGTCGTTGGCTGCGATAACCAGTTTTTCACCTCCTACACCAACCCCCCGCTGACGACCATTGACCTGCACATTTCCGAGCTTGGCAGGCGGGCCATGATCCATCTTCTGCACTGGGAGAAGGGACAGAGCTTCTATCATCTGATCAAGACCAATCTCATCGTGCGCGAGTCCTGCGGCGTCAAGCTCGGCAGGCGGAAGCTTTCCTAAACAGGCAACAGACAAAAACCCCTGAAATCATCTGGTTTCAGGGATTTTTTGATTCTATCGGTTTTTGAAACACGCCGATTTCATTGGCGAGTCTACATGAGACTTGATCCTATTGCTTGCTGCGGGCGCGGATGCGAATCAGCACCATGGTCACGGCCAGCAAGAGGATGGCCATCACGGCGATGCCGATCATGGCAAACACGATGGTGCTGGCATTTTGGGAAACGCTCGTCATCAGGCTTGGCTTTTCCGCCGCGAGGCTATCCTGTTCCCTGAACTTGTAGGCGCTGATCGTTGCCCTGGCGTTGATCAGCACGGCGTCATCCGCCAGGTTCCAGCGCATCTCTTCTTCGCTGACCAGCCGGGTTATCAGCGCAAGTCCACTCTCCTGTGGTGCGGAAAGCACCAGCATGGCGCGTTTGTCGTTATACGGGGAGGGCATCAGCTCGATTGCGCCAAGGCCGCTAGCATAGGGTTCCTCCAAAATGATCTTCTCGTTGGATGCAAATCCTGTGAACGTATCATTGTAGGCAATATACAGCATCCCGTTGAGGGCTTGAATCAGCGCGTTGTTGCTGCCGCCGCCAATAACCACCAGGTTATCGTCGGCGTTCAACTCATCGATATCCTTCGTCCGTAAAACGGCAAGCGTACCGTACGGGCGGCAGCCCGCGCCAAGCATGGCGACCGTGCGCCCCAGCAGCAGAAGCTCCGCATCCGTTGGCTGATCTGGGATTACTGCCGTGATGCGGTTGAACACGCCGCCGGACTGGAAGGGGCTTGGGATGGCGGACAGGCTGAGTGCCGTGCCGCTGCCCTGGGGCAGGTAGAAGGTGGAATCCTCCGTAATATGCGCCCACGGTGTATCCAGCTGGCGCGGGGTGCAGTCCAGGTCTTCCATTTCCAAATCAAACGCGACGCGCATATAGGATACCGGTTGACCGATGATATCCGTTGGCGGCAGGAAGGTAACCGTTTCCCCCTCCGCACCTTCCGCCGTTAATTTCTTGCTGAAAATGGGCACATCGCCGATGTAGACCGTCATCAGCGACCGGTCGAAATTCAGGTTGTCGCTGTAGCGGATGGTGAAGGTGAATTTGCTCTGCCCCGACAAGGTATAGTCGCTGGAGGTGGGGAGCAGAATGGAAACCTCCTGGTGAAACGGCCCCGTAAAGCTCAGACCCCGGCCCAGAATATCCTTGAGGGTATAGCTGTTCTGCACCACAGTATCGCTGAGAGCGGCTTGTTCGAGAATCGCAGCCGAAGCGCCGGACCGCACGAAATGCCGGTCGCCCGTCAGCTGCTTGACGCGTGCGGGATCGGCCATCAGCTGTGCCGCTTCCCTGAGCGCTTCGGGCGTTTTACCGATCAGGAGCAGGTACTCCGTGTCACCGCTGCTGACAGCGTACAGGAGCGAATTGTCCTGGGGAATCTCGATGCCGCGAATCAGCTGGGAAATCGCAGGGGGCAGGTTTTCTTCCAACCCGACGAAAATCACACGCGGATCGGCCGTAGCCGACCAGGTTGCAAGCTGAATCGCGTTTTCATCGCTCGTCTCCCCGCCCAGGCTAGCCATCAGCACAAGCGCCGCTTCCAGCTCGGACTCGTGTATGCCGTCGGGAATGGCGACGGTCAAACGCTCGCCGGTGGCATCGGCTATGGAAACGTACGGATACGGGAACATGCTGAGACTGTCCGGGGTTTCCAGCAGCGTATACTCAACCCGCAGGGCTGTCTGCTCGCCGAATTGAATCCAGTTGGCCTCCGCATACTCGTCCATGCAGTTTTCATCGTCAATCAGCCGGGAATATCCGCGAATCTCAATCAGGTTATAGGGTTCGCTGAGCATATCCACCGGCACGTCGATGGTTAAAAGCACCGGGCCTGTGGGCTGATAGGTCACCGGGCAGGAGTAGATGGGCAAATCGTTGACATAGAATGTCAACGACGAAACCGCATCCAAAATCAGATCCGAGCAGGTGTAGCTGACCCGCAGGGTTGCGCTGTCGGCCTGTATATAATCAGGCAGGGACACATACAATCCCAGCGTGGAATAGATGCCGCTCATCAGCCTGGGCGCCGCAAAGGGGTATTCAACATAGGGGGGCCCGCTGTCGAATGTTGCCGCATATGTGTCGTTATCGGTTTCCTTGGTTGTGTTTGGATCCGTTGTCCTGGCCGTATTTGCCGGGGTTGCGGTCGGCAGGGTCGGCGCGGGGGTTGCGCGCAATGCAGACACCGTCGGAAGGACGGGAGCAATCGTCGGCTGTGCCGGATCGGCACCGCCAAGCAGACCGTCAAACACACCTGCGGCATATGCCCACACCAACCCCAGCAAAACGACGATCAACAGCACCCAGAGCAGACTATGCCGACGAGGTTTCTTCGCCTGCGGTTGCGGCGGGATGCTGTCGGTCGGGTCGGGATTGGCTTCCACCGGCAGCGGCAGGAGCGTATCCGAAGGCTGCATGCCGTCAAAGCGTTTCTCCTCCGGCACGCCGTATTCAGCCTCGCTGAATGCAGGCTCAACTTCCTGCGGCGAAAAGGTATGCTCCGTCTGCAGGCGGTTATCATCGCCTGCAGCGTCTCCCGGGATATACAGGGGTACCGGCGGGGTCAGCTCCGGCTTCTTCTTTGGCTGTAGCGGCAGATTAATTTCATGGTCTTTTACAGGCTTGAATGTAACCGGCGCGGGCGCGTCGGAACGCTGAACCGCATTCTTTTTCATCTTTTTTTGATTCTTTTTTTGTTTGCTCTTCTTTTTATTCTTTCCGGCTTTCTCTTTCCTGGGATCATCCAGTTCGCCGGATTTCATCAGTTCCGCCAGGGTCGCAACCTTGCGTTTCCCCATTTTCTGTTTTGTATCCTTCGCGGGCTTTCCCTGGCCTGCCTGCCCCAAGCCGAACAGCTCCGCCTCAGCCAGCTTCTTCGCGCCAGAGGTCAGCGATGCGCTCTGCTCGGTTTTTTTGCTTGTGTCGTTCATTTGACCCTCCAAAAGCCACAATCCCGGTTTGACTTTGTATGATTATACCATCACTCGAAATGCGGGTGCAATCGTCCGCGGCCAGCGCCATCGCGCAGCGCCTTTACCCTAACCGTTTCTCAATCCGCCGACCGTTCGGTTTTGTACCATTTCACTTCCCGCTTTGTATAGGCCATCTTGACGCTCAGGTAGATCCCCTTGAGCACCACCAGCATCCAGAGCTTGCTGTAGCTGAACAGCATCAGCAGGCATAAAAACGTTGTGCTTGCCGAAAACTCGTTCTTCTCCTGGGACAGGGCCACCATGGCGTTGATCACAAACAGCACGCTCGCCAGAATCCATAGAAGCACCGAAAATCCGCCCAGCGCAATGTGCAGATACCCCAGAATGGACAGGAGGAAGATGATATCCGAGAACGCCAGCGCGCTGAGCATCAGGGCGTAAATCAAGGTGTAGTAGAAAATATCCAGGCGCATTTTTCCCGCGTTACGGTCGAACAGGAACTTGAAATTATTCACCAGCACATAGATATTGCCCACCGCCCAGCGGGTTCGCTGCTTAAACCAGATGCTTACCGTAAACGGCTCCTGTTCCCAGGTTACCGCCTGGGGAATCATCTTGATGCGGTACCCCATGCGATAAATACGGAAGCTGATCTCGGTATCCTCCGCCAGGGCGTTGGGGTCCCAGCCGCCCATCTGCTCCACCACGCTGCGGCGGATGGCGAAATTGGTGCCCGGAATGGTGCAGATCTTGAAGTAAAACCAGCGCCCGGCCTGATTCATGCACTGGTACAAAAGCGTTTCGATATTGATAAAACGCGTGAGCACATTGGCATTGCGGTTGCGCGTGCGGAACTTGCCGATCGTCGCCGCCAGGGTATCGTCCGCCATCAGGTTTTCCACCAGCAGGCGCAAGGCCTGCGGCTCCGGGGTGTTGTCCGCGTCGTAAATGGCAAACACGCTTCCCCTGGCAACCTGCGCGCCGATGTTCAGGGCGTTGCTCTTGCCCCTGCCGCCCACGACCGTATCGGTGTTGACCACAATCAGCCTGCGGTCGGGATACTTTTCCTGCATATCCTCAAGCACCTGGCGGGTATTGTCGGTTGAGTTATCGCTGATGATGATGATCTCGTAGCGGTCCTGCGGGTAATCAAAAGCAAGCAGCGCTTGCACGGTACGCGATATAACCACCCCTTCGTTATGCGCGGGCACCAAAACCGAAACAAACGGATAGGCCTTCAGCTGTACGTGTCCGTCCGTCTTCCCAGCTTTTTGGTAGTACAGAAACCCGCCGATCGTCAGCACCACGTTGACAAACATCAGGCTCCATATGGTCGCCATGGCATAGATCGTGATATAGTCCGCAGCTCCCATACAATCACTCCTTCGGTTTCTTACTGTCGGTCGACGGGCGGATCAGAAACTGCCGTTTGATGCGCCTGCGCGCGATGAAAATCATCAGGATAAACACGGCGGAAAACAGGAAGACCAGCATTAGGATCAGGCGGTTTGAGGCATCAATTTGATCCTTTAAGTAAAAGATGAAGCCGCGCTCGTACACATACTGGTCGTCGTAGGCAAACGGCACATATCGCAGCGATACCACCGCATCGTCATACACAATGCTGTTGACGCCGTTGCTAAAGAAGTAATGCGGCCCGATATACAGGGTATTGCGCAGATTCCACAACGACGCCAGCGGGGCGCTGCTGTTGCGGTACGCCTGCACCTGCTCCGTAAGGGCTTCCAGGCCGTCGTGCAGGTTCAGGTAAACAGCCGTGGGATAGTTGTTTGGCATCCGCCCGGCAAGGGCCGTGTATGCCGGCGCGATGACTACGTGCCCGTATGGATACGCCAGATTGCCGGATTCCAAGGGGATTGCATCGTCGGTTTCAAACAGCAAAACCGTACGCGCACCGCCGATCACCTCCAGCCCGTCTTCCCCATACAGATACTGTTCCGGGGCCGCCAGCGCCAGCGGATACACCCCGTACTGCGTATAGGCT
>DAIOVG010000105.1:0-9605 GCA_036759125.1 Candidatus Limiplasma sp.
TTTAATCCTTATCCGTAAAATAGTAGCCCACTCCCCACTTGGTGAAGATGAACTCTGGCTGCGCCGGGTTGCGCTCGATCTTTTCCCTGAGCCTGCGGATATGCACATCCACAGTGCGCGCATCGCCCGGATAATCGTACTTCCATACGATCTCCAGCATTGCCTCGCGGCTGAACACCTTGCCGCGGTTGGTAACAAACAGCTGCAGCAGATCAAATTCCTTGGCAGTCAGGCGTACTTCCTTTCCGCCGAGCGTTACCGCGCGGTTGACGGAGTTGATCTCCATATCGTGGACGCGGATGGTTTTTTTGGTATCCGTGGGCTGGGTGGCGTTGGTGCGCCGCATAATGGTTTTGATGCGCGCCTTGACCTCCAGAATGTTAAACGGCTTGGTCATATAATCGTCCGCGCCGTATTCAAGACCCAGTATTTTATCAATATGCTCGCCTTTAGCCGTCAGCATAATGATCGGCACATTGCTGTGCTCGCGAATACGCTGGCAAACGGTGATGCCGTCGAGTTTGGGCAGCATCACGTCCAGGAGAATGAAATCATACTTTCCGGCAAAGAACTTGGCCAGCGCTTCCTCGCCATCCGCCGCCGAATCGGTTTCGAACCCCTCTTGCTCTAGGGAGTATTGCAATCCTTTAACAATCAAAGGCTCATCATCAACGAGCAATATCTTTTTTGCCATTGGATTCATCCTCTCGTTTATTTGCCATTTTGCAGACATGATTAGTATTATTGTAAAACGGAACCCCCGAAAAATCAAGCAAAATGTAACATTCTTTTTGCTATTGCTTTACATGATACCATATATCTTATTATTTAGTCTTATATCCACAATATAATGTTCATTTCGATTTTAAAATACCGAAAAAACACAATGGACTGTGGGTCGACCCCCTCCGCAGAGCGCCAATCCGGCCCGTTGTTTGCATTATCCCGCCCGATGCGTTACCCTAAGGATAGTACAGGCAGACGAAATCAGGCGGATACTGCATTTTTTGTCGATACACGGCATGGCCGTATATCGCGTTTGGCTTTGGAAAGAAAGGGAGACTATCCATGAAAATCACCATTGTTGGCACTGGTAACGGCGGTACGACGGTCGCAGCCGATTTATCGCTGAAAGGGCATCACGTCACACTTTTGAAAACATCGGACCAGCTTCATAACGAAAACTTTAACTATCTGCGCAAAACCAGGCAGGTGGAGTTTGAGGATACCGACAGAACCAGGACAGCCAAGCTTGCGCAGGTCACTACCGATTTCGCCGAGGCGATCCCCGGCGCGGAGCTTATCATAGTGTATATATGGACGAATTTCCACAAGGCGATCATTGACAGGATGCTCCCCTATATACAGGACGGCCAATGTTTTCTGCTGGAGCCGGGGTACCTGTCCACCTGCTATTTCATGCAAGCGACCGATAAGGATATCACGGTGATTGAAGCGGAGAGCTCCCCCATTGATTGCCGCATTGATAAGCCCGGCAAGGTGCGCGCACTGTTTCGCAACGTTATGAACCCCTTCGGTGTCTACCCCAAAGCAAAGCGCGAAAAGGCAAAACAGGTGCTGGACGCCCTGGGCTACCCCTATATGCTTACGGACAGCGTCATCGAGGCAGCCCTGCACAACCCCAACCTGATCGTACACACCATCGGGGCGATATTCTCCATCCCGCGTATCGAGTACACCAACGGGCAGTACTGGATGTATAAGGAAGTATTCACCCCGCACATATGGAACATCGTGCGCAGCCTGGACACGGAAAAAATGGACGTGCTGGAACGCCTGGGCAGCAAACGCCTGCCCTATGTGGAAGCCTGCAAGCTGCGCAACTCCGAGGACCAGAAGGGCAACGCCAAAGCCGCGTTTTTTCATTACGCCAAGCACTCGTCTCCCAAGGGGCCGCACCAGCCCGACTCGCGCTATATAACCGAGGATGTGCCTGAGGGTCTGGTCATGCTTGAATCGCTTGGACAAACGCTTGATATCCCCACACCGACCTGCTCGGGCCTGATCAACGTCGCCTCAGCGGCGATGGAGATCGACTTCCGCAAGAATGGGCGCACCGTGGAACGGCTGGGATATGCGAATATCCAAAAGATCTTGCAGGACGCCGCATCGTAAGGGTAACTGATTTACACCAAAAGATAACAGCCTCGCTCTTACGTTGCCTGAGCGAGGCTGTCAACAGGGACAATCGAAGATCGGCTATGATACGCAGGCGCTTATAACACCAGCGATTTCCCGGTCATTTCCTTGGGTACGGGGATGCCCATGCTGGTCAGCAGGGTCGGGGCAATGTCGCACAGCCTGCCGCCTTCGCGCAGGCTTTTGCCGATCATGTCCTCGCCCACGGCGATGAACGGCACCGGATTGGTGGTGTGCGCGGTGAAGGGACCTCCGGTTTCGGGGTCAATCATCACATCGGCGTTACCGTGATCGGCGGTGATAAACACGCGTCCGCCGTTTTGCAAAATCGCGCGGGTTACGCCCCAAACGCAGTCATCCACAGCCTTGACGGCCTTCACCGCCGCGTCCATGATGCCGGTATGGCCGACCATGTCGCAGTTGGCGAAGTTCAAAATCATCACATCGTATTTTTTCATGTTGATCTCATGGATGGCCTTGCCTGCAACCTCGTACGCGCTCATTTCCGGATCCATGTCGAAGGTCGCAACCTTGGACGAGGGGACGAGAATGCGGTCTTCGCCCGGATTGGGATCTTCCACACCGCCGTTGAAAAAGAACGTGACATGCGCGTATTTCTGGGTTTCGGCGATTCTCAGCTGCGTCAGCCCAAGGGATGACAGGTACTCGCCCAGCGTATTGGTCATCGATTCGGGCGGATTGACGATTGCGATATCGGTAAAGGTCGCGTCGTACTGGGTCATCGAAACGAAATGCACGTGGAAATAGCCGTTTTTACGCACGAAGCCCTTGAAATCCTTCTGGATGAAGGCGCGGGTTAGCTGGCGTGCGCGGTCGGGGCGGAAGTTGAAGAAGATGACGCCGTCCTCCGGCTCGATCACTGCGGTAGGCTTGCCGCCGGACAGCACCACCGTGGGCAGCACGAATTCGTCATTGCCTTTATCGCCCAGGGCATAGCTCTGCTCCACGGCCTTTACGGCGCTATCGGTAAAGAGGCCCTGTCCGAGCACCATGGCGTCGTAGGCTTTCTCCACGCGATCCCACAGGTTGTCGCGGTCCATGGCCCAGTAGCGGCCCATGACGGTCGCGATCTTCCCAACGCCGATTTCCTGCATTTTGGCTTCAAGCTCTTTGATATAGTCAAGCCCGCTGGTCGGCGGTACGTCGCGGCCGTCCAGGAAGCTGTGCACATAGACCTTTTCGATCCCATACTGCTTGCACATCTGGAGCAGGGCGTACAGGTGCGTGTTGTGGCTGTGCACACCGCCATCGGACACCAGACCCATGAGGTGGATGGCTTTTCCGGTGTTTTTGGCGTGCTCCATCACGTCGACCAGCGCTTTTTTATGAAAAAAATCGCCGTCCCGGATGTCCTTGGTGATGCGGGTGAACTCCTGATACACGATGCGCCCCGCGCCCATGTTCAGGTGGCCGACCTCGCTGTTGCCCATCTGGCCGTCGGGAAGGCCCACGTCCATGCCGCTGGCGCCGATGTGCGTGTGCGGGTATTTTTCCTTAAGCATGTCCAGCCTCGGCGTGCCCGCCTGGCAGATGGCGTTATTATCGCAGCGGGGGTTGAGGCCGAAGCCGTCCATAATGATGACTGCCGTCATTTTCTTATCCATGCTACTCTCCTTACCGGTCAAACAAAACGACTTGCGTAAAGTCCGGCGCCTTGAGCGACGCACCGCCGATCAGCCCGCCGTCGATCTCCGGCTGCGCCATCAGCCCTTTGACGTTGCCGGGGTTCATGCTGCCGCCGTACTGGATGCGCACGGCATCGGCCGTGACCTGGCCGTACTGGCGGGCAACAGCCTTGCGGATGACGCCGATGGTTTCGTTGGCCTGTTCATCGGTGGCGGTCAGCCCGGTGCCGATGGCCCACACAGGTTCGTACGCAATGACAAGGGTCTTGACCTCATCCGCCGTAAGCCCCGTGAGCGCCATGCGGGTCTGGTATTCCACAATCGCGTCGGTGTACCCGGCTTCGCGCTCATCCTTGAGCTCGCCCACGCACACGATGGGGATAAGCCCGCCCGCAACCGCCGCGCGCACGCGCTTGTTCACGGTGATGTCCGTCTCGCCGAAGTACTGGCGCCGCTCGCTATGGCCGATAATCACATAGGCAACGCCCACGGCTTTGAGCATTTCCGCGCTCAGCTCGCCGGTGAAAGCGCCGCTCTTTGCAAAGTGAACGTTCTGCGCACCCAGGTGTATATTCGTACCCGCAATGGCTTCCCTGACCGCCTCGTAGCATACGGCGGGCACACAGACCACCACGTCGCTGGCGGCGTCCTTGACCATGGGGATCAATTCGGTAACGAGCGCTTTGGCTTCGCCCGGTGTTTTATTCATTTTCCAGTTCCCGGCAATGATCGGTTTGCGCATAAATCTCGCTCCTTCAAACTATTTTCCAACCCCTATTGTATCACATTATGACAAGGTTCAGAACCGATAAAAGAAAAGGAACCGCAAATAGTAACCCTATCAAAGTATTTGTCTTCAGCCTTTTCCAAAAGCCTGAGATGCCAGGAAACAAAAATGGCAAAGGGCTGATCTTACTCGTACGTAAGTGATGCCCTTTGCCATTTGCAGTTGACAACGCAGATTCGGTTTTTGGGGCGGGCTGATTACTTGTCGTCCAGAGCCGCAACGCCGGGCAAAATTTTCCCTTCCAGGAATTCCAGACTTGCGCCGCCGCCGGTGGATACGTGGGTCACCTTATCAGCATAACCCATCTGCTCGATGGCCGCCGCACTGTCGCCGCCGCCAACGATGGTCACACCCTTGCAGGCTGCCATGGCCTTGGCCACTTCGCGGGTGCCTTCGGCATAGTTGGGGAATTCAAACACGCCCATGGGGCCGTTCCACACCACGGTGCCGGCGGTAGAAATTTCGTTGTAGAACACGGCCATGGCGATCGGGCCGATATCCATACCCTCAAACCCGTCGGGAATCTCACGGGTGTGGGCGGTAATGCGCATGGCGTCGTTTGAAAAGCTGTCGCCGCAGACGTTATCGATAGGCAGCAGCAGGCGAACCTTTTTCTCCGCCGCTTTTTCCATCAGCTCGTTGGCGAGGTCTACCTTATCAGGCTCGGTCAGGCTGTTGCCCACGCGCAGACCCTTGGCCAGCTTGAAGGTGTAAGCCATCGCGCCGCCGATGATAAGGCTGTCGACCTTATCCAAAAGATTGTTGATGACGTTGATCTTGTCGGACACCTTCGCGCCGCCCAGCACCGCCACGAAGGGGCGTTCCGGGTTTTCCAGCGCTTTGCCCATGATATCAAGCTCCTTGCCGATCAGGAAGCCGGACACCGCCGGGGACAGGATGTGTGCCACGCCCTCGGTGGAGCACTGCGCGCGGTGCGCGGTGCCGAAGGCATCGTTGACATACACCTCGGCAAGCGAGGCCAGCGCTTTGGAGAATTCCGGATCGTTTTTGGTCTCGGCCTTGTGGAAGCGCACGTTTTCGATCATCATCACGTCGCCGTCCTGCAGCTCGGAGGCCAGCTTCTGCGCGTCTTCCCCGATCACGTCCTTGGCCAGGGGAACCGGCTTGCCCAGGAGCTGGCTCAGCCGCATAGCCACGGGCTTCAGGGAATATTTTGCTTCAAAGCCGTCGCCCTTGGGGCGACCCAAGTGTGAACAGAGTATAATTTTCGCGCCGTGCTCGATCAGGTACTGGATGGTCGGCAGCGCGCCTTTGATACGATTTTCATCGGTGATGACGCTGTTGTCGTCCAGCGGCACGTTAAAGTCGCAGCGTACAAGTACTTTTTTGCCCTGAACCTGAATGTCTTCGACGGTTTTCTTTGCCATAGTTCATTCTCTCCTTGCCATTTGTTAAGCACTGTATTGTATCACATACTGTCAAACCGGGCACCGGTTTTCAGCGTGTGCAGTCCCCTAAAGCTCCAGAATTGCCCTGGCCGCCCCTTCGTCGGTAACGAGCATGGCATGCGGCCTTGCAAACATCACCGCGCGGATCGCCTCGGCCTTGCGCGTGCCCGCCGCTACAGCAATCATTGCACAGTCGGGTTTGAGCTTGCCCAGATCGCGGGATACGGAGGAAGCGGAGTAGATGACATCGCCCTCGGCGTTGAAGTAGCAGCCGTATGCCTCGGCCTTTGCCCCGCGCTGAAGCACGTTTCGCAGCTGATCCGCGGGCAGCTGGCGCTTGAGCCCCATATCGTCCGCGCGGCCGATGCCGTAGAGCACCACATCCGCCCGCTGCAAGAGCTCCAGCGTTTCCGTTACGTCCGGGTTCTTGCGGATTTCCGCCATGGCCGCCTCGTCGATATCGTCGGGCAGGTGCATCAGCCGGTGATGACCGCCGAGCCTGCCTGCGATTTCCGCCGCCACGGTGTTGGCCTGGGTTTCGAGCGCGCGCCCGATGCCGCCGCGCGCGGGCACCACCATCACGTTCATCGGCGTGCCGCCGGGCAGGGTGTGGGCGAGCTCAAGCATCGTCTGCCCCCCGGTGACCGCCATGGTCGCGCCGCTTTTGAGGAAGGAACGCAGCTTGCTTGCGGCAAGCCTGCCCACCTCGTGCAGCACATGGGGGTCCTGGTCGGCGTCGCCCGCAGCCACGTAGACGCGCGGCACATGCAAATGCTTGGACAGCGCCGTTTCCATCTTCGTCAATCCCCTAAGCTCACGGCTGAAACGCCGCGCGGCCGAGAGGATGCTTTCCGCCTCCGGGGTCAGCGCCATGCCCGCCGCCGTAAGCTCGATCAGCCCGTTATCCTTGAGGGTCGCCGCAATGGAGCGTACCTCGCGCTCCGGCAGGTTCAGCCGCCCGGCCAGCAGCCGCCGGCCCACAGGCTGCAGCACGTCAATCCGCTCCAGCACCAGCGCGCGGCGCTCGATTTGCTCGGCTAAATCCGGGGCGATGGTTTTCATCAGGGTAAACAGCTCTTCCGGCATGTGATCCTCCGTTGGGACGATTCCCGCCCCGCTTGGACGGTTTCCAGCCCACTCGAAAGTATACAACACTTCCCGCCTTTGCGCAAGACGATTTGGATGAATTTTAGGTTAAACGCGGATGATTTCCGTGTTCAAAATGGCGGCTTCCATCAGGGCTTCGCCGTCGAGCTTGCTCTCTCCGTCAAGGATGATATCCAGCTTGGGTTTCGTGGCGGGGTGGCGCGGGGTGAACACCGTGCAGCAGTCCTCGTAGGGAAGCGACGAGGTCTCAAACGTGCCGATTTTCACGGCGATATCGACGATCTCCTGCTTGTCAAAGCCAATCAGCGGGCGGAACACCGGCAGCTCCGAAACGCTGTCGGTGCATTGCAGGGCGTGCATGGTCTGGCTGGCGACCTGGCCGATGCTTTCGCCCGTGACCAGCGCCTGTGCATGCTCCTTTTTGGCGATCCGGTTGGCGATGCGCATCATATACCGGCGCATGATCACCGTGGTGTAATCCGCATGGCATTTTTCGTGAATCTGCATTTGAATGTCGGTGAACGGCACCAGGTACACATTCCACCCGCACAGGCTTTCGGAAAGGATTTTTGCCAGCGACAGGACCTTGTCCTTGGCGCGCTCGCTGGTATAGGGCGGGGATAAAAAGTGCACGGCGCTCATCGTAACCCCGCGCTTGGCGATCATCCAGGCGGCCACGGGGCTGTCGATCCCGCCGGATAAAAGCACCATCGCCCGGCCGCCCGTACCCACCGGCATGCCGCCGACGGCGTCCAGGTATTCCGAATACAGGTAGGCGTGGTCACGAATCTCCACATATACGCGGTGATCCGGCATGTGGACATCCACGGTCAGGTGCGGGAGCTTTTCCAAAATATAGTGGCCGATCTCACGGTTCAAATCCATGGAATCCAGCGGATACCGCTTGTCGCTGCGGCGGGCTTCCACCTTGAAAGAGCCCTGCTTGTCTTTGAGCAAGCTCACCGCCTGCTCGCACACGGCGGCAAAATCACCCTTGTCCATCTCCACAGCGCGGCAAACGCTGTGCACGCCGAACACCTTGCGGGTACGGCGCAGGGCCTCGTCCATATCGTCGGCGGCGGACACATACACGCGGCTGTCCGACAGCCAGACATGGCCGTGGACTTCCTTCACGGCTTCTTTGATGCGCTCGACCAGCATGCGCATAAAATACGGGCGGTTCAGCCCTTTCAAATGGATCTCGGAAAAGCGCATCATCAGCACTTCGCGCACAGGGTATCGACTCCTTTATTATCTGCGGGTGAATTTCCGCAGCAGCTCATATTGTTTTTGGATCGCTTTGGCCGCCAGCCTGACCTCGTCCATGGTATTAAGCGGGGAGAAGCTGATGCGGATGGCGCTGTCCATCAGGGTCTTGGGAACGTTCATACAGGAAAGCGCTACCGAATACTTGCGTGACTTGCTGGAACAGGCCGAGCCCGTGCCAACGATGACGCCCTCTGACTCCAGCGCGTGCACCATGGTTTCCGCCTTGACGGGCGGCAGGGCGATGGTCAGGATATGCGGCGCGCTGTTGGCATCGCCCGGCTGAGGGCCAATGATCTGCATGGCGGGGAGTTCTGCTTGCAAAAGGCGCGCCGTTTCCGCTTTCAGGGCTGTCATGGTTTTGGCCGCCGACGCGGGATAGGCTTTCACCGCAGCGGCAAAGCCCGCCGCGCCCACGGTGTTGTCCGTCCCCGGGCGCAGGCCGCGCTGGTGGCCGCCGCCGAAAAACAGCGGCGCAATTTTATACTTATCCTGCACGATCAGCGCGCCGACGCCCTTGGGGCCAAGTACCTTGTGCGCACTGACGGCGTAGGACTGGATGTTGAGCTTGCGCATATCCAGAGGCAGGCGCAGATACCCCTGTATGCCGTCGACATGGATGGCTGCGCTGGGTGCCAGCCGATCCCGCAGGGCGACGATCTGTTCCAGCGGCAAAACGGCGCCCGTCTCGTTGCTGACCTGCATCACGGCAATCAGCCGGACGTTTTCGCCCAGCAGTTCCTCTAGCGCGTCCATCTGCGGCAATCCGATGCCGTCCAGCGGAATCTGCCGCACCTCAAAGCCCATGTTCTCGGTCTCCAGGCAGGCGTTTCGCACAGCGGCGTGCTCCGCGCCGGAATACAGCACCGTGCCGCCGCCCCTGCAGGTTTTCAAATGGCCGAGGATGCCCAGATTGTCGCTTTCCGTTCCGCCGGAGGTGAAAATCACGTTTTCCTGCTTCATGTGCAGCGGAGCGGCGATGGCTTCGCGCGCGGCCTCCAGGGCTTTCTCGGCCTCTGCGGCACCCTTGTACAATGCGGAAGGGTTATAATACCCTATACGCATCGACGAGGTCATCGCATCGATGACCTCGGCGCAGGGCTTTGTCGTAGCCGCATTATCCAGATAGATTTCGGTCATTCGTTATACACTCCGCGGGGAAGGTACTTCTTGACATAGTCCACCAGCTCGTCGCTGGGCTCAAAGACGATGATCTTCTTGACCGAATCC
>DAIOVG010000106.1:0-9593 GCA_036759125.1 Candidatus Limiplasma sp.
ATGCGTTTTCTGGTCAACGGGGTTTGGCAGAGCGTGCAGAACCGGCAGTACACCATCAAAGTCTCCCTGCGCTTTGGCGACCAGGAGTATGAAGGCACTTCGACTGCCGCCAATACCTTTGCACAGCGCATGCGCGCCGCATCCATGGCCACGCTGGAAGCCGTACACAGCTTCTTTGGCACCCGCAACATCTTCATTCTGCTCTCCGTAGAGCAGATGCAAATCGCCGGTACGCGCGTTGCCTTAACCGCAATCGAGTGTACCGGGCCGGACTCCTCCACCATGCTGGTGGGGAGCGCGCTTTATAATTACGATGAAACCCATACAGTGATCCGTTCGACCCTGTCCGCCATAAACAGGAAGCTGACCTTTATGGCACCTGATAACGGTTGAAAACAGGTTTGCCGTGCCTGATAGCATAGCGAAGCGGAATAGCCTGGTCTGACTAGAGAATGGCCGGAGCCATATCGAAGGAGGCTATATTCCGTGAAAAAGATCGTCATGGCCGTTAGCGCATTGGTAGCCCTGGTTCTGTCTAGTGGCGCTTTCATCATCTGGCTGTAAGAGACAACCAACTTATTTACCTGGTAGCAACCTGGTAGGTAAGCCCCGGGCGCGGCAGACCTGTTTTCCAAATACTACTCAACCTAGGATGCCGAGGTGATACCGATGACCAAAGGAGCGAAAGCATATCTGGGCTTCATCACATTGTGTGGTCTGGCCCTATTAGGCTACGCCGGGTATCGTTATTTCATGTCGCTGGACATGACCAATCTTGCGCTGGAAATTCAGCAGATGATCTGCCTGATCGTGCTTTGCATATGCTGCGGATCGCTGCCGATTGTGATTTCCAGAAAACAGCAGGGGTTGGATATCACGATTATCAGTATTCTGGCGGCTGTTATCGTCAAAGGCACATATGCGGCGATGGTCGTATATTTCATCTCTTCTGTGTTTACTGTTCGCAAAGTGCAAAACAAGCACCAGCATATACTCAATACCCCGTTGCATAAGACAGCTTTCAATACTGCAAATCAGATGATCGCAATCTTTGTTCCCGGCGTGCTGCTGTTTGGCGACGGCGGGTTTGCCGGAGAATTGCTTCCCAATGTTATTCTGCCGTCGGCGCTTTACACGGCCGCCGCGTTCCTGCTCAGCAGCAGTGTAATCATGGTGCTGTTCATCATCACCAAGCGGATGAAGCTCAGCGATGCGTCCAGCACGATCAAGGGCATTCTTCCCAACGTACTGTTCGCTATGCCTCTGGGCGTTCTGATGGCCTGGCTCTTCGATATGGAGGGCGGACACTGGATCGCGATGGTCATGCTGTTCCCGCTGCTTCTGGCGCGCTACGCCTGGTCGCTGTACATCGAAAGCCAGACCCAGCATATGCGTTTGATCGAGGCATTCGTCTCCTCGATGGAAGCCAAGGATCACTACACCGAGGGCCATTCGCGCCGCGTAGGCGCGCTGGCGGTGCAGATCGCGCGTCAGCTCAGGTTCTCCAGCGCCAAGATTAAGCAAATTGAAATCGCCGCATTGCTGCATGATATCGGCAAGATCGGCATTGAAGAAACCATCCTGCAAAAGCCCAACCGCCTGAACCTGGAGGAGCAGAAGCGCATCCAGGCGCACCCGCTCATCGGCGTGGAAACGGTACAGCGCGTTGGCATCTCCGACGAGATTACCGAAATGATTCGCCACCATCACGAGCGTTACGAGGGCGGCGGGTATCCCGACGGGCTGGACCATACCAAGGTTTCGTTTGAAGCGTATATTCTGGGCGTGGCCGACGCGTTCGACGCCATGACCAGCGATCGTCCGTACCGTACCGCGATGTCCACCCACGTGGCGATGACGATTCTTGAAAAAGAAAGCGGCAAGCAGTTCCACCCCGAGGTTGTCCGCGCGATGAAGGATTACCTCTACGCGCAGGAAACACCCCGTGTGCACAGGAGCCAGGAAACCACCGCATGATCATTGCCATCTTTATCGTGCTGTCCATTCCGGTTGGATACATGATGGGCGGCAAACTGAAGAATATACCCAATTACACAACCCGCGCACTGGGCTTGCCGATTGCAGCGTTCCTGCTGGAAGCGGCGGCCCCGTTTTTGCGCAAGCTGATTTCCGTGCCGATATCGCAATGGCACTGGATGATCGTCTTGGCGGAATACTTGCTGCTGTTCCTGTTCTGCGCTTTGAATATCAGGTCCAAGCCGGTTTGGATTATCCTTGCGGCGTGTGTGCTGAACTTCTTTGTCATCGCGCTGTTCGGGTTCCAAATGCCGGTTTCGCCGTATGCACGGGAAATTCCGGAAATGGCCGCTGTTATCCAAAAGATTGAATCAGGTGAGTATTTCCGCTATACCATGGCCACCACAGCAGATCCGTTCTGGTGGCTTGGGGACATCATCCTGGTTCCCATCCAGCGTATCGGCGGCTTCGCCAGCATCGGCGACGTGTTGCTTGGGCTGGGCAGCGGCGCGCTGTTTGTGAGCTGGATGCGAACCCCGAAAAAACAGGAACAGGCGGGCGGCGCAAAAAGCTGATTCGGCTGAGTTGTCGGGTTCAGTGTATATAAACCATTGTTACATGCTTGCGGCGCTATACCGCAAGCATGTATGATATACTGGATAGCGAATGATCAGGAAGGGAGTCCTTTGGATGTTTGGCTATGTAACCGCCAATTACAAAGCGTTGTCCGAGGAAGACCGTGCGCAGTACAGGCAGTATTACTGCGGGCTTTGCCGCGCATTGAAACAGCGTTACGGCAACCTGAGCCGCCTGACGCTCAACAACGACATGACCTTCCTGTTTCTCCTGCTAAGCTCCCTCTACGAGCCTGAGGAGGATACCGCAGCCGTTCGCTGTGTGCTCCATCCGTCGAAGCGCATGCAGTACGTCGTCAGCGATCAGGCCGCCTACTGCGCCGATATGACGGTGCTGCTGGCCTACCTGAAAGCGCTGGACGACAAGGCGGACGATGGCGGCATCCGCGCGAGGGCGGGCGTTGCGGCGCTGAAGAGGCCGTATCTTAAGGTGAAAGCGCTGTATCCGGAAAAGGTGGAACGAATCGCTTCAGTTATTCAAGAGATTAACGCCTACGAGGCCCAGGGCGGCGAGGATATCGACGTTCCCGTGAACCTGTCAGGCAAATTCCTTGGCGAGGTATTTCGCTATCGGGACGATGCCTGGGGCGAGGACCTGCGGGCGCTTGGCGAGGAGCTTGGGCGGTTTATCTACCTGATGGACGCGTTTGACGACCTGAAATCCGATGTGAAAAAGGGCCGCTATAACGCCCTGAAGCCATTCAGCGATCAGGAGCAATTTGAATCCTTCTGCGAGGACGGTCTTTTAATGATGATCGCGGAATCCGCCCGCGTATTTGAAATGCTGCCGCTGGAGAAGCATTTATCCATTTTGCGCAACGTTTTGTATTCCGGCGTGTGGATGCGCTACTATCAAAAGACCGGTGCATGTGAACGCGCAGAAGATGAACAAGGAGACGAAGCATGAGCAGAAGTCCGTATGAGGTTCTGGGCGTGCCTGCGACGGCCACCGATGATGAAATCAAGGTGGCATACCGCAAGCTCGCCAAGCAATATCACCCGGACCTCAATGGCGGCAGCATTGCGGCCGAGAACAAGATGAAGGAAATCAACGAGGCGTATAACTTCCTCATCAAGCACAAGGGTCAGGCACAGCCGGGCAGCACCTACAGGCAAAGCGGGCCGTTCGGCGGATATGGCGGGCAACAGTATACCTATACCGGCACGGGGCAGGCCAATCCCTTTGCGGGGTTTGAGGAGTTTTTCCGCCGCGCGCAGCAGTCTAGCCAGTATTCCTCCTACAGTACCTATAACGAAACGGATCCGCGCCTGCGGCAAGTGGAGGCGGCCTATATTCAACGCAATTTCGCGCTTGCTAAACAGTTGCTGCTGGGCATTGAGGATCGGCAGGCCGCGTGGTATTATTGGAGCGCGATGGTCGATTTGGCACAGGGCAACCGTGTGTCGGCCTTGAATAACGCACGGATCGCCGTACAGATGGATCCAAGTCAGCCCGTGTTTCGCGCGCTGTACAACCAGCTGCAATCCGGCGGGCAGGCGTACCGCCAAACCAGCATGCGTCAGGGCTTTATAGGAGGCTTATGCAACAACCCGTGCCTGACCTGCCTTGCGGTGAACGTCGTATGTAACTGCTGCTGCCGCGGCGGCTGTATCTAATATAAGGGGTAGGCAATATGAGCTTTTTGGAACGACTGAAATACTGGTTTCGCAACTTTATGGCAGGGCGCTACGGCGCAGACCGGCTGTCGATGCACATGCTGTGGCTGGGCGTTGGGTTGATATTAGTCTCGACGATGCTGTCCAGCGCAGTGCTGAATATCGTTTCGTTTGCCATATACGCGCTGGCGATCGCACGGATTCTCTCCAAGAATACCATCAAACGTAGCAAGGAAAATCTGCTCTACGTCAACAAAATGACGCAAATCAAAAAGGCAGTCGCGCACAGGCGCAACCGCTTTAAAAACCGCAAGCAATACCGCTATTTCAAGTGCCCAAACTGCAAGGCCTGGCTGCGGGTACCGCGCAAGGCCGGGCAGGTGAAGGTTACCTGCGGTAACTGCGGGCATAAATTCTCTTATATCGCCAAATAAAAAGCGGAGCCTAGCGCTCCGCTTTTTGGATTGCGTTCGCAAGGAAATCCATAGCTTCCACATACCCCGCAAACCCTTTTCCCGCGATGGTTGTCAGGCAGGCGGGGGAGATGTAGGAATGCTGCCGGAACGGTTCGCGCGTATGAATATCGGACAGATGCACCTCAACCGCGGGCAGCCCCACGGCTTTCAGTGCGTCCAGAATGGCAACGCTGGTGTGGGTGTACGCAGCGGGGTTGATGATGATGCCGTCGTATTTCTGGTAGGCGTCCTGAATGATGTCCACGAGCTTGCCCTCGTGGTTGCTCTGGATGACACTGACTTCAATTTGCCTTGCGTCGGCCGCCTGCTGCACGGTTTGTACCAGATCGGCATAAGTCTTGTGCCCGTAGATATCCGGTTCGCGTATGCCCAGCATGTTCAGGTTTGGGCCGTTGATGACCAGGAGTTTCACAGCTGCAGCGCCTCCTTGATGGCTTGGGCTACGTCGCCGATGCTTGCGTTGGAATCAATTTCAAACTCGGCAAATTCGCGGTAGAGGGGCAATCTCTGCTTGTACAGCGTTTCCACGCCATATTGTTTGGACAGTGGTCTGCCTTCATCGGTCAGCTTTTGCAGGTCGCGGTGCAAGAACACGCACACGCTGTTTTGGCGGATCAGCGGCAGGTTCTCCGGCACGGTCACAATGCCGCCGCCTGTGGCAATCACCTTTCCGCTCTGATTGGTTACCTGGGCAAGCGTTGCCGTTTCCAGCTTCCGAAAGGCCTCCACGCCGTCTGTTTCTATGATCTCGGGGATGCTGCGGCCGGATTGCCGCTCAATCAGCGTATCGGTGTCCAGCAGCTCCCGGCTCGTGATCTGCGCCAGCGCGTTGCCAACGGTTGTTTTTCCGCAGGACGGCATACCGATTAAAACGACGTTCATAGTCTGCCGCATGATGCCGTCGGTGATTTCGCCGATCAGCGAATCGCGGATGGGCTTGCCCGTGAATAGCTCGGCGGCGCGCTTGGCCTGCGCTGTGAGCATTTTCAGCCCGTTAACACAGGGAATACCCTTAGCCTCCGCGTCCAGCAGCAGCCGGGTTTTCGCGGGGTTGTAGATGATGTCAATCACCGCCCGGCAGGCGGGGAAATCATCGAGCACGATGGGGGAAACGCCCGTGTGGGGATACATCCCCACTGGCGTGGTGTTTACGATGAGCGCGGCATCCCGGTGCAGATGGAGATTCTGATAGTTGTTCTCGCCGCTGCGGGAGATGACGACGATCTCCCGCGAGTTCCGGTCTTCCAGCACGGCTCGCACCGTAGCGGAGGAGCCGCCGCTGCCCAGGATGACCGCCTTTTGCCCGGCGGGGTCGAAGCTTGTATCATCCAAAAGGGCCGCAAAGCCGAAATAGTCGGTATTGTCCCCAAAGAGCGAACCATCGTCCCGCTTGATGATCGTATTCACGCTGCCGATGCGCCTGGCCCTGTCCGAAAGCTCCGCACAGTAGGGGATCACGGTTTTCTTGTAGGGGATCGTTACGTTCATGCCGTCAAACGCCCGCTCTTCCAAAAAGGCGCGTACGTCTTCCGGCTGGATTTCAAACAGCCGGTATTCATACGCACCCAGGCACGCATGAATCTGCGGTGAAAAGCTGTGCCGGAGCGTTTCGCCCAGCAGACCGTAAACGCTCATACCACTTCCAGATAGCTGCCCAGGTACTCAAACTGCTCGCATGTCAGGTCCAGCGAGTTAATCATCGCCAGGAACTCCTCGGAATAGATCGGCGTATCCAGATCAAAATACAGCATGAACTCAAAATCGCGGTCCGGGATGGGGCGGCTTTCCAGCTTGTTGATGTTGATGCCCAGCGCGTTAAACAGCGAAAGAATGCGGTACAGCGAGCCGGGCTTGTGCGACACAACGAGCTTGACGCTGGTCTTGTCCGAGCCGGGGTAGATCTCCAGCTTTTTGGAGATCGTGATGAAGCGCGTGAAGTTGCTGCCCGTATCCTGCACGGATTCTCTCAGGCAATCCAGCCCGTACAGCGCGGCGCAGGGACGCGAGGACAGCGCTGCGATGTCCGTACGGTCGCTTTCCGCCACCTTCTGGGCGGCCATGGCGGTGTTGGCAACGGCCGTGACCTTGACGTTTTTCAGCTCTTTGAGTAAGCCCGCACACTGGGTGATGGCCTGCTCGTGGGAGAAGATCTCTTTGATATCTCCAAGCTTCGTGCCGGGCTTTGCCAAAAGGTTATGGTTGACCTTCAGGCGGGTGGAGCGCACGATGTAGAAATGATAGTGCATCATCAGGTCGTAAATCATGTTGATGGAACCTGCGGTGGAGTTTTCAATGGGCAGCACGCCATAGCGGCACAGGCCCGAATCCACGGCGGCAAAAACGCTTTCCCAGCTGGCGCAGTACATGATGTTGGGCATTGAGAACAGCTTTTCGCAGGCCAGCTGGCTGTACGCGCCTTCGACGCCCTGACAGGCCACAAACGGGTTCTTGGGGAAGTTCTTGTCCGTTTGGTCGATGGCTTCCCGAATGGTCTCCAAAATGGGCGATACCGGCCGCAGTGTCTGCTCCTGAAAATTGCGGGACAGATCAAACAGCTGATGGTAGAGCGCCGAAGCGTAGGATTTGAGCTCCTGAGGGGTTTGGTCCAACACGCTGGCGATCTTCTGGCGTTCGCGCTGGGAATCAAAAATCGGAATTTTGTTCTCATGCTTGTAGCGCGCAATATCGGCGGACGTGTTCATCCGGTCGATAAAGGCGCGGATCAGCCTGTCGTCCGCCGCGTCGATCTGCTCCCTGAAATCTTTCATGTCCATGCTTTTTCTCCTAACGCTCTTGATTGCCTAACAGTATATCACAGACGGCCACCGCGGCGGCGGCTTCCACAGCCGGCACAGCGCGGGGGACAATGCAGGGATCGTGCCTGCCTTCGATGGTCAGCTTGACGTTTTCACGCCGGGAAAGGCTGACGGAGTCCTGCTCGATGCCGATGGATGAGGTCGGCTTGAACGCCGCCTGAAACAGGATTGGCATGCCGGTGGTGATCCCGCCCAAAACGCCGCCGTGATTGTTGGTCTTGGTGCGTACGGTATCGCCGTCCATCACATAGGGATCGTTATTCTGGGAGCCGTGCAGGCGCGAGCCGGCAAACCCGCTGCCAAACGAGAGCCCCTTCACCGCCGGAATGCCGAACACAATCTGGGCGATCCGATTCTCAATCCCCGCAAACATGGGGCTTCCGTAACCTGCCGGAACGCCTGTGACGGCGCACTCAATTATCCCGCCGACTGAATCTTCCTTCGCCTTGGCGGCCTCAATCTCTGCCAGCATACTGTCCCAGGCCGATGCGTTCAGTACGAACGGTCTGTCGCCGGTCAAGGCGCTGATCTGGGGGTTCACAGGGTCAAAGGTGATGTCATCCGCATTGCCGATGGACAGGATATGCGCGCCGATGGCGATGCCGCGCTGTTTAAGATACTGTAGGCAAAGCCCGCCCGCGATGCAAAGCGGCGCGGTGAGCCTGCCGGAAAACTGGCCGCTGCCTGCGATATCGTTCTGTCCGTGAAACTTTACAAATGCGGAATAGTCCGCCTGAGAGGGCCGGGGCACGTCGCGCAGGGCGCTGTAATCAACGGAGCGCGTATCCGTATTGCGGATGATGGCCGTAATCGGCGCGCCGCAGGTTTTGCCGTCGGCAAGCCCGGCGATGAACTCCGGCAGATCGGCCTCCTTGCGCGGTGTTGCGTAGGATGCTCCGCCCGGCGCACGCCTGGACAGGAAACGCTGTAAAACGTCCCTGTCGATGGTGAACCCGGCAGGAAAACCGTCGATCACCACGCCGATGGCCGGGCCGTGCGATTGCCCGAAAATTGTTATTTTCAGTGTTTCGCCGTAGCTGTTCATGCGCTTTCCTCCGTTACGACGCCGCCCAGCGATTTGAGGTCTTCAAAAAACCGGGGATAGGATTTATTCACCGCCTCGGCCTGGTCGATGGTAACAACCTCGTTGCACAGGACGGACGCAACGGCGGCCATCATGGCAATGCGGTGATCGTTGTGCGAGGATACCCTGCCGCCGTGCAGTTCGTTTTTACCATCAATGAGCAGGGAATCATGCGTCTCGGTAATCTGCGCGCCGAAGGTGCGCAGCGTTTCGCTGGTAGCGCTCAGGCGATCACTTTCCTTCAGGCGCAGGCGCGCCGCGCTGAGGATGCGCGTTTGCCCCTCGGCAGCCAGCGCAACAACAGTGATCATCGGAACCAGATCGGGGATATCGCGGACCCCCATATCGATCGCGCTTAAGCTGCCGCCGCTCACAGTTACACCGGATTCATCGGTCGACACAACCGCGCCAAAACGCTGCAATACATAGATAAAGCTTTTATCGCCCTGCATGCTGCCCAGATCCAGCCCGGTGATCGTCACCGGGGTATCCGAAACCGCACCCAGTACTAGCCAGGGCGCCGCATTGCTCCAGTCGCCTTCCACAGTCACAGAACCGGGAGACTTAAATTGCTGCCCGCCTTTGATGAAAAAGCTGCCGCCGCGTTCTTCAATCACAATTCCGAAGGACTTGAGCACCTGCAGGGATAAATCCACATACGGGCGGGATTCCAGCTTGCCCAGCACGTCGATTTGGCTGTCCTCAGGCAGCAGCGGTAAGGCGAATAATAGTCCCGTAATAAACTGTGAGGACACATTTCCTTTGATTTTATAGATGCCGCCTGTCAGCGCGCCTGATACCGTCAGGGGATTGCTTCCCTGCGGGGATAAGGTGCAGTGGTGCGCGGCGAGTTCTTCATATAAAGGCGATAACGGCCGCTGTGATAGCCTCCCGTGCATCTCAAAGCTCGCGTCAGCCCCAAGCGCACAGGCGACGGGCAGCATGAACCGGAGCGTGGAACCCGATTCGCCGCAGTTGAGCGTACGGG
>DAIOVG010000107.1:0-9492 GCA_036759125.1 Candidatus Limiplasma sp.
GCTTGTCAATAAAGTATTCCATGTGCCCACTGACCCCAAACGCGACGCGGTGCGAGAAGTGCTTCCCGGCGCCAACTGCGGCGCTTGCGGGTTTGCGGGCTGTGACGCGCTGGCCGACGCGATTGCAGCCGGAACCGCGTCAATCGACGCTTGTCCGGTTGGCGGCAGCGATCTGGCCAAGGCGATTGCCGAGATCGTCGGCGCTGAATCGCCGGATGCACAGAAAAAGCGTGTGGCAACTGTGATCTGCCAGGGAACGCTGGACCGCTGCAAGGAGAAGTTCCCGTATGTGGGCATTCAGGACTGCGTTGCGGCTACCGTTGTCAACGATGGCAACAAATCCTGCAAGTACGCTTGTCTGGGACTGGGTACCTGCGTGGCGGCCTGCAAGTTTGATGCCATCACCATTGATCCGCACGATAAAATTGCCAAGGTTGATCCGGATAAGTGCACCGGGTGCGAAGCCTGTATCAAGGTGTGTCCCAAAAACGTGCTGGTCATGCAGCCTGTTGATCTTCCTGTTCGGGTGCTGTGCCGCGCCGCCGAAGAAGGCGTACTTGTCAGCGATAACTGCAAGATCGGCTGCATCGGCTGCGAGCTTTGCCACGATAACTGCAAATTTGACGCCATTACCATGAAGGACCATTTGCCTCAGTTCGACTATGACAAGTGCGTCGGTTGCATGATGTGCGCCGAGGTGTGCCCGACCGCCGCAATCTGGGGCGATTTCGATCACCGCAAGATTGCCAAGATTGATCCCAACGAGTGTATCGGCTGCACGATCTGTAAGAAAACCTGCCAGTTTGAGGCAATTTCCGGTGAACGCAAGAGCATCCACAAGATTCTGGAAGCCTGTACCGGTTGCGGTCAGTGCGTAGCCAAGTGCCCCAAGAAATGCATCACCTTGACCGTTCGAGAGCATGTGCGGGATGCCAACGCTAAGGTCGGCACTTCGGAGACCGTTGCCGCCATCCCCAAAGCAGACACAAAGGAAGAATAAGATGAAAATCGGGTTTATCGGCGCGGGCAATATGGCAAGCGCAATCATCGGCGGGCTGATCGTGAAACAGTTTGTGCAGGCTGATGAAATCGCTGTGTATGACGTATCTCAGGCACAGATGCAAAAAACTGTGGATCAGTATTCCGTGCATGCTATGGCAACGCAGGAAGAACTGCTTAAGGCCTGCGAATTCATAGTTCTGGCTGTCAAACCCGTCTATATGAAAGCCGTGTTGGAGCAAGCCGCGCCTTATGCTGCTGGGAAAAAGTTTATCTCCATCGCGGCTGGCTGGACCGTGAAAATGCTCAACAGAGCGCTGGCGGCTGAGCGCGCCACTATGCTGCGCTGTATGCCCAACACACCGCTCATGGTGGGGGAAGGCTTTACCGCGCTTTGTGAAGACACGACATTTTCTAAAGAGGATCTGGCCTGGGCGCAGTCGCTGTTTGAGACACTAGGCAAGGTCGCCGTACTGCCGGAAAGGCTGTTTGACGCGATTGTAGCGGTTTCCGGAAGCGCGCCGGCGTATGTATTCGTGTTTGTTGAAGCACTCATCGATGCGGGCATCAAGCTGGGACTTCCCAGAGATGTTGCCACCAAAGCCTGTGAGCAAACGGTGCTTGGCGCGGCAAAGCTTCTGATGGAAACGGGGGAGCATCCGGCAAAGCTTAAGGATATGGTGTGCTCACCGGGCGGTACGACCATTGAAGCGATTGCTTCGCTGGAACACAGCGGTTTCCGCAACGCAATCATACAGGCGGCAACTGTTTGCGCTGAGAAAAGCAAAAAATTATCCGAGCAAACGGCGGATTGAGATAATATGACAGACACAATGCGAAACGTGCAGATTTATACAGACGGCGCTTGCTCGGGCAATCCAGGCCCGGGCGGGTGGGCCGCGATTCTGACCTTTAACGGAAAAGAGAAGGAACTGTCCGGCAGTATGCCCAATACCACCAACAACCGCATGGAGCTGTTTGCGGTGATTTCCGGACTTGGCGCGCTCAAGGAGCCGTGCAACGTTGAGATCTATTCGGATTCTGCTTATGTAGTCAACGCTTTTAACCAAAAGTGGATTGATAATTGGCAGCAGAACGGTTGGCGCACCGCAGATAAAAAGCCTGTGGAGAACGATGATCTGTGGAAGCTGCTTTTACAGATCATCAAGCTGAAAAAGCATACCGTGAAGTACATAAAGGTCAAAGGCCACGCTGATCATCCGCAGAATATCCGGTGCGACACGTTGGCCAAGGCGGCGATTGCTGACTTCCGCAGGACAAACGGCATAGAAGAATAAGACAATATGATTGGAGCAATCCAATCATATATTTCTATGTATGACAAAATGAATATCTGTCTAACTCTTACTGGACAAAAGGAGGAGCCTATGTTACAATTTCAATAGTTACGGAAGTGTTAACTGTTGGAGTGATTTAATGCTAAGATTGTTAAAAGGCATAATCTTTTTGTCCGTTTCTTTTATCATGCTTTTTTACACCAGCGCATTTGCGGATACGCTTTCGAATGTTTCAGTAAACTCTGCTCCGCTGGTCACACAGTCGTCGGCTGTGGACGGTATGGTACGCGTGTATTTATCGTCGCTTGGGAGTCCGTCTTCTCTGACGCTGACGGTTTCGGGCAGCTACTCGCTTAGCGATAACACAACGCTCAATAGCGGAGAGACGCTGAATGTTTCTTTCAACAGCTCAACAGGCATGCTTACGCTGACACGTAACGGCGTTGCCTATTCCATGGGCAAATCCTTTACCCTCCGCCGGCATTCCACCACAGGGTCAAACGGGATCAAAATCGCGCAGGCACGCAAGCCGGGCAATCTCTACCCGGGCGATTTGGAATTCAAAGCGGTATCGGTCAGCGGCGGGTACAAGCTTTATACCATTGCGCATATCTATATTGAAAACTATCTCTATGGCGTTGTGCCTTATGAAATGGGGTCCAGCGCGCCATTGGAAGCGCTCAAGGCACAGGCGGTTGCCGCACGTACTTACACCGTGCGTATGATGAGCGTTCGCTCAACCATACTGTACGATGTTGTGGATACGACCGGCGACCAGACCTATAACGGAACGCCGACTACCGTCACAAATTGCAGCAAAGCGGTTGATCAAACCAAAGGCATCATCCTCAAGAATGGGTCGGACTATACGGCGACCTATTATTCGTCTTCCAATGGCGGACAGACCGAATCCGTAAAGAATGCCTGGGGCTCAAGCGGATACAGCTATCTGGATGTGCACGACGATCCTTTCGACTTCGCCAACCCTGATAGCGTTGTGCGGCAATCAACGGTATATATGAACGCGTCCAGTTCCTACAATAATGCAGCGCTGATGTCGCTTTTGCAAACCAAGGCGGTCTCCGTGTTGAGGTCTGCAGGATATAACGCAAGCAGCTCCAATACAACCATCCAAACCATTCAGGATATAGCACCCACAACGCCCAAATACGCCGCGCCCAGCAAGCTTTATACAAAGCTGGATTTCACCCTGACGGTGAATACCTATAACGCCAGCAACGCGTATGTGTCCGTTACCACAACGGTGACATGCGACATCTTCAGCGAGCTGGAGGACATGCTCACCATGAGCATCCAATCCGGCAGCAACGAGCTATGGACCGTTGTGAAAGGCGCCAGCTCCTTTGCCATTCAGGCCAGGCGCTACGGGCACGGCATTGGCATGAGCCAGCGCGGAGCCATCTATATGGGTCAGCTTGGTTTTACATATGATGAAATCCTGGGATTCTACTATGTCGGCAGTACACGTGTTGGCTGCACATTCACTAACACCATATTGTCGGCAGGTTCTTCCGAAGTCATTACAACGAACGAAGATCCGGTTTCCGTGGACGATGAAACGGGGATACGCGGCATTGTCGCGCTTGGCAGCGGGTCAAAGCTTGCAGTGCGAAGCGCACAATCCACGACAGCTGATATATTGACCGTGATTGCAAACTCCACACCGGTTTCGGTTTTGGCCAACTACGGCTCCTGGTGCAAAATACAGTATGGGAGCATTGTGGGTTATGTTCCGACCAGTGCGCTGACGATTACCGGAACAGCGCCCAGCAGCGACAATACGGCTGTATCCACCATCGACGGGTATGCGGTCGTAACATCCTCCAGCTATCTGAACCTCCGCGAGTCCGGCAGCTATTCGGCCAATATTCTCTCCACAGCGCCGGGCGGCGCGATTGTCACGGTGCTGGATTGGGGTTCAAGCTGGGCACAGATCCAATACGGAAAACTCACTGCGTATGCGGCAACGGATTTTCTCTCATTCTCAAAAGAGTATCCGGAAAATGTCACGGAAACCGATACGGAGGATAACAGCTCCAGCGATACAACAACGGCGACTGTCACCACAGAATCAGGTTCCTTGAATATGCGGCAGCTCGCCAAGGCGGGCAGTACGGTGCTGACCACCATTCCGCAGGGCGCGACTGTCACGGTAAGCAATCACGGAACCACGTGGAGCGCGGTAAGCTATTACGGTTATTCCGGTTACGTGATGACCGCGTATTTATCCTTTTCCAGCGAAGACTCCACAGATGATTCGCAGCAAACGGCAGATATTTTCGCCAAGGTAACGACTGCATCCGGCTCGCTCAACCTGCGGCAGGAGCCCAAAGCGGGCAGCTCGATTTATGGAACCATTCCGCAGTATGCGGTAATTGCCGTGCATAACATGAACACTAGCTGGAGTCAGGTAACCTATAACGGCGTTACCGGGTATGTGATGACGGCGTTTTTGACCGTTGTGGACGCGACTGAACCTTCGGACCCAGAAGATGACCAACCCGCCGATGATGAAGCCGATAGCGGCGATACATCTGGTGATACGGCGTCCGGAGACGCCACGGCGGTTGTATCCACGGCGTCCGGCTCGCTGAACCTTCGGTTCGATGCCCAGCCCGGAAGCCGCGTTTTAGTACGCATCCCACAGGGCGAAACCATTCCTGTGCTCCAGAAGATGAATACCTGGACCTATACAAAGTATCAGGAGTATTACGGCTATGTCATGAACGCTTACCTGACATTTTCGGACACCGGAGATACACAGACAGATGAAAGTCAGGCGGTACCAGCAGTTGTTGTTACGGCTTCAGGTTCCCTGAATCTGCGCAGCGAGCCAAATGGCGGTGTGGTGACAACCATTCCGCAAAACGCGGCCGTCAGCGTATACCAGAAAGGCTCGTCCTGGTGCTACTTAAAGTATAACGGTACGTTTGGTTACGTGATGACCACGTTCCTGTCCTTTGATGTGAGTGATACACAGACAGGAGATCATCAGGATAACGGCGAAACCGATGCGCAAGCCGGCGATACGGCAACAATCAACGTTGATGCCGATTCCCTGCATATGCGGGTCAGCAAATCAGCTACTGCGGATGTGCTGACTACCATTCCGAACGGGTCCACGGTTGTTCTGATGACGACAAGCTCTGATTGGTGCAAAGTGAGCTTCGGATCATATCAGGGTTATGTACAGACCCAGTACCTGAACTTCGGCTCATCACCGTCGGCTACGGCTTCCACAGCGCCTACCGCTACACCCGTGCCTACACAGCCACCAAGCGTGATTACTGCATGGGTTGCTACACCGGATGGCTCTTTGAATTTGCGTGCTGTTCCCAGCGGTCGCGTGGTTACGACCATACCGCAATATGCACAGGTAACGGTGCTTGCCGATTATTCGCAAACCTGGTGCAAAGCCCAATACGGAAGCTATACAGGGTATACAATGTCGAAATATCTGACCACGACCGAGCCAGAGCAACAAGCCTACGAAGTGACCGCCTGGGTGGAAACGCCTGACGATGGTTCGCTCAATTTGCGTAATATTCCAAACGGCACAGTCGTTGCAGTGATGCCGCAGCACGCGAAGGTGACCGTATTGACCAATATTGAGGACACCTGGTGCCAAACGCTGTACGAAGGCAAAACTGGTTATGTGATGTCCAGGTATCTGACCACAACAGAACCCGGTACGGCCTTGGAGCCGAGTGAAACGCCTGTGCCAAGCGCTGCGCCGGATACACTTACGGCATGGGTGAAAACACCTGATGACGGCTCGTTGAACCTGCGCATAACACCGGGTGGAAGTGTGCTGTTAGCCATACCGCAATCCGCACAGGTTTATGTGCTGTCAGGGTTTGCGGAAACCTGGTGTAAAGCGCAGTATGGAACCGCGACCGGATATGTGATGAGCACTTACCTGACCACCACGGCGCCGCAGGCTACGGCAACACCTGCACCAAGCAGCGAAAGCGATACCCAAACAGCATGGGTGAATACGCCGGAAGGCTCGCTCAATCTGCGCAGCGCGCCGAATGGGAATGTCATTTTAACCATTCCGCAATACGCCGAGGTTATCATATTTGAGAGTCTTAGCTCTACTTGGTGCAAAACCCAGTACAGCGGCGAGACAGGCTATGTTGTATCCAAATACCTGACCACGACCAAGCCCAGCCAAGCACCTGCAGAGGGTGAAACAGGCGATACCGCAAACGCCGTCACAGCCTGGGTGATCACACCGGAAGGCTCGCTGAACCTACGAAGCGAACCCAGCGGAAGCGTACTGACGACCATCCCGCAGTATGCGCAGGTGTCGGTGCTCTCGAGCTTGCAAGATACCTGGTGCAAGACCCAATATAACAATATTACCGGATATGCAGTGTCCAAGTATCTGTCAACCACCAAGCCCAGCCAAACGACAGCGCCGAGCACCAATCCGTCCGATTCTGCTTTAAACGAGGAAAAGACACTTGATGCTACGTTGCGTGATGTGAACAAGACAATTGTCGTCTATGTACGTCCGCCGGCAGGAGCATCTGCGCTGAAGCTGTACGACGAGTGCGCTGAAAGTGGAACAGCGCTCAAGAGCATGCCGGAGGGCAGCGAAGTAAAGATCATTATGGCGGGGGACACCTGGTGCGAAGTGGAATTCGATAACCAAACGGGTTATTGCATACGGGAAGGATTGTCCTTCTTTGAAGAGTGATATGGCGGCGCATGAGGACGAGCGCATCGAGGACCTGCAAAATGACGGGCTTTTGATCCTGCAAAAAACCCAGGGATTCCGTTTTGGTATGGATTCGATCCTCCTCAAAGATTTTGTTCGGATCAAGCCCAACGAACATGTGGCGGACCTTGGTACAGGGTCCGCTGTTCTGCCGCTACTTTTAAGCCGCAAGGAGCCAGCGGCGAGGTTTTCCGCGTTTGAGTGGCAGCCGGATATCGCCGATATGGCTGCTCGCAGCGTAAGCCTTAACAAGATGGAAGCAAAGATCACGATATACTGCGACGATATTCGCAACGCGGCTGCAAGAATCGGAAAGGCAAGCGTGCAGGTTGTGGTCTGCAATCCGCCATATGGAAAAAAAGACAATATCATTTTAAGCCAAAGCGAAAACAAGCGTTTGTCACGCCATGAAACGGATTGTGAGATCGGCGATATCTTGAAAGCGGCAGAATCGTTGCTTAAAAATCAGGGTCGGTTGTATGTTGTGTTTCCCGCGCCGCGTATGCTGGAGCTGTTTGACAGGATGCGGGAGCATCATCTGGAGCCAAAGAGGCTACGAATGGTTTGCGGAAAAGCGAGCAAAGCGCCGTATCTGCTCTTGGTCGAAGGCATGAAGAATGCCAGACCGATGCTGCATTGGCTGCCGCCGCTGATCGTTCACCATGAGGATGGGTCCGAAACGGAAGAGCTCAAAGCTATTTATACTAGCAAGCGTTGATTTTGCAATACTCCGCGGCGATATGTGCCGCAAGCGCCGCGTTTGATAGCACAAGCTGAATATTGGCGTCCAGCGATTTTCCGTGCGTCAGTTCCTTGACGGTCTCCAGCAGGAACGGCGTTATATTTTTGCCGTGAATGCTCTGCTGGTCCGCCATTCGCAGCGCGGACGCGATCGCCGCATCCATAACGTCCTCAGGCATTGCATATTCCTGTGCAATCGGGTTTGCGATCACCATGCCGCCGTGCAATCCACTTGCGACCTTTACCTGAATACAACGGGCGATGGATAGCGGCGTATCCATACGCGCATCCACGGGAAAGCCGCTTTTTCTGCAGTAGAAGGCAGGCAGTTCCTCCGTTTGATACCCGAGCACGGGAACACCCTTGGTTTCCAGGTATTCAAGCGTGAGGCTGATATCCAGAATCGATTTAGGACCCGCGCAAACAACGGTTACGTCGGTACGGGAAAGCTCTTCCAGGTCGGCGGAAATATCCATGGTTGTTTCCGCGCCGCGGTGCACGCCGCCGATGCCGCCGGTGGCGAAGACCTTCACTCCGGCCATCTCGGCCGCAATCATCGTCGCGGCAACGGTTGTAGCCCCCGATAGTCCCTTGGAAAGCAGAACGGGCAGGTCTCTGCGGCTGGCTTTGATGATCTTTGTACCGCTTTTGCCCAGATACTCAATCTGATCGCGGTTGATGCCGACTGTTAAAACCCCTTCCAGGATTGCAACAGTCGCCGGAACCGCCCCGTGATCCCGTACGGTTTGCTCCACATGCAGGGCGGTTTCAACGTTTTGCGGATAGGGCATTCCGTGGGAAATGATGGTCGATTCCAGCGCGACAACTGGGCGATTTTCACGGATAGCCTGCGTAACTTCTTCGGATACATGAAAATTTGGGTTCATTGCTTATTCCTCGAATTCTGCAATAGATTTGTGATGGAAATAGGGGAAAGCTGATCGGAAACGGACTGCGCAGACTGCGCTGTAATGGCCGCGGCAGCCAGCGCGTGCTCTAGAACCATTTCAGGCGCTAGGCCTGCCAGGATACCGGCAAAGGCCGCTGCGCTGAACGCATCCCCGCAGCCGTTGGCATTGACGGTCGCAACTGGAAAGGCCTTTGTAATCAGCTGTTGCTCTCCGTTTGACAGGAATGCGCCTTTGGCTCCAAGCGTAATCAGCACATGGGCGATTCCATATCCGTGAAACCGCTCCGCCGCGCATCTGAGCGAAGAAAGATCATCTTTTACAGTATCCTCCAGCAATGCCTGCGCTTCCCGTAGATTGGTATTGATAGCAAAAAGACGGGGGAGCGCGCCGGATAGCTTGAGCGCTTTGCTAACCGAAACCGTATCGGCCAGAAGCGGTGGGGAACACTTTGCAGCCAAGAATTCAATGGATGCCTTTTGGATATTCGCATCCAGAACGATCGCGTCGCAGGCGTTCAGCGCAGGAAGACAGCCTTCAAGATACTCCTGCGTGATGAGCTCGCAAATCGCCATATCGTTCACCGCAACGGACATTTCGCCGCTTGGATCGTTGACTGCAATATAATATGGAGCGTGACCATCCGCAAGAAGGCAATTTGCTGTATCGACACCTACGGACTTGGTATACGCAAGCATTGCAAGCGAAAAAGGATCGCTGCCAAAGGCAGCGAACAATTGTACAGTCTGATCGAGCCTTGCCAGGTTTTCCGCGATATTCCGGCCAACGCCGCCATAGC
>DAIOVG010000108.1:0-9398 GCA_036759125.1 Candidatus Limiplasma sp.
CCCGCCGTCCTGGCTTCGGTGCAGGCCGTGGACGCGAGAATAACGCGGCTTGGCATGCCGGTGGCAAAGTCGATCTTCGCGGCGCAGTCGCCCGCGGCAAACACGTCCTTGATGCTCGTGCGGCGGTACTGGTCGGCCTTGATAAAGCCGTAATCGTTGATCTCAAGCCCCATGGCCTTGGCAAGCTCCGTATTGGGCCGGTAGCCAAGCGACAGGATGACCGCGTCGGCCGCGATCGTTTCGCCGCTTCCTAACGCAACCTTGTTTACGCTGCCGTCGCCCAGGATTTCCTTTACGCCGCAGTTGGTTTTCACATGGATGCCGCGCTCGGCGAGCAGGCGTTCCGCCTCGGCGGCAAACTCGTCGTCAAAGGTCGCGCCGAGTACGCGCGGCAGGATTTCCACCAGGGTTACGTCCTTGCCCGCTTTGTTGAGCTCGTCGGAGACTTCCACGCCGATGAAGCCCGCGCCGATGACGACGACTTTTTTCAGGCCTTCCAGCTTTTTGTGCAACTCGTCCAGGTACACTTTGTTCTTGGGGATGGTGAATACGTTCCCGAGATCCGCGCCCGTAAGCCAGCCCGGGACCGACGGCTGCGAGCCCGTGCCCATAATCAGCTTGTCGTATTGAATATCCTCGCCATCCTTGACGGCGGCGACCTTCGCCTTGGTATCCACGCTTGTCACTTCGCCGATGATAATCTCAACGCCGAGTTTGTTAAGCCCGCCGTCGGGCAGTACGTTGTTGTCGCTGCATTCCACCGTGGAGAAGATATAGGGTATGCCGCAGGGGATCATCACTTTTTCTTCTTTTCTGATGACCGTCACGCTTTTGTCAGGATGGTTGGATTTCGCCGTCATCGCGGCCACAAGCCCGGTTGCGCTTCCGCCGATGACCAGTACGTCCGTTTTTTTCATTTTGAAGTCCCTTCTTTCTGTTAAACTAAGCGCAAAAAAAAGCGCCGGGGAAATCGTAGCACCATTTATGGCATATGTCAATTAATTGAAGTAATGGGCTTATCAGAAATTTACTATCATTAACTTTGAAAAACGTTGCGATTACGATATAGTATATAGGGAAAGAGTAAAGGAGTCGTCATCATGATAAGACTTATTGCAGACAGTACCTGCGACATACCGAAAGAACTGCTGGAGCGATTTTCCATTGCTGTTTTGCGGCTGTCGGTGATCCTTGACGGGAAGCCGTACCTCGACGGCGTTGATATTCAATTGGAAGATGTGTATGAGGCGCTTCGCGCCGGCAAAACCCCGAAAACCTCTCAGATACAGTGGGACGACGCAAAGACGCTTTTCTCCTCCGTCGCGCAAGCCGGCGACGATTTTATTTATCTTGCGTTTCCCGCGGCAATGTCCGGCACATATAACATTGCCAACAGGGTGCGCGATTCGCTCAGGGAGCAATATCCGACGCGCCGGATGGAAATCATCGATTCTAAAGGCGGTTCGATGGGCACGGGGCTGATTGCCATACAGCTCGGATTGATGCTTGAAAACGGCGCTTCGTTTGACGAGCTGATGTCTCAGGCCATGTGGATGACCGAACATATGAAATACGCCTTTACGATCAACGACTTGAAATGCGCCGTGCGCGGCGGCAGGGTGCTGGTGCGCGCCGCAAGCAGTATCGGCGATATTCTCAGCATCAAGCCCCTGATGGATGTGAAAAGCGGTATACTGCATATCGTAAAGTTTGTCAGGGGTTCTCAAAGGTCTCTGGAGGCCGTGGCGGATTTCATCGTCAGCTACGCCCGCGAATTTCAAGGCCAGCTTATCGGGATCACGCACGCGGACGACCCTGACAGGGCCGGTTCCATGAAAGCGCTTATTAAAAAACATCTGCCGGAATGCACCGTGCTTTGCGAACAAATCGGCAGCGTGCTCGGTTCGCACCTGGGCATCGGCGGCGTCGGCGTCTTCTGCCTTGACAAACGCCCCGCCGTATACCACACCCTGTAATCCTTTTGCCGCCCTGCAGACGGGCGTTTTTATTCCGCGGCAATCGAATCCAGCATGCCGGATGCAAACAAAATATGGTTTGACACCGCGTCTATCGTTTGGACAAATGACGATATGCCGGATACGGGCGTGGAAAATACCTTCGAGTGGCGTATCAGTAAAAAATGGCGCTGGCGGGATTCATGTGCAGCGCAAGGCGCGTTTGCTGTGCCCGGCGATGGCGGCGTGGATTTCGCGCCGTTGTTTGCCGCGCCGGCTATAGGCGAATATGAGGGCTGGGCAATCGTGAAGGCCGAACAGAATTCCGCCAGGGTTAATCCCTTAGAATACAAAAAAGCCTGCGCCTATATTTCGGAAGGCTGCGGGTATCTGACCTGAAGAGTCGCGCTTTGGGACGGCAATGGCGATGCCCGGCTTCATTCTGCGCTCTTTGCGAAGCGAATTTCCGTAATGTCCTCCATTCACGTTTCATCGCGCCTTTGGCACCAGAGCAACTCGTAAGCGTATGGCCGCATACTTAAGCGAATGTCATCGCCCCGCTTTACGTCACCGAATGTCAGGTCAACCCCCTCCCAGCGCACCGATACCTCCTGCGTACGGTTAAGCAAATTATGCAGGTACAGCATCCACTTACCCTTCCCAGGCAGCAGGCTGACGATCTGTACGCCTTCGCTTACCGTAACGGGCAATGTCTCAGGTGTATGGACGGCATGCCGGTATAGCCCGGCTTCGTCCTGTGAATCATAAGCATGCAGGAAAAACTGGAAGGACGAGTCGCCCTGGATCCATTGGGGAAAGTTGGTACCCCACATGGTATTGAACAAACAAAACTGCATTTGGGGCGCATGTTCCTGATATTCATGGGTAAAGCGGAAAACGCCGCTTTCCCCAAGGCTTACCAGCGGCGTGTCCAAGGTTTCCACCATAGCAACCCAGTCATCCGTTAGAAGCGCGGCGAAATACTCCAGCGCGTAATAGGCATGGTTTGCATCCCTGACGATATCCCTGGCGGGATCGAGCACATAGCCAAGCTTATTGATCCTCCATCGGCAGGGCGGCTGCGCCGCAAATCCGAAACACAGATGACCGCTTTCCACAAAGGCTGTCGGCGCCTTGTTATAGAGCTGCACATTGATCGGCATAGGGCCTGTATCGGGAAGCCGAAAAACGATGTCGATCCTTTGCGCGTCGCCGTACGGGCCGGCGTCGGAAGCCCGTTCATAGTGAAAGGTGATGTTATCCTCCGCTTGACTCGTCCCAAGAAAAACGGGCGTCAGCGTCACATGTTCTTCTTCCGGGTATTTCATACGGCCACAATCGTTCACGCCCCAATCGGAAAAGCGATAGGCGAACGCCCTGAAATAATCGGTCATGTCCTGAGCGCTGTATACATCATAGCGATACTGCACCACGCCGCGTTCATCCCGCATAATCCATGCGGATTGTTCCTTGTTGTAAATACCCGTAATCACACCCGTTTCCGGCTTGTATGTGATCATCCAGGCTTTGCTCTGAATGGTTCCGGCGCTCACCTGCACAGACGTCCGCGCCATAGGCCGCGCGGGCTTAAGGTTCAATTGAGTTTCCATCATCATGCAAGCCTGCTCGGCTGTCCGGGCATACGCGCGTTGCTGATCCCATGAACGTTCCATCCTGAGGCTGGGTTTTGTGGTCAGAAACGCTGAAAAATCGGACGCGTCATATGAGGGAATAGGGCCCAGCCATGTTTTGACATCCAGCCCCCAGGTATGCTCGCCAAAGAGTCCCATATTCTCCCGCGCCTGGCTGTGCCGGTTTATAAGCTCCTGCCTCTCACTCTGCGCCAGCCGGGGCCACTGGGCAAACATCGCGCCTTCTATGCGAAGCATCCGCTGTCGGAGCCTGCGCACAACAGATACCTCGCGCGGATATGTGCCGACGCCATGAATCCATGTATCCGCTAAGTCCTTTGTTACGACCGGAAGCTCAGCCGTCAACACATCACGGTACAGCGCCCATGCATCCTCCAGCGTTCCGCTGCGGATTTTGGCGTTTGGATAAATTCCTGCGAGTTTCTGATGGAGCGCATCCACCTCTTGGGGCGTCGGCGGCAAACCGTTGTCGCGCGCGCCGATAAAAACCATCCAAACAGGCAGGCACCAGTCTTTGGGCGGCAGCAGTCCGGTGCCATATCCCCCTTTGCTATACTGAACCAGTATCCGCTTGCCCGAGGGCGCTTCCCACCAAAACAACTCGGGCACCGCAGGCGGCGTAGCGAACTGGTTGCATCCCAAATGAAGAAATTCCACTCCGCCCAGCGCTAAAAACTCCGCAAGCATTCTGCCGTGACCCGGGACGTCAGTCATTTTTGCCGTACGCCGTAAGGGCTTGTTATAAGTCCTGCACAGCTCTCTAGCAACCTCCATACCCCAGAGCATATCGTCCGCGCCTAGAAAATCTACATGCGACGTAAACGGCAGTGCATGCCAGGCAACACGATCCTGATAGATATATTGTTCCAGACATATGCGGTTTTTTGGCGAACAACGGCGTAAAATTTCACGCAGTGGCCAGGCGGGCAGAGTCCACATGAATTGTCCGGATTCGCGGTCAGTAGTCGCATCAAGCGAATAGAGCGCGTGGGTAAGCATTTCGTCGGCGTAGAACTGCAAAACTTCTTCAGTAGGCGCGGTGAAGCCAATATCAAAATGCGACTTGAAAACCACCACAACTTCACGGATTTCCTCGGCCTGCATTATTTCACCTCGGCGTAGATCGGATTGGTCAGCGCGACGGTCACAGACGGCAAACCGCCCATTTTGCGTTTCACTTCATATCGTACAAAACGCATGTCCGCAACCTCGTACGTTTCGCTGTAGCGCACGGTGTCTGGGGGCATTTCCGCCGTATGGCATTCCCGATCCGTAATGCGGCAGACGACGTCGCCGCCGCGCAAACCCCAGATGGATACGTCCACGACACCGCCCATGGGTATGCTGTCGCCCATAATGCTGTCTGCGCAGTGCATGTCGATATCCGGCGCATCGGGCGTCATCTTGACATAGGCGTGTCCCGCCCGTATGGCATGGAGCAAATCATCCGGTTCGCGGGACATGGCGTAAAGCGCGGTAGTCGGAAGTCCCGGCAGGGTCATTACGCCGATTCTGTGAAAATCGCTGCCGCCGATGACGGGGATGTGTTTGCCGGCGCAGAGCTGCTCATGCCACCACGCGAGGCATGCGGCGTTGCTGTCGGTCATAAGCGGACCGTTCCACACCTCCACCGCATCAAAATCCACCAGGTCAAGCCCAAAGCGCCAGCCGCATTCCGGTTCGGAAAAGGGATGATTGAGCACGAGCGTCGCACCCGCGGCCTGTGCCTCGGTGAGCTTTGCTTTGGCTTGCTGCGCGTCGTTGACGCAGAAGGGATTGCGGATTGGCTGTGTTTGGCAATAAAGGCCCGCATGTCCCTGATAATGTGTCCATTCCATGCCTGGAATGATTGTGAGAGCGTCGCATTCGGGCAAAAAATGAAGATCGGGATATATATTATGGTCGGTAAGGATCATAAAATCCAACCCCTGTTGTTTGCTCAGCGTTACGAGTTCCTGTACAGACAACGCGCCGTCGGAATGCGTAGTATGCATATGGGTATCGCCGAAAAAGCGGCGCAGCGTCTTGTGGATAATACGAATGTCGATTGCCACCGTCACGCCATCATCCATCACGTGATATGCACCCAGAATGATTTGCCAGCGCCCTTGCATAATTGGAGCCCGCGCATAGCCGGGAGTTGAATCCATAGCGGAAAGAGTGATTTCCTTGCGGTTTGATCCTGACGCACCCGCAAACGAGCCGTCGGGTCTTTCCACAGCGAGATCAATGATATTGATCTCGCGGCGCGTGGTAACGTTTCCGGACGCGGTAAGCGAATATCGTGTGTATTGATAGCCGATATCCAGCCGCTCCACGTCAGCAGGCACATCAAACGGCACTTTGAAGTATGTGCGTTCCTGGTTTTTGGAAATGCGGATCCGCATTGAACTCTCACCACTCATACGTTTCTACTCCTTTGTTGCGCCCAAGTTCAGACCCGATAACAGGAACCGCTGGGCAAACACATAAATCAGCAGCAACGGAGCCGCCGAAATCACGATCGCCGCCATGATAGCATTGTTTGGTACCTGTGCGACGCCCGAAACACTGTTTGTGCTCAGAATCATCATCTTGAGCATCAACGGGAGTGTGTACATCGATTCCTTGGTAAGCAAAGCGGCAGGCAGCGTAATACTGTTCCATTTTGCTACATATTCCATAAAAAATACCGTTGCAAGTCCAGGCAGGGAAATGGGCAGATAAATACGGGCAAAGATGAACAGCTCGTTTGCGCCGTCTACCCGCGAGGATTCTGCCAGCGAGTAGCTGATGGAGGAGAAGTAATTACGCATCAGCAGAATGCTGAATCCAGAAATCAAACCGTTGAGGATAAGGCCCGTGTAGCTGTTGAGAAGCCCCAGTGATTTATTGAGCCGGTAAATGGAGATAAGCGTTAAATCGCCGGGAATCATCATGGTGATGAGGATGAAGGTCATCATCAGGCGGCAGTAGGGAAGATCGCGGTGGATAAGCACATAGCCCGCGATGCTGGACAACAGCACCTGCAGCACCGTGCCAACCGTGGTTACCAGCAGCGAATTCATGAACGGGCGCGCAAGCTTGGTAATCTGAAATACGTATTGATATCCCTCCAGGCTAAAGGCCTGCCACCAAAGCACCACGCCGCTTTGCGTGGACGCGAGTGTGGATGAGGTCGATACCACAATTACATTCCACATCGGCAGAACCATTAAAACGCCCATGATGGTCATGAGAAACCATACGATATTTTTCTGGTAAAACCTCAGTTCGTATACTCGGCTTAGCAATGTACGCTTCATGTTTGTCATTCCTTACCCCAGTCTGTCATAACCGATCAGTTTTCTGACGATCAGCGTGAGCAGCAGCGTCATCGCCAGCACCAAACAGGCTGCCGCCGACGCAAGCCCCACCTTGAATTGTACGATGCCATCCATATAGATCAGATACAGAAGGTTTCGCACCTTATCCAGAATGCTGGCGTTGGACATGATATAAATTTGATCGAAGTTGCGCAGCATTCCCATCACAGCAAGCAGCGTAACCACCTTAACCGTTGGGATGATGGAAGGCAGGGTAATGCGGCGTATCTGCTCCACCCGCGTCGCCCCGTCGATCGCCGCCGCCTCATAGAGCGACGGATTGATCGAAATGATCGCCGCCAGGAACAGCGCGGCCGTATAGCCGGCCGTTTTCCATGCGCCTGTGAAAATCATTATGGCCCGTGCATACGACCGCTCCGACATAAACACGATACGCCGAAATCCGTCTCCGAAAATCATCCGTAAAAATCCGTTAATCATTCCGCTTGGGGAGAGAATCGCAATCCAGATCGAGCCAACAACCGCCCAGCTGAGCAGATAGGGGATGTATGTGGCCGTCTGAAAAAAAGAGCGCGACACGCGCCTTCTCAGCTCGGTGATGCAAAGCGCAAGCAACAGTCCCCAGGCTAGCTGGAGCAAAAAAGTACCCATGCCTACGATTAACGTATTGACTGTGGCCTGACCGTACACCGGACTGCTGAGCACCGCTCGGTATTGATCCAGTCCCACCCATGTAATGCTGCCAAGCAGCTTGATTTCATGTAAGCTGTTGAATACGCCCAGCGCCATGGGAAAATAGGAGAATACCAGAAAATACGCCACCACCGGTATCATCAGCAAGTAGATTGTCTTATACCGTTTGAGGCGCGACCGGGTTTGTCTGCGCAGATTGGCGGTATACGACATGCCTTTTATCTCCATTCTATCTTCCCCCTCGGCTCCTGTTAATAAGGCAAATGAAGGGGGAAGGCAAACGCCCTCCCCTTCATTTCGGGATTGCGCGTATTACTTCTCGCACACGCCCATCGTAACTAGTTCTTGACGCATGCTCGCCAGACCTTCTTCAATCGAGACATCGCCGCGGATCATGCTTACTGCCCATTTGCCGACGATGGACTTATAGTCGCTCTCGTTGGAAATAATGGTTTCGATAGACGCATATTCCAGGTATTCCAGCGACTCCTCAAACCCGGGATTGAGGCCTGCGAGGAATACGAAGTCCTTGTAAATCGGGACAGGCGCGCCATGATCCTTGCCGTGCGCGAGGCCGATCTCGGTCATGGTAACGTTGCCGTCCGCATCAACGGTGTAGTCATAGCCTTCGATGCCCAAACTCAGAAGATTGCCGCCTTCTTGCGTAGCAAAGTATTCCAGCACCTTTATGGCGCCTTCAACGTTTTGCGCGTTCACAGGCACCGCAAACAGGCTGGCGCTGCCTTTGCGCAGGCTGTAAGAACCGTCGGGAGTCATTGTACCGGGCATAGCCACGATGGCATAATCGTCTTCACTCACGCCGCCGGCTAAGGCGTTGGCGTTGTGCAGGCCGATCCAGGCGCCCCAGTCCACCGTAACAGCGGTCAGCTGGGATGCTGCGCTCATCTTATTGCGCATGTCGGTGGTGCTGTCCACGAACGACGCGGGATCAAGCAGGTCCTCGTCATAGAGCTTCTTGAGCCATGCCCAAACCTCGTAGGACGCATCGGTTGCATAAGGAACGTAGGTAAGGCCATCGGATTCATCGACAACCACGCCGCCCTTCAAACCCACAGACGACATCCAGGGCTGTAGATCCCATGCCTGGCTGATGATGGTGTTGAACGGATAGAAGTCCTCGTCGGAATTGGCCGCGCGCAGCGCGGTAAACACCTCGTAGTAACCTTCCAGGGTGGGCTCAATCTGGGTGTAATCAATGCCGGCATTTTCCAGCATGACCTTGTTGAGCGCGACAAGTACATGGCATTCACGCTTGTTAAATCCCGCGTAAATGCGTCCGTCGATCTTCAGATCATCCCATTCGGACTGGGGAACATTGTTGGAGAGAATGTCGGATGCCGCAATATAGTCGGTCAAATCTGTCAGTGCACCCTGTTGGGCAAGGTTGAGGTACTGGCTTGCGTTCATGTAAACCAGGTCATAGCTTTCACCTGCGCCGAGTTTTTGCATCAATACATTGTCGTAATCCGAAGCAGGTTTTTCTATGATGATCTCGAGATTGGTCGCCGCGCCCAATGCTTCTTCAAACAGCCGCATTTCTGCGTCGTCTTTACCGCCCGTTACGGCTACCAGCATTTTCACGGTCCCCGTTGTTTCCGCCCCCGCGCAAACCGCGCAGGTCAGCAGCATGGCCATAGCCATCATCATCGCCATGAGTCGTTTCATGCCCTTGTGTCCTCCTTTAATTTTGTTCATTTGTTCACCGAAACGTTCTTGCGCTCTGGTATTATTATAATAATTGATATATTTATTGATGTCAACCTAATTTTCGC
>DAIOVG010000109.1:0-9279 GCA_036759125.1 Candidatus Limiplasma sp.
GCGTCATCTTCTGGTCGTATGCCGTTTCCGAAGCCAGCAGCGTTTGCTGGTATTCCTTGATCTGGTCGCGGTAATCCTGCAGGGCGGTCATCTCGCGGCTGGAATAGCCCGTGGAGAACACATAGCACACTACGTCGCCCATCCGCACCAGGCTGCCCTCGCGGGCGATATACTCAATATTCTGCACGCCCTCGTCGTTATACACAATTTCATTGCGCACGATCAGCGCGTCGCCCACATGCGTGGTGCCAAGCGAAGCGGTTTCCACGATGGCAGTTGTAGGCTTGGGCTCCTGCATGCTGTTAATCACCAGCCAAGCCGCGCCGCCCACAAGACCCACGATCAGCATCGCCTGCAGGATGCGCACCAGGGGGCTGCGGTTCATGCGCTTGACCTTGCGCCGGTGTTTTTTGGCTTTCTTGCGGGCAAGCTCTTCCTTGGCCTGCTGCATCGCCTGCCACTCCATGAGCTCCTGCGGCGACATTTGCAACTGCGCGGCCTGCATGGCCGCCCACTGCTCGGGTGTCATAGAAGGCTGCGGCGGATACTGGGTCGGCTGCACCGGCGGCAGGCTGTTTTGTGCCCGCCACTGCGCATACTGCTCGGGCGTCATATTCTGTATCCACTGATCCTGCGAATACGGATCCGGATTGCCGTTGCCTTGCATCACGCGCCTCCTTTCTTTTCGGCCCCGCATATCACTTCGTGTATGCGGGGCTACGCCATTCGTTTCCTTCGGAAACTTCGGTGGCTAGTCGGCCTATCGGCCTCCCTCAAAACAACCATTTTCAGCCTCACCTTGCACTGTGCTTGGGCAAGGCTACGCGCTTCATTGCTTGTATCGGCTGCCCCACGCCATTGGCGTGTCGCAGCTACGCCATTCGGTTTCTTCGAAACCTCGGTGGCTAGTCGGGTCTTCGCCCTCCCTTAGTCTGCGGCTTCGCCCTGACATGCACTTTCGGGCGTTAGTCGGCCTTACGGCCTCCCTCAAATCATCCGCATTGCCTCGTCTGTGCGGGGCTACGCCATTCGTTTCCTTCGGAAACTTCGGTGGCTAGTCGGGCCTTCGCCCTCCCTTAGTCTGCGGTTTCGCCTTGACATGCAATTTCGGGCGCTAGTCGGCCTTACGGCCTCCCTCAAATCAATCCGCATTGCCTCGTCTGTGCGGGGCTACGCCATTCGTTTCCTTCGGAAACTTCGGTGGCTAGTCGGGCCTTCGCCCTCCCTTAGTCTGCGGTTTCGCCTTGACATGCAATTTCGGGCGCTAGTCGGCCTTACGGCCTCCCTCAAATCAATCCGCATTGCCTCGTCTGTGCGGGGCTACGCCATTCGTTTCCTTCGGAAACTTCGGTGGCTAGTCGGGCTTTCGCCCTCCCAAAGGTCACAGCTGCCCCGCGCACTGACATGCGCGAGGCTGCGCTGACTTTGCATTGTTATCGGATCCCGCGCTTGGCATGCGCTTAAGCGCCGCTTTCTTCAATTGCCCGCAAGCGCTGAAGCACGCGCCGTTCCATGCGGGACACCTGCATTTGTGATACGCCAAGCTGCTTTGCAACCTCGCGCTGCCCCAACCGCTCGGCGTAGCGCAGGGTTAAAAGCTGCCGTTCCTTCTCGTCGACCTTGGAGAAGATCCAGTTCATCCACTCGGAACGGTCGACCTGCTCGTAACCCTTGTCGTCGGTGCCCAGCAGCGCGCCGATCTGGGCCGCGTGCTCCTCGTTGACCGGAGCGTCCAGGGATACCGTATCGGTTTGCTTTCGCATGTCCAGAAGCATTAACAGCTCGTCGGGAGAGATGTGCATTGCGTCGGCAAGCTCGATCGCCGAAGGCTCGCGCAGGTGCTCGCGCTCAAACTTCTCGCGCGTGAGCTGCATATGGTAAAGCTTGGTGCGCATATCGCGGGGCATGCGCATAGAGCCCGTTTTATCACGGATATAATTGCGCACGTCGCCGGCGATGGTCGGCACGGCATAGGTCACAAAGCGGAATCCGCGGCTTAAATCAAAGCGCTCGACCGCTTTGAGCAGGGCAAGGCTTGCGACCTGCTGCAGATCGTCAAGCTCGATGCCGCGGCCCTCAAAACGGCGCGCGACAGCCTTGGCCAAGGGCAGATAGCTCTCGACCAGCTCGTCCCTGAATTGTGGATCACGGGTTTGGGCGTATTTTTGAAACAGCTCGCCGACCCGTTCTTCATTCGTCATGCGATGTTCCTTATAACGGCAGCGAGAAGCTGATTTTGCCCACGCCGCACTCGTCGTTGATTAAGGCAACGTCCGGCATGAGGGTTTCCAGCACACAGCGGCTCACCTCATGGTCGCTGCATTCACCATCGTACTGTTCATTTGCGTACAGGGTCTGAAACTCGCAATGCAGACGCGAATCCGTCAGCCATGCCCTCAGTTCAATACGCGCGGCCATTCGTTTTTGGTGCATCAGACAATCGCAAACCTCGTCGGTAGCCGAGCGCAGGTCGTCAATCAGGCCCACGTCGAGCCCCGCAAGCATCCCAAGGCCGCACAGCGCCATCCGCGCCAGCAGAACAAATTCCTGCTCCGCAGGCAGACTCAGCGTGATCTCACGCTTCAAAGCATCCATTGCTTTCGCCCCTCTCCATGCGACTGAAACAAAGGCTTCAGTCAAGCTCATGCTACCATATCCGGCGGCAAAAATGCAAGCGGACACACGATTCGCCCGCTCGGTTTTTACAGCATGGTCACGCCGGGAACAGGATATCATACAGGATTTTGAACAGCAGCAGCGCAAGCACCACAAGCATCACCACCCGGATGAACTTGCTGCCCTTGCGAATGGTGAGCTTACTGCCCAGAAACGCGCCGAACATACCGCACACACCCGCCGGGATACCCAGCAGAAACAGCACGTTGCCCGTTGCGATCAGGCTGACGAGCGCCGCGATATTGCTGGCGAGGTTCGTCAGCTTTGCCGTGCCGCCGGCTTCCACCGCTTCCATGCGGAACACCTGTAAAAATAACAGAATCAGAAACGTACCCGTACCCGGGCCGATCAGCCCGTCATAAAAGCCGATGGCGCCGCCGATGAGAAACGAGTATACAAAGCTTGCCCTGGCGGTGTGTTCCTTGGCTTCGCGCTGCTTAGGCCTGCGCAGGGTAAGCAGCGCGGCGACCGGGATGCAGCACAGCACCAGAATGCGCACGGTGGTTTGGGGAAGCGCCGTCAGCGTGAGCGCGCCAAGCGTTGAGCACAATAGCGCGCCGAGAACCGCCGGGATGCCCACGCGCAGAACGATCTTGCCCGCGCGCGCATAGTTGACGGTCGCCGTGGCCCCGGCCATCATCGCCGACAGCTTGTTGGTACCCGCGGCCAGCGCCGGCGGCAGGCCCGCCAGGTAATACGCGGGCAGGGAGATTACGCCTCCGCCCCCCGCGATAGAATCAAGAAAGCCCGCCAGAAACGCAAGCGGGCAGACAATCAAAAACAGGTCGGCAGTTAAAATCATCGGTGTACCTCAGCGCAGGCGGAGCAAAGTATCACTCCACAAATTCGGCATAGATCGCCTGAATGGCGGTTTTGAAATCGGTCGTATCCACGCCAACCAAAATGCTCAGCTCGCCCGAACCCTGATCGATCATGCGGACATTGACGTTGGCCTTGCTCAGCGCGCTGAACAGCCGCGCCGCCGTGCCGGGATTATGCACCATGCCGCGCCCGACGGTGGCAATCAGCCCCATACCATCCTGAATGTCGATATAATCGGGATTGGTCAGCTCCATGATGCGGGCTTTTACCTGGTCGCGCACCAGGTCGAGCTGCTCGGTTTCCAGCACCACGCACAGCGAATCGATGCCCGTGGGCAGATGCTCAAAGTTCAGGTTCAGCTCCTCAATCGCCTGCAGCACCTTGCGCCCAAAGCCGCGCTCGACGTTCATCATCGCCTTTTCCACCGAGATTACCGAAAACCCGACGCGGCCCGCGATACCGGTGATGATATGCTCCGCCTCGTTGGATTCGGGCGCCATGGTGATCATCGTGCCGATGTGGTGGGGGTGATTGGTATTGCGGAGATTGGTGGGGATACCCGCGCGCTGCACGGGAAATACGCTTTCCTGATGCAGCACCGTCGCGCCCATATAGGAAAGCTCCCGAAGCTCCTGATAGGTAATGGAGTGGATGACCTTCGCGTCGCGCACGATGCGAGGATCGGCCATCAGAAAGCCGGAAACGTCCGTCCAGTTCTCGTACACGTCGGCGTCGGCCGCGCGGGCGACAATCGCGCCGGTCACATCGCTTCCGCCGCGGGTAAAGGTGCGGATTTCGCCGTCGAATCCGCAGCCGTAAAAGCCTGGAATGACCGCGTTTTCCACATTACGCAGCGCTTCGCCGAGCACGGCGTTGGTGCGTTCGGAATCCAGCAGTCCTATTTCGTTGAAAAAGATGGTGTCCTTGGGGTCGATAAATGCAAAGCCCAGATACTTGCTGAGCAGAAGTCCGTTCAAATATTCGCCGCGGCTGGCGCAGTAATCGCAGTTCGCGCCCCCGGCGATATCACTGCGGATACGGGCAAACTCCGTATCAAGGTCGACGTCTACGTGCAGGGCGTCGGCAATGGAGGAATATCGCTCGCGGATGCGGGCGAACAAATCATCGCACTCCGAACCGGAGCATTGCATGCGATGGGCCGCATAGAGCAAATCGGTGACCTTTTCATCTTCGGCATGGCGTTTGCCAGGCGCGGAAGGCACGACGTACACGCGCCGCTTGTCCATCATGAGAATGTTGCGAACCTTCTGGAACTGCCCCGCATCCGAAAGTGAACTGCCGCCGAACTTCGCCACGATCTTGCCCATGCCCAAACCTCCTTGTCCCACAGAAAGATATTGTAACGAAACAGCATGGGAAAGTCAATCTGTGCATCAGGGTACAGCCGAAAATACTCCGCAGGCACTTTGCGGGGATACGATGAGGCGCGGGTACAGGGTTTCCGATACCTGTCGAATATACGTATTGGAGAATGGATCCGTCAGCTTCAGCGTATCGCACACGGCGTCGGCTGCCTCCCGCAGGCAGGCAAGGGCAGCGGCAGACGGCAGGGAAACCAGCCGTTTGTAAACCTTCGCCGCCTGTACAGGCGTGATGCGGAGCGTTTGCAGCTCGCCCTTGAGCAGCATGAGGCCCAGGGCGTTGGCCGACACAGGATCATAGAGGTTCACCAGCAAATCCCGGTAATCCGGCGATGAACGGTGCAAAAGCGCGGCGACGCGATCAGACGCAAAACGGATCACAAGCTTGTTTTCGGTCAGCAGACGCGTAAGATAATCCCGGATATACAGCACGCCGCGCAGTCCATCCCCCACCGGCAGGCAGAGCTGGTAGTCGATATCCGCGGGAATGCTGTGCGCATATAGGCACAGATCGTACGCCCGGAAGAACTGCCCGATGCCCGCCAGCGTTTCCTTCAGCGACCGGCTGCCGAAGGTTTGCACACTGTGCAGCGCCTCCGTATACAGTTTATGCGCATCCTCCACACAGGTTTGCAGCGCCTCCTGCCCCTGCCGCAGCAGGGTATTCAGATCGGCGGTCAGCAGCGCGTGCATGGGCATACCCTGCACATAGAGCTGGTAGCGCAGCGTGAACTGGAGCGAGTCCAGCAGCTCCGCAGCGTCCTCCTCCCGCAGGGACGAGTGATCCCCCTGCGTGCGCAGCCTGACCTGCTTGGTCAAGAGCGAAAACAGCCGCGCCTTGATGATATTTTCTTCCTCGCGCGTGAGGGCCGCTTCCTGCAATACGGGATACGCGCCTTGGTCAATCGTCATCGTCATCCTCGTCCCCGTCGCTGCGCAGGGCTTTGAGCAGCATGTCGGTCGCCATGTTTTCAAGGTACACCAGCGAGCCCTGCGCTCTGCCGTGGAAGATTTTGTTCATGGCTTCCAGCAGCTCGTCGTCGGTCAGGGCGTCGTACAGCTCGTTTTTAAAGGTGTAGAACAGCTCCTGCAATGCTAGGAGCGTATCCATCCAGCTGTCCCGGCTGATGTAGGGCGAATCGCAGAAGCTGTACATCAGGCGTGGCAGGATGCCCTCGCCGAACTCCAGCCGCCCCATAGCGCGCAGGCTTTCGTCCTCGGCGAGGATCAACCCCCGCATCTGGCTGTCGCTGAGCGATAACCCATGGAGCTCCGCTGTTTCGTTGCTCTTTTGCAGGCCCGCCGTCCGGATGGCAAGACGCGCCTGCTCCAGCGCCGGAACCAAGGAATTGTCCATACCAGCACCCCCCCTTCCAAGAAGCGTACACCTACCCGCAAACAAAGACAAGACTTGACTTTTCGCCCGTTTCATGCTAAGATAAAGCCACAAAAGAAAGCCCGGAGCGATTGCTCCGGGCTATTGTTTTGCCTTGCTATTTACCTGTGTTTAGCTTCCCAGTCTTCCCTGATGATCGCCATCATGTGCAGGTCTGTATACTCGCCATTCACCATGGTGGCGTGGCGGCGCGTGCCCTCCAGCCGCATCCCGGCCTTTTCGTAGCAGCGCACGGCGCGGGTGTTGCCGGCGCACACATCCAGCTCCAGCCGTTCCAGCCCCAGCACCCCGAAGGCATAGTCCTGCAGCAGCTGCAAGGCCTCGGTGCCGTAGCCCTTGCCGCGCGCCTGTTCGCTGCCGATGACCGTGCCCAGGATGCCTTTACGAATCTTCCAGTTGATTTCAAAGATATCCATTTGGCCGATGTAGCTTTCGTCCTTCACGTCGGCGATCACGAAGTAGGCTGCGTTTGGCGCGGCACGCATGACGCGGCTTAGGAAATCGGTGGTATCCGCCTCGGTTTGCGGAAACCAGAAGATCGGCGAAAGGAACTCCGTCGTCGCCCGGTCGTTCACCCAGCGGCGAATTTCCTGAAAGTCTTCCTGCCGGTATTCGCGCAGCATGATATGGTTCCCGATCATTCGCGGCATGATTGCCTCCTTCAGCGGCTCCAGGACGTGGGGTATTCAGGCACAGGGTTCTCCAGATGGTCGCCGTTTTTCTGCATCACGGAAATCACGCTGTCGATATTCTCCCGCTTGGTATAGGGGGTGATGATCATATCGTTATCATTGGTGTTGGACGAGATGCGCGCCGGGATGATAATAAACCCGTCGGGCGTGGAGACCTCCCCGTCCTTTATGCGGAACTTGATCTGGAAGATGAAGGTGGACATATCGCTTGGCTTTGTATTGCCCGCAAACACGAAGTTCGCCAGCGAGTACACGATATACTTCCCTTTGTAGAGTTCAATGGGGTTGATGCGGTGGCTGTGGTGCCCCACCACAAGGTCCGCCCCGCCGTCTACGGCGATTTTGGCGAGCTTTTGCTGGTTAGAATTTGGGTAGTAGTCCAGCTCGTCACCCCAGTGGAACCCGCAGATCACAAGATCCGCTCCCTGCCCTTTCAGGGCGGCGATATCCTCCGGCACCTGCGTGAACAGGCGGTCGTACGCGCCGTCGAAGGTTTGGTACGCCAGAATGCCAACCTTTGCGCCGTAAAGCGTGAACAGCGCCGGTTCGCCGTCGGACGCGTGACCCACGCCCGCGTCGGTGAGCACGCGCTTGGTTTCCGCAAAGCCTTCCTCGCCCATATCCATGACGTGGTTGTTTTCAAGCGTCACGAACTCCACGCTGTTATCCGCAAGCATGGAGACGTATGATGGATCGGCCCGGAACAGGAACTTGTAATCCGCCCGGTAGCGGTTGCGCGACGCCGTGGTCAGCGTGCCCTCGAAGTTGAGCACGGTCAGGTCGTCGGCCTGCAGAATGTCCCTGACGTTGCGGAACATGAAGTTCAGGTCTCTGTCCTGCTGATCCAGTTCCTTTTCGAACATCGATTTGCCGCTGGCCTGCACATTGTCACCAATGGTGAAATCGCCGCCGAAGGTCATCGTCAGCTCAATGGAGCCGTCCACCTCGTAGCGGGGCTGGGTCGTATCCGCCACCTCGATGGTCTCGTCGGATACGGTTTCCCCGTCCTCGTTGGTAATCGTGACGGAGATCACGCCGGCCTGGATGAGCGCATCCTCCAGGGAAACGTCGGAGTCCTCCTCGGTTTGGGTCGCCAGCGCAAGCGCGGGCAGGAGCAGGCAAAGGGACAGCATCACAGCGGTGAGTTTACGGAGCATGAAATTCCTCCAAATGGTCGGCTAGAGGGTCTGCAAAAATTCGTCAATCCTCTCCAGCGCAACCGTTAGTTTGTCCAGCGCCGTGGCGTAGCAGCAGCGGATAAAACCCTCGCCGCAGGCGCCAAACGCCGTACCAGGCACACAGGCAACGTTCTTCTCCTTGAGCAAACGCTCGCAGAATTCCTCGGAGCTCAGCCCGGTCTTCTCAATCGACGGGAACACATAAAACGCTCCCAGGGGTTCAAAGCATTTGAGGCCCATTTTGCGGAAGCTTTCAAACATCAGCCGCCGGCGCTGGTTATAGCTTTCGCGCATCAGGGCAATGTCGGCATAGTTGTCCTCTCGGCCGCGCTTGAGGGCTTCCTCGGCGGCGACCTGCGCCTGCATGGGCGCGCACATAATGGCGTACTGGTGAATTTTCACCATGCTGTCCATCAGCGGCGCGGGCGCGCAGGCATAGCCGATGCGCCAGCCCGTCATGGCAAATGCCTTGGAAAAACCGTTGATATAAACGGTGCGTTCCCGCATGCCGGGCAGGGATGCGATGGAGATGTGGCCCTGCTGGCTGTAGGTGAGTTCGGCGTAGATTTCATCGCTGATCACGAGCAGATCGTTTTGGATGATCACATCGCGCAGGCGCTGCAGGCTTTCGCGGTCGATAATCCCGCCGGTCGGGTTGTTGGGGTAGGGCATGATGAGGACCTTGGTCTTGTCGGTGATCGCGGCTTTCAGCGCTTCGGCCGTCAGCATGAAGTTGTTGTCCGCATCGGTCACAATGGGCACGGGCACGCCGCCCGCGAAAACTACGCCAGGGCAGTAGCTTACAAAGCTTGGCTCCGGCACGACCACCTCGTCGCCCGGGGTGAGGATGGCGCGCAGGGCAAGGTCGATTCCCTCGCTGGCGCCTACCGTTGCCAGAATTTCATTAACCGGGCTGTAGGTAAGCCCGTAGCGGTGTTCCAGGTAGTAGGCGATCTCCTTGCGCAGGGACGCCTTGCCCCAGTTGGAGGTGTACTGCGTTTCCCCGTCCAGAAGGCTGTCAATGGCGGCGTTGCGGATGTGGTAGGGGGTCACGAAATCCGGCTCGCCCACGCCCAGCGAAATGCATCCGGGCATGGTTTTTACGATGTCGAAGAACTTCCGGATGCCGTTTT
>DAIOVG010000110.1:0-9264 GCA_036759125.1 Candidatus Limiplasma sp.
GAAAAGGTCGCCGAGCAAATTTTTGATGATATGTCCTCCTTCGCCAGCTACGCCTTTAACAAAAGCCACGCCGCCGGGTATGCGCTCATCGCCGTGCAGACGGCCTGGCTGAAGCTGCACTATCCCGTGCAGTTCATGGCGGCGATCATGAACAGCGTTATGGATTCGTCCTCCAAGATCGCCATGTACATCCAGTACTGCCGCACGCACCGCATCCCCGTACTGCCGCCCGATATCAACCAGTCGGGCTGGCGCTTCACCGTGGGCAAGGACGCGCAGGGGAAGCCGGGTATCCGCTTTGGCATGGGCGCTGTAAAAAACGTCGGGCACAACGCCGTGGACGAGATCATGCGCAACCGGGAACAGGCGCCCTACCACGATCTGTTTGATTTTTCGGATAGGGTACCCGCCGAGTCCATCAACAAGCGCGTGGTGGAGAGCCTGATCAAAGCCGGAGCGTTCGATTTTTCCGGCGCGAACCGCGCCCAGCTGCTCAGCGTTTACGAGCGCGTGCTGGACAACGCCGCCAAGAAGCACAGGAACAACCTTTCCGGTCAGGTGTGCCTGTTCGATATGATGGCCCCGGAGGAGTGCGCCCCGGACGTCGCCCTGCCCGATATGCCAGAGCATAGCCGCAACGCATTGCTCAACATGGAAAAAGAGATGACAGGCGTGTATATCTCCGGTCATCCGCTCGATCAGGTGGCCGAGCTGATCGGCACAGGCTTTACCACGGCCGCCGACGTGTTCTCCATCGCGGAGAACGAGCACCACGGCATCGACCACGACGGGGAAGCCGCCTCCATGGCCGGTATCCTGGCGCTGGCAAAGTCCAGGCTGACCAAAAAGGGTGCAATGATGGCGATCATCACCCTGGAGGATTTGACGGGGCAGATTGAAGGGCTGGTCTTCCCCAGGGTGTACGAGCGCTATTCCGAGCAGTTCAATGCCGACGCCATGGTGATTCTCACGGGTAAGCTCTCCTTCCGCGAGGACGAGGAGCCCAAATTTCTGGTCGATACCGTGCAGCCCCTGACAAAGGAGACGGCTCACGAGGTGAAGCTGAAGCAAAACATCGAAATCGCCCAGCGCAATCCCGGTTCCGCGCCGCTGCCGCGTACCCGCAATTCGCAAAAGGCGATTGCCAGGCTATCGGAAGAGAATATAAAGACCATTCTGGCCTATCCAAACGCTCAAGCAGCTGTGGATGTGGATGAAGCATGGCTTGACGGAGCGCCCAAAGCGCCGTAATCAACAAAAAGACCATAAAGGCGGCGATATTCGATGAATGCGTTCATTGAATAACGTTCATCTTGACAAAACGCACACTTCAGTTTAGTATACAAAATACAAAGAAAATACAAGGGGTGTCTGAATGGCTGCCATGCGCTATTCGTCTTCAGGAAGCAACAAGCCTATCCGGGAAATTGCATACGAAACGCTGAAACATGCGATTATCACCGGTGAGATTCCGGCGGGGATACGCATTGTGGAAACCGAATACGCCAACAAGCTGCACATCAGCCGCACCCCGCTGCGGGAGGCGCTGCGCAAGCTGGAGCGTGACGGGCTGGTGGAATATGTCATCCGCCGCGGCGTAGTGGTGCGCGCATTTACCATTGAAGACGTGGAAGAGATTTACACCATCCGCAACGTACTGGAAATGATCACGCTTTCCGCGATCATCAAAAAAGTCACGCCCAAGGATATCAAGGCCCTGCGCGACAAGCTGCAGGAAATGGACCGCTTGATGGCGGAAAGCAACATCGAAAAGCTTTCCACGCTGGCCCGCTCGTTTCACGATCAGCTGACGGCGATCTCCGGCCTCAAGCGCATCCTCCGGGTCATTCAGGGGCAGGACGAGTATATCCACCGCTTTTCGGCGCTGTCCATAGCCAAGGATACGCGCCGCGCCGAGGCGCACCAGGAGCATCACAAAATTGTGGAGATGGTCGAGACCAAAGACCTGGAGGGGCTGGAGATCATCATGCGCAAGCATATTGAAGCCTCTAAGCAAAGCTGTTTATCGGCGCTGAAAGAAACCACCGCTCAAAAACGCGAATAGGCATTGCCGTCAACCGCAGTTGTAAAAACTGCGGTTGCGTTTTATTTTGGGGAATATCCACGCCTTTCTGTGTTGCCAATTGTGGGAAAATGGTATAGCATAAGCAATAGGAGCCTCTTACAATTGATATATAAAGGAGTCTATAAGCAATGGAAACAACCTGGGATTTAAGCGTATTTTACAAAGGGTTTGACGATCCGGCCCTGGAAGCCGACCTGACCAAACTCAAAACCATGGCCGCGGAAGGCGAAGCGATTCTCAAGCAGGATAAAAGTGCCGAACAAATCCTACTCGAGGCGATTGCGCATCTGGAAACGTACCTCAACACCCTGATGCGCGTTAACGAGTTCAGCGAGCTGACCATGAGCGTGGACGCGGAAAACCAAACCGCCTTCCAGGTGGTGGAGCGCGTCGGCGTGCTGTTTGTGGATTTCAGAATCTTTGTCAGCGCGTTTCAGCGCTATGTGGGTACAGTGGAAAACCTGGAAGCCGTCGTTGATGGCCATCCGGTGCTGAAAGAGAACGGATTTGCGATTCTCGAAGCGCGCGAACAGGCAAAACACATGCTGCCCGAAGACATGGAACGCTGGATGCTGCGCATGTCGCTGACCGGCGCGGATTCGTTCTCCAAGCTCCGCGATCAGCTGATCGGCACCCTGACGGTGGAAATGGACGGCGAAAGCTACCCCCTGCCGGCGATTCGCGGCATGGCGTACGATCCTGATCCCGTTGTGCGCAAAAAGGCATATGAAGCCGAGCTGGCCTCCTACAAAAAGGTTGCGCTGCCCATGGCGTTCTGCCTGGGCGGCATCAAGGGCGAAGCGCTGACCATGTGCGAAGCCAAGCATTATCCTGATATCCTTTCCCAGCAGCTCATCGAGGCGCGTATGGATCACGAAACGCTCGACGCCATGTGGGAAGCCTGCCGGGAAGCGTTCCCGGATCTCCGCCGTTACCTGAAAGCTAAGGCCAAGCTGCTGGGGCACAAAAACGGCCTGCCGTTTTACGATCTGTTTGCCCCCGTGGGGAAATCCACCAAGAAATATACCGTGGAAGAGGCGCGCGACCTGGTTGTGGAGACCTTTGAAAAGGCGCATCCCAAGATGGCCAAGTTCCTCGCCCACGCATTTGACAACCGCTGGATCGACATGTACCCCAAGAAGGGCAAAACCTCCGGCGCATTTTGCGCGCCTAACCACGAGCTGCAGCTAAGCCGCATCCTCACCAACTTTATGGGCAGCTTCTCCGATGTCAGCACCCTGGCACACGAGCTTGGGCATGCGTGGCACAACGAGTGCATTAAAAATCACCCCCTGATGATGACGGAATACCCCATGCCGCTGGCAGAGACCGCGTCAACCTTCAACGAGACCCTGCTTTCGCAGACCGTGCTCAAATCGGCGGACGACGAGCTGGCCTTCTCCATTCTGGAGGGCAGCCTGATGGAAGCCACCCAGTGCGTTATGGATATCTACAGCCGTTTCCTGTTTGAATCGGCGGTGTTTGAAGCGCGGAAAACCCACACGCCCTCGGTGGAAGAGCTGCACAAGCTGATGCTCGACGCCCAGAAGGAGACCTATGGCGACGGGCTGGATCCCGAGGTGATGCACGGTGATATGTGGATCAACAAGAGCCATTACTTCAATGTCGGGTTGCATTTCTACAACTTCCCGTACGCGTTCGGCCTTCTGTTCGGGCTGATGGTGTACAAGAAGTATGAGGAAGAAGGCGCGGCATTCCTGCCCAAATACGACGCGTTCCTGGGCCACTGCGGAAGCGATACCGTATACAACGTCGCCAGGACCGTCGGCATCGACGTACACAGCGTGGACGCATGGCGCAGCGCGCTGGATGTGGTTCGCCGCGAGGTGGATACGTTTGTGAAACTGGTGGATCAAAGGAGCTGACCATGGATCAGACCCTTCTGCGCGCGCCTTGGCTCCAAGCCATCGCGCGCGCATTTTCTGGTAACGCCGTGTACGCGGTGGGCGGCGCGGTGCGCAATGCGCTGATGGGGATACCCGTCAGTGATGTGGATTTGTGCGGAAAGCAGCGCCCCGAAGAAGTACAAAAGCAGTGCGAGGGAACGGAGATCACCGTCAGGCTGCGTGCCGCGCATTTCGGCACGGTGGAGCTGCATGTGGACGGTCATATGGCCGAATACACCACCTTCCGGCGTGACAGCTACCGCGGCGGACATCAGCCCACGCAGGTGCGCTTTGCCGATACCGTGGAGGAGGACGCCCTGCGCCGTGATTTCTCCGTCAACGCGCTGTATACGCCGCTTACTGAGCCTGCGCTCGTCATCGATCTGGTCGGCGGGCTTTTGCACCTCAGGCAGCGTGTGCTGCACACCGTGACCAGCGACCCGGACAGGGTCATGAAGGACGACGGTCTGCGTATTCTGCGCGCCGCGCGCTTCCAGGCGGAGCTCGGCTTCACCCCGACGGACGCGGTGCTGGAATCGGCAAGAAAATACGTCAACTTGCTCAACGGCATCGCCGCCGAACGCAAGCGGGACGAGCTGACGAAAATTTTGGAGTCGGATACGAAGTACCCGTCGCTCAAGCGCGATGTACCGCCCGTATCGGCTGGGCTTGCAACCCTGGTGCGCGTAGGCGCGTGGGAGAAGCTGTTCGGCACTCTGTCTCCGGAAGGGATTGCCGCGCTTAACAACGCCCAAACCCTGAACGCGGGCGGGAAGCTGGCGCTCCTGTACCGGCAGGAAACACCGGACGTCCTGTTTATCGCCATGACCGCGCTGCGCTTTTCCAAGCGGGCAACGGCGGACGCGGCGGAGGCGCTTGCGGTGTTCCATACGCTGACCCACCAACGCGGCGAGGCGGCGGACGCGCTGCGCTTTGGCCTGCCCGCGCTCTACACCGCGATTGATATGCTTAAGGCCGTTGATAGCGACACGGCGGCGCTGCCGCGCGCCGAAGCGCTGCTCCAAAAGGTGCAGCAAAACCGCCTGCCCAGGAGCCTGAAAGAGCTGGCCGTGGGCGGAGAGGATCTGCTCAAGCTCAGCGCGGAGCTGAACCTGCCCAGGGAGCGCATCGGGGCTGTGCTGACCTCGCTTTGGCGGGCTGTGGTAAACGGTCGGTTAGCCAACGAACGTGACGCGCTTCTGGAGCAAGCGCGCAGGGATTTCGTTGACAGTCAAAACAGCGAATGTTAAACTCTTGTTAGGGATATCGAAAAGGCATATACTCTCCCGCTGTGGGGAAAGGGGCGCGTTGGGCAGTGTGCGTATGGGATGAAACCTCTGGCAGGATAGCGCTGACGGACGCGGTATCACTGCGCCCGAACATGCCGCGCAAACGCGTGCTGGAAAGCCTGGAAACGCTGACCGGTACGCCCTGCGAAACCGATGATCCCCAGCACGCCGGCATGGCGGCGTCGGCGCGTTTCCCTTTCTGGGCATGGAGGCCGCGTGCGTTTGCTCGTTCAGCCAGGGCAGGCTGCGTGCGGTGGAGCTGTCGCTTTTGGGCGGCTCTTCGGCATTGCAGCGTGAAACCCTGTTTGCGTTTCTTGGGCGGCCTGACCCCTGCAAGGCGGATAGGCAAAGCGTGCGCATTCGCTATCCGTTCGGTGCCATTTGGGTTACCACAGATCCGCGCGGGGGCGATGCGTCGCTTCGCGTAACGTATACAGTCAAGGAGTGACGAGGATGCCGGGTAAGATCACACCGATAGTCAATGATTTTCTGGTACGTTTCCAGCAAGGCGCCATCAAGGAAACCGGCCGCAGACCGCTGACCTATGTTCGCGAGCCGATGGATACAGAATTGATCGTGCCCGGCTGCCAGCGCCCGGGTTACGTGTTTTGGCAGCCCATCGCCTGGCCGGAGGGAGACCTGCCTCTGGGCGAGCATGCCGGAAAGTTCCACCAGAATATTGTGGACTATGTATCGGTCTGCCAGATGCTGGAGATCCGTTTCAAGCTCCCCGTTACGCCCGCCAAAAGCCCCTTGAGCTTTTTGTACAACCGTGTATTTGAAACCTTTCCCAATACCGTATCCTTGCCGCCGTCGCGCGCGTTTGAGGAAGCGGAGCTTTCCCGCCAGTTCAACCCGAAAAACCCGCTGGCCTTCTGCATGGCAGCCAGCTGTGACGGCCAGGAGCCCTTGCAGATGATGCTGGACGCCGCTGACGGACAGATGTTTGTGCTGCGTGCGTACGATCCGGATCAGCCGGTGTTTTGCAAAATTCCCATCGACCGTCTGCTGCCCAAGCTGCGCTTTATCTACGAATTCTAACGTTTCGGAAAGGAGGCAGCCATGAAACCCTTGACCCACGGCATTGTGAGCTACGCGGGGCTTGATAAGGACGCGCTGCTCTCCAGGGCCGGAACGCTTTTGGGGCTGGACAGCACACCCGCCCGGTACCGCAACGTGGTGCCGCTGTTTCCCGTTGAGTTGATCCAGACGATGGAGTACGAAGGCAAGCCCTCGACGGACAACCGTTTTGTCGCGCCCAGCGGCTTCAGTATCAATCCGGCGGAGTATCATTTTAAACTCATGCAGGATATTCCTGCGCTGTACGTTGGCGAGAACCGCAGCCGGAATTTTGACTATGAGGACCATTACCAGGGCACGGGCGTGTTCACTGTGGATGCGGCCTGGGCCGAGCTGTTTCCCCAATACCGCCCGTTTCTGGGCGACAGGCTGGTGCTGCACCTGATCGGCGGCGGCTGTCAGGCGGTAGCGGTGCCCGCAAGCCTCAAGCTGCGCGTCAACCTATTGGACCGGCTGGAGTCTATGCTGGGTATTACGCCGCAGGCGCTGTCATTTGCGCGCTTTGCGGTGTCCGCAATCCGCTCCGGCGAGCCATTTGACGCCGACGAATACGCAGGCGAATATTTGCGGTCTGCCGATATGCAGGCTGTGGATTTCACACAGCGCGAGCTGGAGTTGTTTTTGCAGCGCAGGGAGATGGACAGGACCCGGCGAGTCGGGGACGAAGCAGAGACATTCTATCTGCGCAAGGCGCGGCAGGCCGCGCAGATTCGCCAGTACATTCCGATGCGCTATGCCTGTGATCTGTTTACCGCGCAAAGCATGACGCACACGTACGCGCGCCTTGCACAGCCGTACTATACCGACAGGGATTTTATTTCAGATTTGTGGATACCCTACGGAGGTCTGCGGCAATACCTCAATGCAACCGGAACAGCGCTGCACATGCGTGCGCTATGCGAAAGCTACCAGATTGCGCCTGTCTATGACCCCAAAACAGGGGGCGGCCGATATCCCGACGGTATCCGCATCGCGGTGGTGCGCGACCGGGAGCTTCAGCTGATGGTGGCCGACGCGAGGAACAACCCCGCCTATGGCGGCGGCACGACGCTGGACGGCAAGCCCGGCAAGCACGTATGGATCGGCAACAGCGAGGATATGATCCGCACACGCCGTATCGACCTTGAAAAGCTCACCTTCCGTTGCGAAAGCCTGACAATCACGCCTGAAGAGTTCTTTGCCCAGCGGGCGAAGGCAAAGGCGCAGGAGGTCAAGGGCAGGCTAATCGATGCGCTGTACCGCCTTTATATGGCGCGCTCCGGCACAGAACTGAACGAGGATACGGGGAAGACCCTTGAAGAGAGGGCGGATCGCCTGCGGGCGGCCGTGCGCGAGGGGAGCGGCGCGGCAAGCGGCTATGACCTGGATATCGCGTATCTGGAGCAGAAGCTTGTCGATCCCGCATATCACGACGAGCTGAGGGAAACAAGCGTGGAATGCGGCTACGCCATGCGTGCCACACGGTGCCGGGCGGCGGACCCTGAACCGGATAGCCATCCGGAGCCAGAGAGAATCACCCCGGAAACCATCAAACCGGAAACGATAAAACCCCGTCAATCGAAAGGAGATCCGACCATGAAACTGACACCCAAAGATATCGCAAAAATGCTGGATCACTCCACACTCCAGCCCTTCCTAACGCAGGAAGATGTCCGCAAGGGCTGCGAGATCGCCCTGAAATACGACACGGCGAGCGTGTGCGCCCGCCCGGCCGATATGCCGTTGGTGAAGAAACTGCTGTCTGGCAGCGACGTGAAGGTTTGCACGGTCATCGGGTTCCCGCACGGCAACCATAAATCCGAAATTAAGCTGGCCGAGGCCGAAGCGGCCTTAAACGACGGTTGTGAAGAACTGGATATGGTCATCAACATCGGCAGGCTTCTGGCGGGGGATGACCAGTACGTGCAGGATGAGATTGCCGATATCTGCGCCCTGGCGCACAGCCGCAACGCCAAGGTGAAGGTGATCATCGAGACCTGCTACCTGACCGACGAGCAGAAGGTGCGCGTGTGCAAGCTGGCCGCCGCCGCGGGCGCGGACTGGGTAAAGACCAGCACGGGCTACGGCTCCGCAGGCTGCAAGCTGGAGGACGTCGTCCTCATGCGCCGCAGCGTGCCCGCCGACTGCCAGGTGAAGGGTTCGGGCGGTATCCGCGATCTGGACACGGTGCTGGCGCTGCGCGCCGTCGGGGCCACGCGCTGCGGCGTATCCGCCACGGAGAAGATCATGGCGGAGGCGGAGGTGCGCTATTTGAGCGGAACGCTGGAGGAGCCATCGCTGGATACTGTCACCTTTGAAGAGGACGGGGGCTATTGAAGCGTATCACGCTGAAGCGCGAAATCTGTAAAAACACCAGGAAATCTGCGGCTTCCGATCTTGACAGAACCCGCGTTCCTGTGTTTTAATAGGTAAGCGCTTTTCAGCGTATCCGGTCTGTTGGCTCAGTTGGTAGTACCTACTGGTACCTTCGTAGGAAAGCACATGGTCGCATGGCTCAGTTGGTAGAGCACATCGTTCACATCGATGGTGTCACAGGTTCGAGTCCTGTTGCGACCACCAACCCGAAAAAGTCTTGAGAAATCAAGGCTTTTTCTTTTTACCCTCTCCCCCCTGAGAGGGTGCATTTTTCCGTGCCGACAGGGTGCAATTCTCGATGTGAACGAGTTGAACAAGCAATCCGTTCACGCGAGTCGATGTGAACGAGTGCCCGGCGTCGATGTGAACAGCTTGCCAGTTTCGATGTGAACGGCTTGCTGGTTTCGATGTGAACGGGTACCCTGCTCGATGTGAACGGTTTGCCCGGTTATGTCCTTTATATCGATGATGGCAATGTGGGAGCCTTATTTGGGTTACTTTCCAAACTTGATATTCAAGTCTTCATTCAGTGTCACGGCCACTCCTT
>DAIOVG010000111.1:0-9142 GCA_036759125.1 Candidatus Limiplasma sp.
CCTATGTAAACGGTGAGCTGGTTTCCCATACCAAGCTCACGCGCAGCAGGTATCCCGCTTCCCCTGAACAGTACTGGATCGGCGTGACAAAGCGGTAAAGGGACTACCTAGCCTTCTTCGGACCGCTTTTTTCCCACAGGCTATACTGATCGTCGTTCTTCAGCGCGGACAGCATCGTTTCCTCTAAATTAGGATACCGTTTGGCAAGCTCTCTGAGAAGCTCTTTCATCTCCTGGCGTTTCGTGTTTCCGTTGGCCGGACACGGATTGTGCTGCACGGGGAGGGAGAGCTTCCTTTGCATATGAATGACTTCTTTTTCCGGCATATAGACCATCGGGCGGATCACAGTAATATCGCTGCGGCTCATATAAGTTTTGGGATGGAATACATGGAACCGGCCTTCAAAGATCAGGCTCATCAGAAGCGTTTCCAGCGCGTCCTCCCGGTGGTGTGCCAGCGCCAGCTTGTTGCAGCCAAGCTCCTTGGCCATGTCGCACAGCATCGCCCGGCGCATTTTGGCGCAAAGCGGGCAGGGACTGCGGTCGTTGCGCAGCTCGAATAATATCTGATAAAGATCGGTATATCGCACGGTAAGCGGAATATCCTCCGCTTTGCAAAACGCTTCCACCGCGGAGGTATCAGGCGGTTCAGGCCCCATGGTCAGCATGATGGCCTGCACCGTAAAATCCTTGCGTACCCTGCGGTATAGCGACATTCCGTGTGTTAGTAAAAGGCTGTCCTTGCCGCCGGAAAGCCCGATGGCGATGCGGTCGCCCGGTTCGATCATTCCAAAATCCTGGTCGGCGCGGCGTATTCGCCCAAGTGTCGTTTTCAACCCAGCATCCGTCCCTTTCGCATTGATTGGTTCATTGTATCACACCGTGCCGCCGGTGCAAAGCTGCGCGATACCGATGGTAAAGAGGCACTGTTGACAACGAATCAACTGCCTGCCACTTGAGAATTGTATACAAAGGGTGCATACAAGATGTGGAAAAATGCAAAATACAAACAAAAAACACGTTGACCTGCCGTTGAAACTACCCTATAATACATCACATACAAGGGAGTATATGTAAATTTGGCATGAATATGCTCTTTTGCCATACTCTTTTGAAAGAAATGGGAAAAAAGAAAACACAGGAGGAAAAGGTATGAAAATCAAAAGGCTTGTATCCATCCTACTTTGCGTCATGATGATCGCGATGGGTGCTTCGGCAGCACTTGCGGAAGATACCGTCAAGATCGGGCACATCGCGCCGATGACGGGTGGCCTCGCTGCGTACGGCACGGCTGTCAACAACGCAATTGAACTGGCGATCTCCGAAATCAATGCCAATGGCGGCTTGCTGGGCAAGCAGGTTGAGCTGATCACCAAGGACAACCAGGCTGATCCTGCGGAAACCGTCAGCGCATTCAACGCGTTGCTGGGTGAGGACGTCGCTGCAATCATCGGCGCTATCCGCTCCGCTTGCACGTCGGCGATCACCGGCCTTGCCAACGATGAGGGCATCGTGCTGATCACCGCCACCTCGACAGCCGACGCCATCACTGAGGAAGATAATTACGTGTTCCGCTCCTGCTACAAAGATAGCTTCCAGGGCGCAATGTGCGCGGCCTTCGCTGCGGCGCAGGGCTGGACCAAAGTCGGCATCCTCTACACTGTCGGCGACGCCTATTCCTCCGGACTTCGCGACTCGTTCCTTGCCGCGGCAGCTGAGCTGGGTCTTACGGTTGTTGAAGAACAATCGACCTCTGATATCTCTGCCGTTGACTTCTCCTCTCAGCTGGCAACCATCGCGTCAGCTGGCGTGGACGTACTCTTTGCTCCCTACTACTATAACACCATTGGCCCCAACATCATCCCGCAGGCCCGCGAAGCCGGCTACACCGGCCCCATCCTGGGCGCTGATGGCTTTGACGGCACGGAATCCGTTGCGGTCGGCGATCTGAAGGCCTATGAGAATGTGTACTTCACCAACCACTATTCGCCTGAAGATCCTTCTCCTGCAGTGCAGGACTTCATCGCTGCTTACACTGCCGTGTATCCTCCGGAATCTCTGAATGCTTTGGCCGCATTGGCGTATGATGCCATGAAGATGCTTGCCGTCGCGATTGAGAAAGCAGGAACCACCGATCACGATGCCATCCGTGAAGCCATGGTAGGCATGCACTATGTCGGCGTTACCGGCGACATGACGCTTGATGAGACGGGCACTCCCGCCAAGTCCGTTTCCATTATCACCTACGTTGTGGATGGCGACAAGCTGGTGCAGAAATTCGTAACCACCGCGCAATAATCGTACCCAGCCAATAGACTCCATATACCCTGTGCGAAGGCAGGAAACTGTCTTCGCACAGGGTATAGCGTAGAAGGGCTTGATCGTAATGACTGATTTACTTCAACAGGTCATCATTGGCCTAAGGATCGGCAGCATATATGCGCTGGTCGCACTAGGATATACGATGGTGTATGGTATTATCCGCCTGATTAACTTCGCACATGGCGAGTTTATCATGGTCGGTGGATATACGCTGTTTTTTACCATCCCGGTATTTATTAATGTCTTTGGCCTTCCCGCTTGGATGAGCGTTTTAGTGGCGATTGTCGTATGCGCGGCAGTCGGCGTATTATCTGAACTATTAGCATACCGCCCGGTTCGAAAAAAGGGAACCCGTATGACCGCGTTGATCACGGCGATCGGCGTCAGCCTGCTGCTGCAAAACCTTGCGCAGGCAATACCCATGATCGGTCCCAATCCTCGCGTAATCGCACAAGATATCTTTCAGTCCGGAAGTATTAACCTTCTGGGTGTAACAACGAATTTAACCGCAATATTTACGATTATCATCGCGGCTTTTGTTATGATTGGCTTACAGCTCTTTATTCACAAAACCAAGGTCGGCCGCGCTATGCGCGCTGTATCTGAAAACAAGGCAGCTTCTACGTTGGTTGGAATTAACGTGAACAAAACGATCGTCATCACCTTCGCCATTGGCGCCAGCCTAGCGGCAATCGGTGCACTGATGTACTGTGCACAATACCGTTCCGTAACGACCACGATGGGTACAATGCTGGGTCTGAAAGCGTTTGTGTCGGCAGTGCTCGGCGGAATCGGCTTGATACCCGGCGCAATGCTTGGCGGGATTCTGATTGGGCTGGTCGAAGCGCTCGTCACGGCCTATATCAGCTCCTCATACGCTAACGCGCTCGTTTTTGTGGTGCTGATTATTGTATTGCTTGTCAAGCCTGCAGGCATCATGGGTAAGAATGTAGGTGAAAAAGTATGACCGATCTGCGAAAGAAAAGCACCAGAGGCGTGGTCACGAATGTATTCGTCATCGCACTGTTTTTGCTACTAATATTCATCCTTTCCGGTACTTTGAGCGACAATAATTACCGGCGCAAGCTTGTGCCGATTATTTGGCAGGTTTGCATCTTTATCCTTCTTGGAACATCGTTGAACCTGACGATGGGGTTTCTAGGCCAGCTGACGCTCGGTCATATGGGCTTCATGGGGATCGGCGCTTATACGGCCGCATTGTCATCGCTGGCGCTGGAGCGCGCGGGCTTGTTTTCCGCCAATACGGCGTCTCCGTTGATGCTGATCGGAGTCATGCTTGGATGCAGTCTGCTGGGCGCGCTGTTGGCCGCCATTGCCAGTCTATTAATGGGCATTCCCGCGCTGCGTATGCGCGGCGATTATCTGGCAATCGTTACACTCGGATTTGGTTTAATTATTGAGAACGTAATTGCCAACCTTCCGTTTGCAGGAGGCAACGGGTTAGCCGAAGGAACGGCAAGCTCAGCGCTGTATAAAAACGGGCTTGGGATTAAAACATCGTTACAGGCACAATATGTATATTTTCCGATTTTGCTGACAATTGTGTGCGTAGCGTTCATGTTTATGTTCATTACGTCCAAGTATGGCCGTGCGATCAAGTCGATACGAGAGGATGAAATTGCGGCCAGCGCTTCCGGTGTTAATACGACTTACTACAAAATTCTCACGTTCACCTTGTCTGCGTTCTTTGCGGGTATAGCAGGCGGGTTGTATGCAATTTGTACAGGGTCACTATCAACCGGCTCGTTTACGTTTGCAAGCCCGTCAATTTGGAACTCCACCTTTATTGTCGTGTTGGTTGTTCTTGGCGGCATGGGGTCACTTACGGGGTCAATCGTTGCAGCCATCGCGATGTATATGCTCAACTACGAAATCAAAAACGGCGCCTGGGTATCCGCGATGCCGCAATTCATGCAAAGCATATTCGCATTCCCAATGCTGATCTATGCGCTGGTTCTGATGGCTGTGATCATGTTCAGACCGTTTGGGTTGATGGGAACCTATGAGTTTTCTCTGAGTAGACTCCTATTTAAGAATCGGGATAAGGTGATAGGAGGCGCAGCGAAATGAGCGAGAAAGCTGTCATTCTGAAAACAGAGAATCTTGGTATTGCCTTTGGCGGATTGAAAGCGGTTAACGATTTCAATATCGAGATTCGCCAGGGCGAGCTGGTTGGTCTCATCGGCCCCAATGGTTCTGGGAAGACCACAGTGTTCAACCTTCTGACGGGCGTCTATGTCCCCACGGAAGGCAACGTTTACCTCATGGGCAAGAAAATCACGGGCATGAAAACCCACCGCATCGTGCAGCATGGGATAGCCCGTACGTTCCAGAACATCCGCCTGTTCGGCGAGATGACCGTGATTGAGAACGTAAAGATTGCTTTCACCAAGGATATTAAGTACAACCTGCTGGATACCATGCTTCGGACGCCGAGGTATTTCTCCATTGAGCAATCCCTGGAGGAAAGGGCGATGGAGTGCCTTAAGATCGTCAACCTGGACGATAAGGCGAACTATCTGGCTAAAAGCCTGCCGTACGGCCAGCAGCGCAAGCTGGAAATCGCGCGTGCGTTGGCCACGGACATGAAACTGCTTTTGCTGGACGAGCCTGCCGCCGGCATGAACCCGACGGAAACGGCGGAACTGCTCCAATGCATCAACGACATCCGCAAGAAGTTCAATATCGCAATCTTTCTGATTGAGCACGATATGAGCCTTGTGATGAAGATCTGCGAGCGCATTCAGGTTATCAACTTTGGCAATACCATTGCGCACGGCTATCCCAATGAGATCGCCCACAACCCGGATGTAATCGAGGCGTATCTCGGTGAGGAGGCTGTTGAAAATGCTTAAGGTCGACAATCTGGTCGTCAACTATGGCGCCATTCAGGCGCTGCGCGGAATATCGCTGGAAGTCAACACAGGCGAGATCGTTTCGCTGATCGGTGCAAACGGCGCGGGTAAAACCACAACGCTCCACGCGATTACGGGGCTGATTCCCATCAAGTCCGGCAGCGTGCAGTACCTGGATAAAGATCTGCGCAAAGTTAACGCAAGTGAGATCGTAACCTTCGGCCTGGCGCACGTGCCGGAGGGCCGTCAGGTGTTTACCCGCATGTCCGTGATGGAAAACCTCCTCATGGGCGCTTATACGCGCAAGGATCACGCCGCCATTACCAAAGACCTGAAAAAGGTCTATCAGCACTTCCCAAGGCTGGAAGAGCGCGCCAAACAGGTTGCCGGTACGCTATCTGGCGGCGAACAGCAAATGCTGGCGATGGGCAGGGCAATGATGTCCGCTCCTAAGCTGATCGTTATGGATGAGCCATCGATGGGCCTCTCGCCGATTCTGGTCAAAGAGGTGTTCTCCATCATCGAAGATATGCACAAAGAGGGCATCACAATTCTGCTGGTGGAACAGAACGCAAAAATGGCGCTGTCTGTTTCAGACCGCGCCTATGTGCTGGAGAACGGCAAGATTTCCATGAGCGGCAAAGCAAACGAGCTTCTGGATGATGAAAAGGTCCGCAGGGCATATCTTGGGGCCTAGATAGAGCTTATAGGAGCTTAAGCGCTGCCTCTTTCGCCGCCTTCATGGCGGTAGGAAGGGGCAGTGTTTTCAGTTGGGCCTGATCGGCCATCTGAGCGTCATTTTCATCCAGAAACGAAGCGCTGGGCTTGCTGCTGAGCGCAAGATGAACAATTTCCATATTCCAGACACGATGGGTGAACACATGCCGGGCGTCGCCTAGGGCCGCAACAAATCTTGCTTCCAGCCCGTGCTGTGCCCAGTACCCCAGAATATCGGAGGAATCGTTCATATCCTCGACCAATCCAAACACGTACAGCCCTTGCAGTAAGCGCTCCCTGCGCCTGAACACCATGACTGTATTCTGATAGGTAATCAGGCAGACCGCAACGTTGATCTCAACCGGTGGCTTCTTACGGTCGATGATCGGCAGGGTCTCCGCGTCCCCGGCCAGGCAGGCGTCGCAGAAATCCGCAAGCGCGCAGCCTTCACAGCGCGGGGAACGGGGGATGCACACCGTCGCGCCCAGCTCCATCAAGGCCTGATTGAACGCGGAAGCCTTCCCGGCAGGGATGGCCTTGATCAGCCGATCGCGCATGTCACGCAACACAGCAGGCTGGTTGACGTTCTCACGTATGCCCAGAAGCCTGGATATAACACGCTTCACATTGCCGTCGATGGCGGGCACGGGGATACCGAAAGCGATGCTCGCAATCGCCCCGGCGGTGTAGTCGCCTATGCCGGGAAGCTCTCTGAGCGCTGTGTAATCCGCGGGGAAGATGCCGCCCATGGTCTGTGCAATGATTTTAGCGGCTTTGTGCAGGTTGCGCGCCCGGCTATAGTACCCAAGGCCCTCCCAGGCTTTGAGTACAGCTTCCTCCGGGGCGGCGGCCAGCGCATACACAGCCGGGAACGCCGACATAAAGCGATGGTAGTACGAAATCACCGCTTCCACGCGCGTCTGCTGAAGCATTATTTCGGATATCCATACGGCATAAGGGTCGCTGGTACGCCGCCAGGGCAGGTCGCGTTTGGCGGTCTCGTACCAGCGTATCAGTTCATTGGCCCATCCGTTTTGCGGGGTCAAACCATTCATCTCCTGCATGCGCCAAAGCGCGTGACAATACAAGGGTTCCTCTGTATTGTAGCATGGCCTGCAACCCTCTATCGGCTGCATCAGATTATTATTCATATTGCACAAAAAACAATGCACATTTTTGCATCAAATAACGCTTGCGAAATCAGCCGGAATGGCGTACACTAACAGTGCTGTTAGCACTCGGTTAAGTTGAGTGCTAACAACGGCCAGAAACATCAATCAAATACAGTATGGATAGGGAGGCACTATCATGAAGGTAAAACCCCTGGGCGACCGTGTGGTCATTAAAAACCTGGAAATGGAAGAAACCACCAAGAGCGGCATTCTTTTAACCAGCGCCGCCAAGGAAAAACCGCAGATGGCGGAAGTCATCGCCGTCGGCCCCGGCGGATTGGTGGACGGCAAAGAGGTCAAGATGATCGTCCAGCCCGGGCAAAAGGTGATCTACTCCAAGTATGCCGGCACCGAAGTGAAGCTGGACGATGAGGAGATCATCATTGTCCGCCAGAGCGATATTCTGGCAACCGTGGAATAACTGTCATAGAATAGTAGGAGGGACAAGAATATGGCAAAACAACTCAAATACGGTGAAGAGGCCCGCCGCGCGCTGCAAAAGGGCGTAGACGCTCTTGCCAATACCGTGAAAATTACCCTGGGCCCCAAGGGCCGCAACGTGGTTCTCGATAAGAAATACGGCGCTCCGCTGATCACCAACGACGGTGTAACCATCGCCAAGGAGATCGAGCTGGAGGACGCTTTTGAAAACATGGGCGCACAGCTGGTGAAAGAAGTCGCCACCAAGACCAACGACGTCGCTGGCGACGGCACCACTACCGCCACGCTGCTGGCGCAGGCCATCGTGCGTGAAGGGCTTAAAAACCTGGCCGCAGGCGCAAACCCGATGGTATTGAAGCGCGGCCTTGAAGGCGCCGTAATTGCGGCAGTGGACGCCCTGCGCGAGCTGAGCCAGCCCATCTCATCCAAGCAGGAGATTACCCAGGTTGCAAGCATTTCGGCGTCTGATGAAACCATCGGCATGCTGATCTCCGATGCCATGGAAGTCGTCGGCAAAGACGGCGTTATTACCGTGGAAGAATCCAAGACCATGAAAACCGAGCTGACCACCGTGGAAGGCATGCAGTTCGACCGCGGATATGCAAGCGCGTACATGGTCACCGATCCCGATAAAATGGAAGCCGTTCTGGATAACCCCGCCATCCTGATCACCGACAAGAAGATCTCCAACATTCAGGAGATTCTCCCGGTTCTGGAGCAGGTTGTGCAGGCCGGCCGGAAAATGCTCATCATCGCTGAGGACATCGAAGGCGAAGCGCTGGCCACCCTGGTGCTGAACAAGCTGCGTGGCACGTTTAACTGTGTCGCGGTCAAAGCGCCGGGCTTTGGCGACCGCCGCAAGGAAATGCTCCGCGACATCGCCGTGCTGACCGGCGGCCAGGTCATTACCGAAGAGCTCGGCCTGACGCTTAAGGAAGCCACCATGGATATGCTGGGCGAAGCACGCCAGGTGAAGGTTGACAAGGAAAACACCACCATCGTCGAAGGCGCTGGCGAAAAGGCCGAGATCGAAGCCCGCGTGAAATCCATCCGCAAGCAGATTGAGGATACCACCAGCGATTACGACCGTGAAAAGCTTCAGGAACGCCTTGCGAAAATCGCCGGCGGCGTCGCTGTGATCGCGGTTGGCGCAGCCACCGAGGTGGAAATGAAGGAGCGCAAGCTCCGCATTGAGGACGCCCTGGCGGCGACCCGTGCGGCTGTCGAAGAGGGCATCGTGCCCGGTGGCGGTATTGCGCTTCTCAACGTACTCGACGCCGTGAAAGGCCAGCTTGAAAAATTCGAAGGCGACGCCAAGACCGGCGTGGACATCATCCTCCGCGCACTGGAAGAGCCGCTGCGTCAGATTTCCGAAAACGCGGGCATCGACGGCAGCGTGATCGTAGACAAGATCAAAAACTCCGGCAAGAAGGGCTATGGCTTCGACGCCCTGAAAGGCGAGTATGTGGATATGGTGGAACGCGGCATCATCGACCCGACAAAGGTCACCCGTTCCGCACTGCAGAACGCCGCAAGCATCGCGGCCATGATTCTGACCACTGAAAGCCTCGTCACCGATATCCCCGTTCCGGAAGCTCCTGCGGCAGCGCCGGGC
>DAIOVG010000112.1:0-9106 GCA_036759125.1 Candidatus Limiplasma sp.
CTGCTTCACCATGTAGTAATACGAATCCAGGCTGAGCTTCGCCGGGAAGAATGTATAGCCGCTGGCGACCAGTACGTCCTCGTTGGTGACCGACGCGATGGCGATCAGGATGATCGGCAGCAGCGCAATCACCGCGAATATGGCCAGAACAACTGTGGAGAACACCCGGAAGCGGGCAACGTCGTTCATGCTGTGTTTGATCATCATATCCGCCTCCTAAAACAGTGCGTTTTCGCTGTCGAGTTTGCGTACCAGGGCGTTTGCGCCCAGCACAAGCAGGAGTCCAACCACGGACTGGTACAGGGCTGCGGCTGCCGACATGCCCACGTCGTTGAGCTCCATCAGGCCGCGGTACACATAGGTGTCGATGGTCTGCGTGACCCCGAACAAGCGGCCGGAGTTCTGCGGCACCTGGTAGAACAGTCCGAAATCGGAATAGAAGATGCGGCCGATGGCCATCAGCACCATGATGATCACGGTGGGCTTTAAGAGCGGCACGGTGATTTTGATGATTTGCTGTATTTTTGTGGCGCCGTCGATTTGCGCGGCTTCGTAGACACCCTTGTCAATGCCGGCAATGCTTGCGATGTATACAATCGATGTGACACCCATGTATTTCCAAAGATAAACGAGGATCAGGATTGCAGGCCAGGGGCCGGGGGTGGAGTACCAGCTGAAGGGCTGTATGCCAAGCCAGGGAAACACGGTGTTGTTGAGAAAGCCCGTATCGGCGTTTAGGAATGCGTAGACCACAAAGCCGATGACCACCCAGGAAAAGAGGTTGGGCAGCATCAGTGCAGACTGAAACAGCCGCACCCGGCGGCGCTGGCCGAGCTCGTACAGCAGAATGGCGATGAAAATGGCGGCGATTGTGCCAATGATAATAAAGGCGGCGTTGTACAACAGCGTATTGCGGGTCATAATCCAAGCATCACGCGTTTTAAACAGGAAGCGGAAGTTGTCAAACCCGCTCCAGTCGCTGCCGAAAATGCCTTTGAAATAGTTGAAATCCTTGAATGCCAGGAAGACGCCGAACATCGGCAGGTAGTTGTTAATCAGCAGGTACAGGATACCTGGCACTGCGATCAGCAGCAGCGGGCCTGTCTTGGCCAGACGGGTTTTTCGGCGTTTCTCCATGTGCGTACCTCGTTTGAAAAATATCCACGCGGGGCGGAGAGTCCGCCCCGCGTGTGTCCGTTGAGTTGGATTACTTGTTGGCGGCTACCCAGGCATCCAGCTGGGCCTGCTTGGCGGCGATGATGTCGCCGATGCCGGCCTCCTGCAGGCGCTCCAGGAAGACGGGGATCTCGGTAGCGGGATCCACGCTGCCGCAGATCAGGCCGGGCAGGTACTGCTCAATCACGTTGGTGACGGCGGTGTACTCGGTCTTGACGGAGCTGGAGTCAAAGGTGAAGCCCATGGCCACGGAGGTTTTGGCGTTCTGGTTCTGTTCAAGCTCCCAGGCAAGCGACTCGGGATCGGTGCCGGCCATCGGGTACATGATGAAGAAGTTGCCAAGCGTTCCGCAGGACAGCTGTGCCGTGTAGGGCACGGTGGAGGCCTCCTGGCCTTCGGGATAGCTCATGAAACCGTCGCTGAGAACATAGTCGCGGCCTTCCAGACCGTAGATGATGAGGTTGACCACGTCGGGATCGGTGAAGGTCAGGTTGAGGAATTTCACGGCGGCTTCAGGCACCTTGGAGGTGGAAGCAACGCACCAGGTCAGGGCGTTGATGGACGAGGTATCCAGGAACGCGCTGGAGACGATTTTCGCGCCCAGATCGTAGCCGCCGGTCTGTGCTTCGAGGCTCGCGGCGGTATCGGCTTCGGGATAGCTGTAGGACGCGAGGTAGGCAAAGTAGTTGCCGGACGACATAAGCTCCGCCGCGGTGGACGAGGTGGTGGCGGCGTCCTTCATGACGAGGTCGTTCAAGTACCATTCACGGGCGGTGTTGCACAGCTGGGTGAACGCGTCGGAGGCGTAGAAATCCACCACGGTCAGCTCGTCGTTCATCAGTACGCCCTTGGGGGAGAAGTAGTTGTCGGTCAGGTAGTCTACATCCGGTACGGTCAGGCCAAGGCCGATGTTGCCGGTGTTCACGGCTGCCAACGGGGTCATGTCGGGATAGCCGGCTTTCACAGCCTCAAGCACTGCGCCGATATCGGCCACCGAGTTCACGGCGGACATATCCAGGCCCAGGGCATCGGCGATGTCCTGGCGGTAGACCAGCATCGGGGTCAGCGCGATGGGCTTGAAGGTGGGCAGGCCGTACAGGCGGCCGTTGTGGCTGGTAGCTGCCAGCCAGTTTGCGCCGATCAGCTCAGCCGCTTCGGGGGCGTACTGCGCTACGAGGTCGGTGACATCCATGCTCATGCCGTTGGAAATGCTGGTGTTCAGGTCGCCCAGGGTCTGGAAGATATCCACCTGCTCACCGCCCTGTAGCGCAAGGCTGACGGTGGAGGAATAGTCCCAGATCATGATGGGCATCAGTTCCACTTCCACGCCGATTTTTTCACGCGTGATTTGGTTGATGGCCTCCTCGACGGTTGCGAGGACATCTTCAGACGGGATGTTGTTGAACGTTGCGTAGGCGTACACGACCTTATCGTAGGACGCGGCCGTCGCAGGGGTTACCGTGCCCAGCATTGCCAGCAGCAGGGCAGCCATTGTGATGATGGATAGAATCTTCTTGGTCTTCATAATTCGACCTCCTTTATACCTAAAGTATAGAGACAGGCCGAAATAGGGGCTATCAATTTTGGGCGAACAATTTTCAATTTTGGGAGAATCTATACCAGAATAGACTAATTTATGCCTCTGAGGGGCTCTGATCGTCCTCGTCAGCCTGCGTATCGATGCTTTTGTGGTATTCCTGCGGCGTGACACCGATGCGCTTTTTAAACACCGTGGTGAAGTACGAAAGATTGTCGATACCCACCGCCCCGGCAACGTCCGAAACACGCGCTTCGGGGTCGCGCAGCAGCCGTTTTGCCTCTTCGATACGCTGGTCCCAGACCGCGTCCTTGAGCGCCTGATCGGTTTTACGCTTGTAGAGCTTGGCCAGATATTCCGGCGACAGGTGGAACTCGGCGGCGATCTCGTTGCGGCCGATATCCTCGTGGTAGTGCTCGCGGATGTAGGCCTGCACGCGCTCGACCAGCGAGCCGGCTTTGCGCAGGTCGTCCTCAAAGGCGAAGGTGCGCTCCAGCAGGTAATTGGCCCAGCGCAGCATATCCATAGGGGAACGGCAGGCCTGGTCGTTCAGGCGTACGGAGTCCTCGTCGGCGAACAGACGCGTTGCCTGTACGCCCGCCTCGGACAGGTGGGCATACACCGCCTGCAGGAATTCCTGCTGCAACAGGTACAGGGTGCGCTCGCTGAGGGTTTTCATGGCGGTACGGTCGGCCAGCGCGGTTTTAATGGTGTTGAGAAGCTTGACCTTCTGGCGGTCCTTGAGCATCGCCTGGAGGTTGCCGATCTCTAAAATCTGGCTCTCCTGGCGGGAAGACACGGCCTCGCTGCGGGTGAACACCTGCCCGTAGTAGGCGACAGAGCGCTCAATCAACTCTTGCAGCGCCGTGGGCTGATCACCCAGCGCCTCGATGGATACGGGATCGCCGATGCAGCAGGTCGTCTTGACATGCGCGGCCTCCGCACAGGAATCAATCAGCTGGCGGCAGTGGTCGCGCAGGTTGCTTTCTAGCATATCCTCCACGGCGGTGAAGAACCATAGCTCGTTGATGCCACGGCGATGCACAACGCGGCTGTTTTCGTCACGCCCGCACAAGTGGCGGCTGTGCGTGCTTTCCAGAATATAGAACAACAGGCTCTGGCCCAGCTCCTTGCTGGGGGTTTCGTAATCAATCACGCGTGTGGCAACCAAACGGAAGCGCGCGTCCGCATCCACGGGCAGGCTGCGCGCCTCGATTTCCCTGCGAATCTGTTCGCGGCTTTTGAGCGCAACGCCGGAAAACAGGGAAAGCCAGAAGTTGAGCTCCTCCTGCAGGGGGTTTTCCTGCCGCCACTGGCCGTAAAGGCTGCTCTCCTGCAAGCGTCGTTTTTCCTTGATTTTCGCAATGGTCTTTTGCAGCGACAGGGACATCAGCCTGGCGTTGAAGGGCTTGAGTATATATTCGGCCGCGTCCAGTTTCAGGGCGCTTTTGGCATAATCAAAGCTTTCGTGGCAGGTTAAAAACAGGAATTCCACGTCCATTTCCTGCGCACGAACCCAGGAAAGAAGGTTCAGACCTGTGCTCTGGGGCATTTCGATATCGCTGATGACGATATCTGTCTGCCCGCGCCGGAGTATTTTACGCGCCTGGGCGGCGCTGTAAGCCGTATCCACGGCGTCAATCTCGATGGCCTGCCAGTCGATGGAGCGCCGAATCACTTCGACCGTCGGTATATCGTCGTCCACGATCAATAAACGCATGATGTCATTCCTTTCCGTGTGGTCAAAGGGCAGCCGCCGGGCCGTCGACATATTGGTTGACGGGCGCGGCGGGTACGCGGATGAGGTTGAGGCATCCGTGCGGCTCGATATTGCTTAGCATAATCAAATCTCCGCGCTCGTACATCAGTGCCATCATGCGCTTGACGCCCCATAGGCCCACGCGTTCTCCATCGTCCTGCGGGCGGGGGGCGGCGTCGTTCATGTAATCCAGCACATCCTGTGGGTAGCCCTTGCCGTCGTCCTCAATGCGGATCAACAGCATATCCTGCCCGTCTACGGTTTCTTTGGAGATGTGGATCAGCAAGGTCAGTACGCTGTCCATGGATACGGCGTATTTGAACTCGTTTTCCACAAAGGTCTGGATCAGCATCTGCGGGATGGGCCAGTCGCGCAGGGCCTGGGGCAGATCGACAAAATGGAAGATGCAGCCGGGGTATTTGCACTCCTGCATTTCGAAGTAGTTTTCAATGTGCCGGATTTCCTCTTCGACGGATACGGTGTGGAGGCCCGACTTGAACATATAGCGGATGTTTTTGGATAATGCGTCTACATAGGTGCGGATTTCCGCGTCGCGCCCTGAGCTTGCAAGGCTTGAAATGGTCGTGATGGCGTTGAGGAAGAAATGCGGCTTGAGCTGCAGGCGTATGCTTTTAAGCTCCATCTCGTGCAGCGCGATGCGCTTTTCATAGGATTCGATGCGCAGGTGCATGATGACGTCCATCAGCTGGTTAAAGGTGTCCCGCAGCTGTGTGAACTCCTGCGTGCCGAACTCGTCCTGAATGCGCAGGGTGTGCTCGCCGCCGTCGATGCGCTGCATGTCCTCGGTCATGCTGTTCAGGGGCCGCACCATCTGGCGGGTGACATAGCGCACGATCAGCGCGCCGAACAGAAGCGTCACTACGATCACCGCCAGCGATACCGCCATCAGGATGCGGGTCTGGTTCCACACCAGCACGCTCTGAATGCGCAGGTGCAGGGTGATCTCGCCCCCGGCCAGCGGATACGCGGCGGTCTGCGTGCCCTGGGCGGGAAGGTCGGCAAGGCTCATGCCGATGGCATCGGCCGGAACCGGGCTTCCGTAAACACCGCCGATGATGCCGCTTGTGTCCGTCAGGACCAGCGCCTGCTCCAGATCGCCGCCCAGAGGCACATTGGCCAAGAATTGATTTGTCGCCGTGTAAACCGCAACGGCGCGCCTGTCATACACAAAGAGCTTCCCCAGATACGTTTTGCCATTGAGCTCGACGAACTGCCAGCTTCTGGAGCCCCTGCTCTCCGTCGCCGCGTCAATGGTGTACTGGCGCATGGAGTAGCGGTCCCAGTAGGTCACGGAAGAGGCCTGCGCGTCCACGCAAAGGTCGAAATCGACGTCCGCCACCACCAGCGCGCCAACGCCCGTATCGTTGAGCACGACCTCCGAAATATAGTTATGGATATCCTGCAAGGCATAAAAACGGCTGGTTTCATTGGAGCTTTTGAGCAGCTGGAGGTTGTTGTAGTTTTGCACAAGCAGGTTTTGCAGCACTCCGTCCATTTGCGTGAGGCGTCCGCTTAGCGTGCTTCCGTAGACCTGTAAAATGCTTTCGGCCTCCTGCTGCAAATCGTCCACCAGCACCGAGTAGGAAGAAAACGCATAGGTTGCCAGCACACATACCAGCAGTATGATCAGTACCGCCATGTAGAGTATAATTCGCTTGACCAGATACCCTTTGCGCATGCGGATACAGCCCCTTCCCGTTTGCCTGCCAGTTCCTTAGGGAATATGAAACAGCCCCCTGCTCACGCGCCAATCGTACCATACTTGGGGGGATCGGCGCAATGAAGCGTGCGGGCACGTGATTTGAATCGTTATAAACCCTTTGAACGCTTGGGTTTGCGGCTAAGCGCCATCCACAAACCTGCGCATCACAGTATGGTTTTTACCCTTGGATTTGAGAAACGTGAATCCGCATGTCTCAAACAGCGTTTTGGTGCCGTTATACAAAAACGAAGCGGAGATCCTCTTTCCCTGCGTATCCTGCGGATAGCCTTCCACAGTACCGCCGCCCGCCCTGGCGATCAGATCCAGCGCGCCCAGGAGCGCTGCTTTGGCCGCGCCTTTTCGGCGGTATTCGGTATCGACGAAAAAACAGGTGATACGGTAATCCGGCGGTTGATAGCCGTCCGCCTCCACTTCTTTTTTGTGGTAAATGTTGGGGAGCTCCTCCGGCGAACCGTACTGGCACCAGGCGATGGGCTTGTTCCCGTCGTACACGAGCGCCGCGTGCGCCCTGCCCTGCGCTACGAGTGAACGCTTCAGCTTTCGGTTGTCTTCCGCGCTGCCGCGCACCACGGTATCGCACTGGTGAAACCATGTGCACCAGCACCCGCCCCACACACCGTTGTGCCTGCGCGCCAGGGCTTCGAAATCGTCCCAGGTCTCCGGCGAGAGCGGCTTCACGTGAAACTCCATACGGGCCTCCGATCTGCGCGTTTGTTACAGGATAAAGAACATGGCATGCAGGGCGTCGGTATAATGCTTGGTTTCGTACACGACGGTCTTGGCGTCCAGCTGCCGTATGCCGGGGTAGCAGGACGCCCGTTTTGCGTAGCTGTGCTCTTTGTAACAAATCTCGAACGTGAAGCGATCGGGCAGCGGGTACAGGCGCGGCGGCTTTGGGCATTGCAGCGCCGCCCGCACGGTTTCGCGGATGCGCGTCGCAGCCGTATGCGGGTGTAGGGATACGGCGGCTGGGCCGAAGCCCTCGTTGGTGGCGACGGTCATCAGCTGCGGGGAGGTATCCTTCGCCGCCAGGCACAGCCCCCGGTCGCCGGATAGAAAGTACACGGGTACGCCAAGGGAGGCGGCGATCATCGCGTTCAAATCGTACTCCGCGATCAGCTTGCCGTTGCATTTGAGGGATTGCACCTTTAGGCTCATGGTGTGCGACAGGGGATTGGTATCGGTACAAGCCGCGGCGTGGTAGCCCGTGAAGAGCACGCCGTCGAAGCTTTCATCCAGTCCCGCCATCATCATCGCGGGGGTATTGTCCCAGCCGCGGAACAGGCGCGTCTGCTCCGGAAGCTGATCGGGGATGATGTTGCGCGCGGAATCGTGCGCGTCCTTAACCAGGATTTCCGTTGCGCCTGCGGCAATGGCTCCTTGGCAGGCGGCGGCAACCTCGCGGGTCATCTGCTGCTGGAAGTAGGCGTACTGGGGGTGGTCGGCGGTTGTCTCATTCCAGTCGATGATTCCTGCGGTGCCCTCCATATCGGCGGACAGGTAAATTTTCATGGCAAAGCCCCCTTTTTCATGCGCTTTTCATTCGCGATTCATATGCGCTGTTCCTGTATCGACAGGAATTTGCGGCATCATAGCGCAGTCATGCGCCTTGTGTTTCATCACCGGGCGGTATGGGGTATAGAAGGACATGCGGCGGCATCGTGCGAACCCGCCCTGCGGCATGGACATTTTACAAAATATTTGTTGTCTTGTGTTGCAAAAATATTACAAATTTGTTATATTTAGAAGGACGAAAGGAGCGCCGCGCACGCGGCTGCATCAAAATGAGAGATATAGCGATTATCGGGAAAGGCCCTGCCGGGTATAGCTGTGCGATCACCGCGAAGATGCGCGGGTTGGATACGCTGATCATAACGCCAAAGGTGAACGTGAGCTGGCTTGCGCGTACCGACCGCGTGGACAATTATCCGGGATTGCCGGAGGTTTCCGGCGCGGATTTGCTCAAAGCGTTTGAGGACCAGGCAACGGCCATGGGCGCGGAAACCATGCACGGCATGGTTCGCCAGATTCTTCCCACCGGCGAAGGCTTTATGCTGCTGGTGGAAAACGACGTGGTGGAGGCTAAAACCGTGGTGTTTGCCACAGGCGCCGCCAAGCCCAAGCTTCTCCCCGGCGAGGAAGAGCTGATCGGCGCGGGCGTCAGCTACTGCGCCACCTGCGACGGCCATTTTTACAAGGGGAAATCCATTGCCGTGCTCTCCGAAAACGATCAGGGTGCGGAAGAAGCCAAGTTCCTGCACGGCATCGTGGGCAAGATGGATTACTATCCCCTCCGCAAACACGAGGTTCCCGAAGCGTTTCAAACGATTGCCGAACGTCCGGTTTCCCTGGCCAGGGGCGATGCGGGCATCGCCGTGGAAACCAAGGACAAGCAAAGAACCTACGACGGCGTATTCATCTTCCGGATGGGCATGCCGCTGAATATGCTGCTTGACGGACTGGACGCGCCTGATACGGGCATCACGGTCGACCGCCATATGCGCACCAATATCCCCGGGGTATTCGCCGCAGGCGACTGCACGGGCAAGCCGCATCAGGTCGCCAAGGCCGTGGGGGAAGGCAATATTGCCGCGATCACCGCGGCTGAATATATACAGCAAGGATGAAACTAATCGTAAGACTCGTCATATAGACAGCGACGGCGGTGATCCGCCGGAGAAATGGGAGGAATCTACATGAACAAGCGCGTGCTTCAAACACTTCTCGCGTTCGCGATGACCCTTTGCCTGCTGACAGGCGCAACGTCCGCCTTTGCCATGGAAAACGTCAGCCTTTCGCAGTTCGAGGCGGTTCGCCCGGTGCTGGATCTGGTTGCGAGCGCAGCAGTGTGCGCCAGCGATTTCCCCACCGTGGTCAGCGACCAGATGAG
>DAIOVG010000113.1:0-8983 GCA_036759125.1 Candidatus Limiplasma sp.
GTGCAGGCCTGCAGCTCGCCCTTCAAATCCCGGCCCCTGCGCGATGCCAGGGCCTCGTCGTCGGCAAACAAACGCTCAGCCAGCGCCCTGGCGGCATCCATGCCGCCGTCCAGGCAGACGGCCGCGACGACCGCTTCCATCGCGTCGGCGAGAATCGCGGGCTTTTCCCGCCCGCCGGTGGATTCCTCCCCGCGCCCCATGCGGATTTTGCCGCCCAGGGAAAGGCTTTCGGCCAGATGGCAGAGCGTTTCCTCGCACACCAGCGCGGCGCGCCGCGCCGTCAGCTCGCCTTCGGTGGCCTGCGCGTACTTATGATACAGCATTTCGCTGACACAGTACTCCAGCACCGCGTCGCCCAAAAACTCAAGCCTTTGGTTGCTTTGCTGCTCCAGCGTCGACGGGTGCGTCAGCGCAAGCGTCAAAAGCGCCTTGTCCTGAAACGCATACCCAAGCGCCCTCTCCAGCTCCCGCATAGTCACCCCTCCAGATAACACGTTAGGGGTTTCACCCCTAAAACACCGATCAGGGGACTGCCCCTATCAGGGTATAGGAATAAAATCCCCAACATGTTTCATTTGCCATAGCCCAGCCCGTGATCAACGCCCACGCCGTCGCAAGCGCAGAGCAGGCCTTCCCATCAGGCTATCTCCAGACGGCTTAGAAGGTGCGCTATGCGCGAAAGCAAGGATGGCGAGGCTTGCGCTTACATATCCGTAAGTGATAGCCGGGCAATCGCGCTGCCAACAAAGCAGATCGGGCCTTATGGGCCGTCTGGCTCCAAACGGTTCAGAAGGTCTGAAATGCGAGGCGGCAAGCGTTGCGAGGCTTGAGCTTACCCGGTTGTAAGTGATAGCCGAGCCATTCCGAAGCTGACAATGCAGAGTGTGCCTTATCAGCCGTCTGGCCCCAGACGGCTTAGAAGGTGCGCTATGCGCAAAAGCAAGGATGGCGAGGCTTGAGCTTACACTTCCGTAAGTGATAGCCGAGCCATTCCGAAGCTGACAATGCAGAGTGCGCCTTATCGGCTGTCTGGCTCCAAACGGTTCAGAAGGTCTGAAATGCGAGGCGGCAAGCGTTGCGAGGCTTGAGCTTACATATCCGTAAGTGATAGCCGAGCAATCGCGCTGCCAACAAAGCAGATCAGGCCTTATGGGCCGTTTGGTTATTGGTTCTTTTCGATGTACGACACAACATCGCCAACGGTTTTGAGGCCGAGAATGACGTCGTCCTCGACTTCGATGCCGAACTCGCTTTCGAGCTCGAGGATCATGACCATCACGTTGGCGCTGTCGGCTTTGAGGTCTTCCACGAGGCGGCTTTCAGGTTTGATTGTCCCGGCGTCCACCTGCAGCTGTTCGGCGATCATGTCTCTAACCTTGTCAAATACCATGTGTTTATCCTCCTTATGATTCCTGATGAATGGTTGATTGGATTCCTGTTTCAATCGCGCCGGTCACATCGGCCTGAATCATCTGCACACCCTGCTTGATCGCACAGGCGATGGCGTGGGCGTTGCACGAGCCGTGCGCCTTGATGACGCAGCCGTTCACGCCCAAAAGGGGCGCGCCGCCGACCTCGGAATAATCCATGGTCTTTTTCACGCGTTTGAACGCGCCCTTGGATAAAAGCGCTCCGGCTTTGGATTTCAGATCGGCGGTGATTTCCTTTTTGATCATGCCCAGCAGGGTGGTGGCGACGCCCTCCATAAACTTGAGGATGACGTTGCCAACAAAGCCGTCGCACACAACGACGTCCGCCGTGTCGTGGGTGATGTCGCGGCCTTCCACATTGCCGATAAAGTTCAGCCCGCTTTTTTCCAGCAGCTTATAGGTGGTCTTGGTCAGCTCGCAGCCCTTTTCGGCCTCCGCGCCGTTGTTCACCAGCCCGATGCGGGGGCTTTGCACGCCGCGCATACCGCGCATATAGGCATCGCCCATCATGGCGAACTGCTCCAGATACTCCGGGCGGCAGTCCACATTGGCGCCGCAGTCGATCAGCAAAAAGTAGTCCCTGCCGTTTGGCAGCAGCGGGGCCAGCGCCGGGCGGTCGATGCCCCGGATGCGCCCCAGGCGGAACATGCCGCCTGCGAGCACCGCGCCGGTGGACCCGGCGGACACAAACGCGTCCACCTGCCTGTCCTTAAGCTTGAGCATCCCGTCCACGATGGCGGACTGCTTTTTCTGCCGCACGGCCATCACGGGGGATTCCTCGTTGGTAATCAGGTCCGGGCAGTCGGCCACGGTCACGCGGGCTTTCAGCTCCGGCACATGGCGGAACACCTCGCCGACCAGCGGCTCGACCACTTCTTTGGGTCCTCCGAGCTCAATGGTAAGCTCGGGAAAGGTTTCCAGCGCTTCCAGCGCGCCTTCCACCGTTGCGTTGGGGGCGTTGTCGCCGCCCATGGCATCCAGATAGATTTTCATCCTGTTTTACTCCAATGCTATGGCGTAAATATAGCTGGGATCTTGTCCCGTCGTGGAAATAATCAGCACGTCGCGGTATACCACGGGCGAAGCGCGCAGGCTGCCTTCCAGCTGCATCGTATCAACCACGGTACCGGACTCGGCTTTCAGCATGAACAGCCGCCCGTCGGATACACCCTGCACGATCCACGCGTCTCCGGCCTCGTTGTATACGGCTACGGGGCTGGATTCGGTCGGGGCGGCAAGCGGCTGCGACCAGGCGACGCTGCCGTCCGCTTTGCGCAGCGCGTACAGGGTTGCGCTTTCGCCGCTGGTAGCGGTGTAGAATACGAGATCGGAAACGTTCCCCTGGCCTACGACCGGGCTAGCGACAAAGCCAACGGAGTTTTTGGAGTCGTAGCTCAGGTCCGGCGCGGTAAACTGCCAGAGCAGCTTGCCAGACAGGGCATCGTATGCGAACACCGACGCGGAACCCTTGCGGTCGTTTTGGATCATGTTGCCCACATACAGGGTTACGGCGTCGCCTGCGGCGCTCATATCCAGCGCCGGGGTGGAGACGATCTGGTCGCCGGTCTTCACTGCCCACACAGTCGTCAAGGTGTTCACATCCACGCACTGCACAACGCCTTCCTTGTCGCCAAAGTAGGCATAGGGGCCGTACATCGCCACAGAGCCGTCGACCTGGGTCATCTTATCGTCCTCGCCCGGAGCGTTCCAGGTGTAGCGGTGGTACTTGGGGCTTAGGGACAGGCTGTCGGCGATGTAATCAAAGTCCGTATTCAGGTCGGCCAGGTAGAGCGTGCCGTTTTGCCCGGCAGCGATCATCGCGCCGGAAATCTTATCAAACAGCGGCGCCCCGGAAAAGCCCGAATAGTTTGTCTGCATGGGCTTTTGGCGGCCGTCGAGCAGCTCGAGCTGCTTGTTGCTCAGCAGGCTGAATATATGCAGGCCGTTATCCAGCCTTGTTTTATCGGCCTTGATGGAATAGTACTGCCCGAAGGTCACCACGGGGGACCCGTCGGTGTTCACCGACACGGACCCGTTGGACGGCCAGTTCACATCAATGGGTTCGCGGGTGAAGGTGCCCGAGGACAGATCCATAAAGTACAGCTTGCCGTTCTGCGCGCCGACGATTACCTCCTTAAGCGCGGTTGTGGCCTTCGCTTCGTCGGTGATATCCAGCAGCTGGCGCACTTCCATGGGCCATTTGACAATCGCCGCCTGGCCGGGCCAGCCGACACCGTTAAGGTTGGTGCCGCTGCTCATGCGCATGGTGCCCTCCACAGGCACCTTCCAGTACTCGCTCATCTTGCCCTGTTGAATATCGGCGACACCATAGGCCGCGTTCTGGCGCAGCGGGCCGCCGCGGAAGGTGAGCACGCCCGATTGCTCCCAAATGGCATACATATTGGAATCCAGCAGGTTGATCAGCTCCGAACGGCTGTATGACGAGGTTGAGGAGGTTCCATCATAAATCTTCGCGTTCACCGCGACCACACCGGAGTTCTCACTGTCGTCCGCCGCGGCGGGCAGCAGCGGCATCAGCGTGGGGCCGGGGGTGGGGGTAATCACAGGTTCCGGCGTGGCCGTGGGCACAGGCGTCGGCTCCGGCGTGGGTTCGGGGGTCGGCTCTGCCGTCGGCTCCGGGGTGCCCTCGGCATCCGGATCAACGGTCGGGGTTGCGGTCGGCTCCAGCAGGTTGCCGGGCGTGTTTGACGGCACAGGTTCTTCCGTATATTCCGGAATCGGGGCGGGCGCGTACACGACATCCGTTTTGAAATCAGACTGGGTAAAGCCCTCGCCCACAATCATCTCGTACCCTACGTACAGGGAGCCGGCATAGGGTTCTTCCATTGCGCCCTGGAGCGTCCACACGCGGGTATCGCCGGTTTCGATCATGTTCGTACCGGCGGTGTTCACGGTAAGCTTGGCAGTTTCGTCGCCATAATCGTTCACGACGCGCACGGACTGCACATCCAGGCTGGTGACCACGGTAAAGTTCACGGTCACGGGCACGGTATCCTCCACGGTGGAGCAGAGGAAATCCTGCACCGGAGGATCGAACACCATCGGCGGCTCGATGCTCACGGCCTGCTGCAGGCCGCCCAGGGTATCCCAGGTGCCGTCCTTGGCAAGCGCTTCCGCCGTCAGGCTGCCGGTATAGGCCGTATCAAAGGTCTGGCGAAGCTTCCATATATAGTTGCCGTCGGAGTTTTTGGTGACCACCTGCATCAGCCTGTCCTGATCGGTGAGGGTTTTTTCCAGCACCGTATCGCCGTAATCGTCCACAATGCGGATGGTTTCGGTGGCGGCGGACGCGTAAATGACGAACGAAAGCTCCACTGGCGCGGTGCCTGTGGCCGGCTGCACGGAGAAGGAGCGGATAACGATTTCCTCAGGCGCGATCAGGTCTTTGAGCGCCGTCTGCGCGGAGCTCATGATGCTGCCGATCGTGCCGTCCACGCTATCCCAGTCGGGGAGCCAAATCCCGGCGAACACGCCGCCGAGGATGATGAGCACAATGATAACGAGCAAAAAGCCCTTGCCGCCGCGCTTGGGCGGCCGTTTGCTGTCGTAGGGCACGCGCATCGGCGGCTGGTCGGCCGGCTGCGGCCAGCCGTAGCCGTCGTCCACCGGGGGCTTGGCGGGCGGGCGCTGCTGGCGCACAGGCGGCGTCTGCGGCCTGGGGCGGGGCATCCCGTTGCCGCGGGCAGGCGCGTTATACGCTTCTTCCGGCGGCTGGGCAGTCGGCCGGGGCCGGGGCAACCCGTCGCCGCGGGCGGGCGGGTTGAAGGTATCGTCCAGTGATTTTGCGGTTCCCGGCATGGGAACGGGCCTGCGCGGGGCGACGCCGCCCTGGGGCATGGCGGTTCTGGCGCCGACGTAGCGTTCGCTCGGATCGGCCTGCCTGCGCGGGGGCTGGGTATCGGGCGTGGTATTCTCCGCGCCCTCGTGAAAGCGCGCCACGCGGCCCTTGCGCCTGGGCGCGGAGGGCTCATCCTGTGGTTCCGGCGCTAGCTTTGCTTCCTGCGCTTCGGGTTCATCAAACGTCGGCTTTGCAAAGCCGTTCACGGGTTCCGGCACGGGAAACTCCGGGTCGGGCGCGGGCGGCCTTCTAAAGCTTTGGTTGGGCCGCGCCATAAATGCGGGCGGCTCCTGGGCTGGCATGTCCGGCAGCTCGGCCTTGCCGGGCGCTTCCCCCGTCAGGGGCGTGCCGGTGCCTTCGGGGTTGATAAACGGATCATCGTAAGGCGCAAACGGGTCCCGCTCCCAGGAATCCGTAGGCGGTGTTTTATCATCAGGCTGTGTGGGATCATTGAAATACTGATCGCTCAAAGTCAACGCACTCCTTATCGGTCATGCCGGTGTATCATTCGTCTGAATATGCCATCTTTGATTATACCAAGAACCGCCAATGTTCACAAGTCCCGCGCGCTACGCAAGGGCACGCCGGAACAGCGCGGCGCGAACCGTTCCGTATCTTCTGGTCTGCACCGCACGCACGCCCAGGCACGTAAATCCGGCGCTTTGGTACAAGGCGATCAGCTTTTGGCGCGATGCGTCGCAGTCCAGACGCAGATACGATTTTCCTTCATTGTTACAAAGAATTCCGGTCAAGCAGATCAGCCGCTGCGCCAATCCCTGCCCCGCGTAAGCGCGGCGCACCGAAAGCTTGTGCAAATAGCCGGATGTGCCCGGCGCAGCCTGCGGCCAAAACAGCGGATCGGCATCGGTGAGCAGCGCGGCGGCGGCGGGATGCCCCTGGTGATACAGCGTCAGAAAGGCGTCCGCCGGGTATACCTGCGGCAGCGCCAGAATGTCCTCCCGCGGCCCACTCGCTTTTATTGTCGCCTTACTCCCTGCCCGGTCGCAATGCTCTGTTAAGGCTCCCAACTCCAGTTCCCTAGCCGCTGTGCGGCTGTGCCCACCGGGCACACGCTTACTTTCGTTGCCACAGGGGCATGGCGCGATCCTCAAGCCACCGGGCGGCCTCCAGCATGATGGACAGGGCCGCCTGCACATCCCCGCGCGTCAGCGTATCGCCGTTCATCGCGGTTTGCGAACGCCGCGGCGGCGCGGCTGCAGGCGGCGGGCGTTGGGCCGCGGGCGGCGCTTGCGCCGGGGTATGCCAAACCCGTAATAGCCCAGCGCGTAGCGCCTGTAGGGTTTGACCGTGCCATCGCCCTCCCAAACGAAGGGCTTCAGGCGCTGTCTCTGCTCGTTGACGATGTGGATATACGCGCCGTTCATGGTCTTCCCCCGGCACAGGCTGTGGGGCGGATAGAGCTGATCGTACAGCGCGCCCAGAAGCTTTTTCACCGGCATTTGCCTGACGATCGGGCGAAAGCCTTTCATCAGATAGCCGACGACCGCCTCGTCCATCACCTGGCCGTGAATTTCCTGGTAAGCCTTGCGCATATGGGTGATCAGGTTATAGAGCGTATCCTTGGCCTTGCGCCCGGCAAACGAGACCATCTTCCCCACCGGCGCTACGGCGAAAATGCCCTCCGTAGCCCCGAAGATCGCCTCGTCGGTCTTCTCCTCGCAGATCACCGTGAGCAGCGCTGTGGACGCCTGCAAAAACGCCAAAGTATCGGTAATGTGCAGCGTCAGCACCTGCGCCTGCCTGCGCGCTTCCACAGCGGCGGGGGTCATGCTCCAGTCGTACGCGGCAGCGCGGAAGGCGGCGTCAGGCGTATATTGCAGGCAGAGGCCAAAATGCCGCAGCGAGCCCATGCGCGGGATCACGTCCTCGGTATTGAGCACATGGTACAGCGGATACGCCGCGCTTTGCCGCCCGGCGGAGTCCGCCGCAACGGTGGGCGAGGCAAACCCGCAGCCGAAAATGGCTTCGGACGGCAGCCCCAGCGCCTCCAGCAGATGGTCGCTGTACACCTGCATCACTGCCGCGCCCTGGCTGTGCCCGGCCATCCACAGGCTGAAGCGGCTGTTTTCCCCGCGCATCTCCGCAAAAATATCGCTGAGGGTCAGCCTTTTCAGCCCCAGCGCCGCCGCCGTGTCGGGGAACACGATGTGCTCCTCGTTTTTGATAAATCCCTGCGTCAGCTGATGAAACCCTTTATGAAATCCGCCCTTCATCCCCACGCGGAGGTTGGAAAACCAGTCGTAAAACCGCCTTCCGGTGCCCATAAAGCCGATGGCCAGCACAAAGCGGCCGTCCGGGGCGGGCTTGACCATCACGATGGCCTTGAGGGTATCGCTCTCCTCGCGCTGGCGCAGCGCGCCCGTGACCTGCGCAAGCGGGTTGTGCTCCTTCATCGCCCGGCGCGCCAGCGCCAGCCGCAGGCTGCCGACCATGGCCGAAATGCGATCCGAAAAGCTGTCGTCCTCCCGCGCCTTCACGCCGGTGGTGAGCTGGTTATCCACCTGAACGGAGAAATCGGTCCAGCCCGCGCGCATCCACGGCTCCACATCCAGCGTATAGGCCATGCGCGCAAGCTCCAGCGACAGCCTGAGCCCGTCCTCGGTCAGCGCCCGGCGGCGCATGCCGAAGCTATCCGGCGCAAAGGGCGCAAACAGCGCATCCGTCGCGCCGAGCGGTACGCCGGTCAGTTCTCCTGTGCTTATGCTGGGTTCACCGTCGATTTTCAGCTGGCTCATGGGTGTCCTCACGGTCCATAGGGGAAGGGATGCGGCTGTATTCAGTATAGCATAGGCGGGCTTTCGCCGCGAAGCTCCCGCTGAATATACCGGGGGTATTTCGCGACGACCGTTTCATAGGCATGGTCCATCATGCGGATCAGCTCCCCGTCGGACACCGCACCGGCAAGAGCCACGGTGTTGAAGTGCGGCGCCTGCACAGGCGGGCAGTGCCAGCCGCGCACAGCGGAGCCGGGGTACTTGGCGCGGTAATATTCCGCCGATACAGGCGTGCAGTTGAGCGTCACCTTAGGCTCGCCGCGCAGCACAAACGGCTGAGCGAAGATCCGCCCCTTCGCCTGCGACGGAGCCTTGACCCGAATTACGGGGTAGAACGGCGCGAACGGATAATCCAGATACGCGCCCGGCTTTGCCATGCAATAGGCAATCACCTGATCGAGCGTCATCCGTTCCCCCCGCCTTCTTCGTTTTTCGCTATTATAGAATGATTTGCGCGGCTTTTCAATGCACGGCAACTGCTGCCGCGATTTTTATGTTTTCTCTGTTCAATTTTTGAAAAACTGTTTATAGTATATGGATGCGTATTATTCCCGCTCGACGCTTTCACTTTGGTATATCCGAAAGGAGTTTCGATATGAACAAGACCATTTACCTCGCGGGCGGATGCTTCTGGGGACTGGAAAAGCTGATGCAGTCCGTCCCCGGCGTTTTAGACGCAGCCAGCGGCTACGCCAACGGCAAGCCCGGCGCGGAGCCGACCTATAAAGCCGTCTGTGCGGGCGGCACCGGCTTTCGGGAAACCGTGCGCGTGACCTACGATCCCGATAAGGTCAGCCTGGAAACGCTTCTGTTCCAGTACTTTTCCGTGATCGACCCGACCCAGAAAAACCGCCAGGCGCACGATATCGGCGAGCAGTACCAAACCGGCGTGTATTACA
>DAIOVG010000114.1:0-8965 GCA_036759125.1 Candidatus Limiplasma sp.
GTTGAGCGTACGGGGCCCGGCAGACAGCGGACGCGTGAGCGGAACAACGGTCAATCCGCCATCCTGATCGGTGATCCGTGCGCCTAGCGCTTCCAGGCAGCCGACCGTCGCCCGGATATCGTCATTGATATCGCTGCAGGTGATCCGGGTCGGTTTATCGGCAAGCGCGGCTGCGATCAGCACACGGTGCGCGTGCGATTTGGAGGCGACGGCTTTCACGGTGCCGCCGCGCGGCGGGCTTTGAATGCTGACTTTCATACTGCTTCCCTCTGCTGTCTTACGGTAGCCCAAGGCTTACCAGCTGTTCATAGTCGTCCATGGCAACGTCCTTCAGTAAACAGCGACCGAAATCCTCAATCCATACCCAGGTGATGGTATTGGTTTGGCGTTTTTTATCCATACGCGCGGTATCGGCAATCTGCTTTGCGGTAAAGCCTGTTTCCGTCGGAAGTCCGTGAAGCTCAAACAGCCTGACAATCTCGTCAGCCACTGCCTGAGAGCACACGCCCTGTCTGGCGCAGATGCGCGCAGTGAGACAGGTGCCGATAGCAACCGATTGACCGTGGGACAGCGAGTATTGGCTAAGCGTTTCCACTGCATGGCCGATGGTATGACCGAGATTGAGAAGCTTGCGCTTGCCCGCCTCCCGTTCGTCCGCTTCCACGATATCGCGCTTGATCTGCACATTCAGCTTAACAAGCGTCTCCAGGTTGGGCTTGACGGGCTGATGGAGAAGCGTTTTCAGCTCCCCGCCGTTCAGGATGGCATGCTTGATTACTTCGCCCATTCCGCTGGCATACACGGCCGGTTCCAGCGTGTCAAACAGGCGGTAATCACACAGCACCAGGCTGGGCTGATAAAACGCGCCTGCTAGATTTTTTCCGGCCTGCAGATCGATACCCGTTTTTCCGCCAACGGAGGAATCCACCGCCGCCAGCAGCGTGGTTGGCATCTGCACGACCTTGATACCACGCATATAGGTGGCGGCCGCAAAGCCTGCCAGATCGCCTACGACACCGCCGCCCAGCGCCACGATGGTATCGGTGCGACCCATCATGTTTTCAGCCAGAAAGTTGAGCAGCGCGATATAGGTTTCGGCGGTTTTGGAATGCTCGCCATTTGGGAACACAAAGCTGAAAACCTTGTTCCCGCTGGCGGTGAGCTGCGTTTGAAGCGTATCGCCGTACAGGGCATAGACCGTATCGTCCGACACAATAGTAACCGCGCCGTTTTGTATAATGGGGGACAGGTAGGAGGCAGCGCGCTGTAGCAGACCGTCGCCGATGAGGACGTTGTAGGAGCTGGACGCGTGTACGGTCACGGTCTCCATCAGCCGTCCACCTCCTCTTTGATCCTCACACCTTCGGACAGGAGCCTGTGCAGCTCGTCCTTATCGTTTTCTTCCAGCGCCTTGCGGTACTGCGCCAGAGACTCCATCAGAATATCCAGTTCCTCTACCAGCATATCGCGGTTGAGTAAAAACAGCTCCATCCACATGTTCGGATCCAGCCAGGCCACCCGTGTCAGGTCGCGGTAGCTTCCGGCGGAAAACCCGTCGTGCTTGCGCGCTGTGGGGCTTTTGATATAGGCGTTGGATACGATGTGCGCCAGCTGCGAGGTGAAGGCGATCATCTTGTCGTGCATCTCCGGCGTGGTTACGGTCAGGCGGCCGAAGCCCACGGGCTTGAGCGCTTTTTCCATGCGGTCGAACAGCTTGATGCTGTCGTTGGATTTGGGTACCAGAATCATCGACGCGCCGTCGAACAGATCAGCGGAGCTGTTTTTGAACCCGGAGGTATGCTTGCCGGCCATCGGGTGTCCGCCAACGAACGTGAAGCCGTGCTGATCGGCGATGGCAAAGCATTGCTCGCAAACCGCGCGCTTTACGCCGCAGCAGTCAAACACGATGGTTTTGTCTTGAATGTAAGGCGCGATGCTTTGCAGATATTCAATCGCATCCGCCGGGTAAATCGCGATCAGAATCGCGTCGCATTCCTTGATGGTTTCGGGATTGAGTTCGCCGTTGATCGCGCCGTCCAGCTTGGCGATGCCCAGGATGGCCGCGTTGCGGTCGTACCCATATACGGCTTTGACCTGCGCCCGCTGATAGGCTTTGGCAAGCGAGCCGCCGATCAGCCCGAGTCCCGCGATACCGATCGTCAGCCCGTTATTCGTTGCTGTCATGGAACAGCACCTCGCGAACCTTTGCCATCTGCATTGCGATCTCTTCAAATTCCGCAGGCGTTACGGACTGGGGACCGTCGGACATGGCGTTTGGCGGATCGTTATGCACCTCGATCATTACCGCGTCCGCGCCGGCCGCGACAGCAGCCATGGCCATGGGTTTGACCAGCTTGGCCATGCCGGTAGCATGGCTGGGGTCGATTACCACGGGCAGATGGGAAAGGTCTTTGAGCATCGGGATCGCCGATAGATCCAGGGTGTTGCGTGTATAGGTTTCAAAGGTGCGGATGCCGCGTTCGCAAAGCATCACGTTGGGGTTGCCTTCACTCATAATATATTCGGCGCTCATCAACAGCTCCTTGAGCGTATTGGCGAGGCCGCGTTTTAGCAGAATCGGCTTTTTGGTTTTGCCGAGTTCCTTGAGGAGTTCAAAGTTTTGCATATTCCGCGCGCCGACCTGAATGACGTCTACGTCTTCAAACAGCGGCAGATGGTTTGCGTTCATAATTTCGGTTACAATCGGCATGCCGGTAAGCTTGCGTGCTTCGAACAAAAGCTCCAGACCTTCGGCTTTCAGCCCCTGAAAATCATAGGGGGAGGTTCTGGGCTTGAACGCGCCGCCGCGCAGCAGCCCCGCGCCGGCAGCCTTGATGCTCTGGGCAATGCCCAGGATCTGTTCCTTGTTCTCCACTGAGCACGGCCCCGCGATGATCTGGAAGTGGCCGCCGCCGATTTTCAGGTTGCCGATCTCCACCACGGATGGATCCGGATGGAACTTGCGGTTGGCGCTTTTGAAGGGTTCTGTGATCCGCATGACCGACTCGATGATGTCCAGGCTTCTGAGCAGATCGATATCGATGGACGTGGTATCGCCAATCAGGCCAAGTATCGTGTGATACTGACCCTTGGATACGTGAACGTCCAGGTTGCGGCTTTTGAACCATTCAATGAGGTTGTCGATTTTTTCCTGTGGGACGCCGAGTTTTAACACTGCTACCATACTACTGCACCTACTTCTTCATAATGAAGGCATGCAAGGCAAGCCTCGCATGTCCCTTTTGCTCCCGAAGGAACAATTGCCTGCCGGATCAGGCGGGTTATCTGCGTCGTCCGGATACCGTACTACTCTATGCCGGGCCGTATGGGTCATGCGTTGTATACAGTCCCTTATCCTTAAATTTAACATAGGAACTGTTGGTGTGTCAATACACGGCGATTGACTGCCTGGTACTGATCAGCGCTGTTTTTGCGCGATCCGGCAGCCGATAGCTCCGGTTGGGCAGGTATCGGCACACCGGAGGCAATTGATGCATTCGGTGGAATCTGGCCGCTCCGCCTTGACCATCTCGATGATCGGTAAACTCATGGGGCAGGCCTTGGCGCATTTTCCGCAGAATATGCACTGCGCGGGCCTTGTTTTATAGCAAAAACGGGATAGGATGCAAACATCAGGCGGAAAGCAGAGAATAAACAGGCCGAAGGCCTGTTCAATATTAGGTTGTTTTATTTCGTAAGCGCCAGGGTAGTTGTAGTAGCTTCATTCGTACAGCGTTTCCAGCACGATATCCATTAGGAATTGCATACGCAAGGTTAAATCGTACCTCCCTTCATGGAGGCACCAATCGTAAACGATGCCGCGCCCAACCACGAACAGAAACTCTTCCAGCTCGACGGTTTTCATCTTGCTGTGTACCAGGCCTTCATCTATCTGTTGCTGGAGAATAATACACAGAAGCGTATGCATGTACCGATGCCGGTCGACAAACGCCTTGTTCTCACTGTTGAAAAATAAATGCCGGGTGAAATCCAGCCCCTTGCCGGAAACATAATGCCCGTAATGCCAAAAGAAGCGGATGAGCTGCTGTTTGCCGGAAAGCTTGTAAATATCGGGTACGACGACATCCGCAAAATACCGGTCCGCAGATTCGAAAATGGATGAAAGGATATCTTCCTTGGACTTGAAGTAGTTGTAAAATGACCCGACCGATACCTTGGCTTTCTTGCAGATGCCCTCAATGGTCGTTTGTTTGACGCCGTTGGTTTGCATCAATAAAATGGCGGCATCATAGATTCTGTTCTTGGTTTGCTGCGCCTGATATTCGCGGTTGGTCATCATCTCGGGGATCTCCTTCCAGCGCAACGCCGATTTACTTTACAATATATCATACCGATTATCAAAGATATGTCAATCTCAGTGCGACCGCAGTGCGGATCAATATGGGTTTTGGCGCTGCGGGTACGCACCGGAACGGGGAAAACAGTTGCCAAGCATTTGGTTTTTTGCTACTATGCTAGGTGTTGAAATAATGTTGTTTAAAGGTGAGAATATTGCAAAACCGGGATTTGACCAGCAGGCAGTTCCAAGCCGAGGAAACCCACAAGAGGATTTACGATACGGCTTTCGGCTTGATGACGAAGAAGGGCTTTGACAGGATCACGATTAAGGATATCAGCAAGAAGGCGGGCGTATCGATTGGTACGTTCTATCATTATTATAAGTCCAAGGATGAAATACTGCATGAGGTCTATAAAAAGGCGGATGATTATTTCAAGGACAGCATCGCCAATATACAGGCGGAAAGCACACCGGAGATCATCATTGAGTACTTTCGCTATTATGCAAGGTTTTCCAAGCAGAATACCGTCGGGTTCACAACGCACCTGTATAATATCGAAAATAAGTTCTTCCTGAAAAAGGGCCGTCTGATGCAAACCGTATTGGCGGACATTCTCCGCAAGGGGCAGGAGGCGGGCGAGATATTGACGGCCAAAACGCCTGACGAGCTTGTGGATTACCTGTTTCTGATTGCCAGAGGCATTGTGTTCGACTGGGGTCTCAGGGACGGGCAATACGACATTGAAGAGAAAATGACCGAGATCATGACGCTGCAGGTTCAGCTGCTCAAAGCGTAGAACACCTGGTAAGAGAATGTGAAAACCGGATGAAAGGGCAAGCCTTTCATCCGGTTCATTGTTGCCGTGAATTACGCCTTTTCCAGGGTGCTGGGATCCAGTGTTCTCACATACGTACCGCAAAGGTTGTTGGGGTTGATTGCTTCGCGGATCTTGTACTGATAGGCGAATACCCAGGGCTGCGGCGCTTTGGAGAACATTTCGTTATGCTCTTCCTGCGTATAGCTGTAGCCGTCCATGTGACGCACATCGGAGTTCCAGCGGCAGAAGTCCGGGCCGAAGGCATACTTGTTGTGCATCTGCTGGTTGCCGTCCACGAACTTCGCGGTGCCCCGGACAGATTCCTTGTCGTAGGCGTCGAAGTTTGTGAAGAATTCCCAGCCGGTCGAGCCGCCGCCGCCGATGCTGGAAACGCCACCCATGGAGGAGTCGCCGCCGGTGGCCGCGATGTGGGTGTAGGTCTGCTCCCAGTGCTTCTTCATGCCTGCGGCTTCTTCCGCGACCTCGATGGCCTTCCACACGTTGCCGGTGAGGCCGAAGGTGCCTTCGTACGCGCCGCACATGACGTAGTTGAGGTTCTTGTGGCCAAGACGCGTCAGGTAGAGAAGCGCGGAATCGTGCATGTCCTTTTCCAGCATCATTTCGTTCTTCCAGCCGCCGGTCTCCTTGAGGATATAGTCCACGGCCGCTTCCTTGTATGCCATGTCGCGCTCGGTGATGCCCGCGATGATGACCTGATACTCAAGCTTCATGCTCTTGTTCTGCTCCTGCAGGTACGGGTCTTCCATCAATTTGGGCAGGTCGCCAAGCTGAGCGTCCGGATTGGTGATGATCTTGAGCATAAACGCTTTGAGATCGCGGCCGAACATGTTGAACTGCCGGTGCCCGGTGTAGAGCACGTCGCACTCATAGAAGTACTGCGTGGAGCGCGCCCAGGCTTCCCAGTTGGGGAAACACAGGGTATAACACTTGAAGTTGTCGCCCAGATTGGCTTTGTAGGCGGGCACGGTGCCATAGGTGGGGAGCACTTTGGGGCCCGGCCACGGGTGCAGCCTGACGGCCATCTTGGTGCAAACGCCAAACGTACCGGCAGCGCCGAAGATACCCCTGAGGAGGCCTCTCTGGCTGGGACCGGGGCCTTCGCCGCAGAACCAGCCGTCGCCCGCGCCCCAGGAACCGGTGCGCATCACTTCGCCGGAGGGCAGAACCCATTCCACGCCCAGCATGTTTTCAGAGCCCGCGCCCATGGAAATGGAGTTGGGGCCGAATGCCGCCCAGGAGGAGAAGTTGGCCAGGGTAGAGGAGCTGCAGCCTACGCCGGGGATGTTCAGGTTCAGGCCGTATTTCATGGCTTCGGCCTGCACGGTCGCGCCGATGGCGAAGGGCTCAATGATAGCGGTCATATTTTTCTGGTCAATCGTGACGCTCTTCATGCGGCGCGTGTCCATCTGGATGGCGAAATCGCCGCCGATGTAGCCCATGGTGGACCAGAAGGTTGTGGATGCCTTGAACTCGATGCCGTACTTATTGCAGATACGGATTACGCCCTGGACTTCCTCGGTATTGCCGGGCAATACCACGGCCTGGGGCAGCGGCGTCCAGTGCTCGGAAGGGCCATAGTGAGCCGACGACTGAGCGGGAACGTTGCGATAGGATTCCCTGACACCCAGGTTCCTGGAAATATTCCGTTTACCAACGATCGCTTCCAGCGCCTGGTAAATTTCATTAGACAAAGTCATACTCTTCCTCCTCTCACAGTGCTTGCTGCACGAGATCGATGATGTCAAGAACCGTGATTGTCTTGCCATCTTCGCCTACAGCATTGTCAAAGTTGTCCTTGCACCAGGGGCATGCGGTCACCAGCACGTCCGCACCGGTCGCGTTGGCCTCGGTTACGCGCTCGCCAGCCGTCCACGCGGAGAATTCCGGGTTGGAGTCTTGGCAGTTGGCGCCTGCGCCGCAGCACCAGGAGTATTCGCGGATTCTTTCCATTTCAATCAGCTTCACGCCGGGAATAGCCTTCAAAATGTTACGGGGCGCGTCGTAAATGCCGTAAGCGCCGTTGTAACGGGGCTTTCTGGGCTCCCAGGTATGGATCTGGTTGAAGATCTTCTTTTCTTTGCCTTCCCAGGGGGTATAGTCTTCGCCCAAACGGCCAAGGTGGCAGGGATCGTGATAGGTCACGGTCATGGGCACTTCCTTGGTGAAGGTGAGCTTGCCTTCCTGGATCAGCTGGTCGATGTACTCCACAACGTGCAGGACTTTCACATCCAGTCCGAGCTTGGCGTACTGACGCTTGAAGGAGTGGTAGCAGTCCGAGCAGGGGGTTACGATCGTTTTCACGCCCGCAGCCTTGAACGCCTTGATGTTGTTGTTCGCGCCCTTTTCGAACTCCTGGAAAAAGCCCATTTGCTTGGCGCGGCCGGTGCAGCAGTTGTCTGCAGCGCCAAGGGTGCCCAGTTCAACGCCTGCGCCCTGCAGCAGCTTCACGGCAGCGCGTGCCACTTCCTGCAGTTTGGGCGTATAGCTGTATTTGCAGCCGGCAAAGAAGGCGACTTCGCCTTGTTCCTTAAGCAGATCCTTCATGTTCAGGCCTTCGGCCCAATCCATGCGGTTTGCCTTTTTGGTGCCCGGGATCATGCTGTTTTCCTTGGCAAGGTTGTCCATAATGGGCTTCTGGCCCGGCAGGATCTTGCCGTTTTCCACAGCGTAGGCCTTTTGCTCGATGTTGTGATCCAACACGTCCAGGTTATAGCGGGTAACTTTGCAGCCGATATCGCAATAGCCGCAGGAGGTGCAGGAGTGGATCAGGTCGGTGACGGTTTCGTCCATTTCGGCACGGCCGTCCAGCAGGCTCTGGCTGAGCTGGAAACGGCCGCGGGCCGAATAGGTCATGAAGTTGTAGTATCCGATGCTTGGGCAGTTTTCTGCAAATCTGAGGCTCTGTACTTTATCAAACGGAATAAACTTACAGCCTGCGCAGTTGCTGCAGCGCTCCATCATGGGTCTGTAATCTTTTAAAGCCATCTTTGTATCCTCCTTTTCAACCGATTAATGCAGGGTGAGTTTGCCGGTGTTCATGATATTGTTCGGATCAAAGATATTCTTCATCCGCTGCAGCAGTACGTAGGACTGCGCATCTTTATTCAGTTGGATATTGCACCAGATGCCGTAGGGGCGCGCATAGTAAGCGCCGAGCTTGGACATTTCACGGCTTGCCATTTCGTACAGAGCCTTAACCCGTTTGACTTCGACCGCATTGGCGGCGTCATAGGGGAGGTTGAACTCCAGATGCACGGATGTGCCCATGTGCTGGGGCTGGATGTACACGCCGATATCCTCGGAGGGATAGCCGGCCTCCACAGCCAGTTCGTACATCAGGGAGATGAACTTGCTTGTCTTGTCAAGCGTAGTGATGAAGAAGATATCCTGGAACGCACCTTTGGCGGTTTGCTTCCAGTACGTTGCGCCGGAGGGGTTTAAGACCTTTTCATTCAGGTCTGCGCCCACAACGCCGGGAACCGAGGTTGCAAGCGGAACGCCTGTCAGCTGGGCGATGTCTTCCAGGTCTTTGGACTGGCCTTCCACTTTCATTTCCGGCAGCATAATATCACCGGAAACGCCGACGGCCGCGACCCAGTTGGGCAGCTCGGCTTTCAGACCGGCGATTTTTTCACGGGTTTCGCCAAGCAGGGTGGCAAGGTACGCGCGGTTCATCATGAAAATCTTGTCGCCAAAGCGGGACCAAATGACCTTGTAAACAAACGCTTCCAGATCGGTCGACTTTTTGGCGGGGGCAAGAAACATCTTCTTTATAGTAGGAAGCAACTCGCATTTCAGTGATGCCCAGGTCACGATGCCCATGCTG
>DAIOVG010000115.1:0-8953 GCA_036759125.1 Candidatus Limiplasma sp.
CAGGGCATTGCCGGGGCCGGGGCGGATATCATTCTGGGCACCAATCCGGGCGTGCATCACCGGCAGGGTCATCTGGGCGAATACGTAGCCTTGCTCTTCCTTGGTGGTCATGCGCTTGCCCTGGGCGCTCAGCTCCGCCTGAAAGCTCAGGAACGCGACCCGGATGCCGTTGACATCCCAAATCGTGCTCTGGCTGCGCTGCCCGGCGGACGTATAGGTGCCGTAGGGCAGCATACCGTTTTGGCGGATCAGCTCAAGCGTTGCCATAAGGCCCTGCACTCCGCCGTCCAGCGCGCCGTAGAAGCCCGTGTTGATCACGTTGAAGCCCGCGCCTGCCATGGCCGTGACCGCCGCGGCGGGCATGTTCACATTGGTGAGGGTTTCGCCGGGCAGCACGATGTTTTGCAGGGTCGCCAGCCTGATATCGCTGGTCAGGTAGCCCTTGATGTACTCAAAGCAGGCGGCAAAATCATACCCGCCGCCAGTCTCGCACGCGGACTGGATATTCAGGTCGAACGATACTTCCCCCGCGGCCGTGATGCTCAGCTGTAACACGGGTCCGGGCGTCGCCGTTTCCTGCGGAGTCTGGGGAACCGTCGGCTGCGCGGTCACGGTTGGAGCCGCCTTCGCCGTCGGCTGCCCCAGCACACTGCCGGAAAACGCGGAGAATGATTGCCCCAGCGCCACGCCGACCTGCTGGGGGCTGATACGCTGGTCCACGCGCCCCAGAAGCTTGGGAAAGATCAACGCGCTGCCGCCGATGACCAGTGCGAGCACAACGAGCGTTGCCACCGTACCTGTGGAAACGCCGGGTCGTCTGCGCCTGTTCCGCATGGCAACGCCTCCGTGAAGTTTTTACATATGATCGGTTTTATGTTACATCTACAGGGCCTGCACACGCGGCTTTTCGGCGCGCCGAACCGCCGTGGGGCTTGCCTTTCATTCGCCGCAATGATATCATAATGATACCGGATATGCAATACGGAGGCGACTGTGATGAAGATCAGCTTTTCTACGCTGGGCTGCCCGCATTGGAGCTGGCGCGAGATTACATCCGCGGCGGTAGACCTGAATTATCAAGGCATCGAAATGCGCGGAATCGGCACGGACATCTCCGTACCCGTGATCCCGATATTCACCGAAAAAAACATTGAGCATACCATGGACGAGCTCAGGCGCATGAACCTCGTCATCCCTTGCCTGGACAGCGATTGCTGCATTCACCTGCGCGATTCCCAGGCACCCGTGGATATCGAGGTGGAGGCGTACCTGAAGCTTGCCAAAACCCTGGGCACACCCTATGTGCGCATCATGGCCGCCGCGCCCGTGCCCAAGCCCGTGGGCACGGTGGATGAGGGCTATGTGAAGGAACACGCGGCTAAGCTTGCCAAGCTCGCCCAGGGCTACGGCGTGAAGCTGCTGATTGAAACCAACGGCATCTGGTGTGATTCGGGGAAGCTTGCCGGGCTGCTGGAAGCCGTGAACTCCCAGTATCTGGGCGCGCTGTGGGATGTGCATCATCCCTACCGTTTCAAGGGCGAAAGCCCGCAGGTGACGGTTGATAACCTCGGCCCGTGGATCTGCCATACCCACATGAAGGACAGCCAGAAGACCGCCGACGGCTACCGCTACGCCCTGCCGGGCTTTGGCGATGTGCCGCTGGAGGGCGCCGTACAGGCGCTCAAGTCCATCGGCTACGACGGATTTTATTCTCTGGAATGGGTCAAACGCTGGGATACGACGCTGGAAGAGCCCGGCATTGTATTCGCACACTTTGCCAACTATATGCGGACCTTGTCCTGATACCCTCAGGACGCTTGTAAAGGAAGGGGCAACTGCCCGTGTTTATTGAAAAACGCTACATCAAACGGATTGAGGCCATTTTTGCGGGGCTCAGCGTACCGGTACGGCTGCTGGACGCCCAGGGCTACCCCATCGTGCCTGAGGAGGGCGAGCGCAGGGCTTTGCCCGCCATGGTGATGACCCCCGGCATCACGCATATGGTCGGGCGGGAGTACTTCCGCGCGCTGGATCTGAACCCGCAGATGTTCATCACCTGCGACGCAAGCGCGGCAGGCGCTGAGGACATCTTAAAGCTTGCCGACGCCATGCTGATGAGTATGCTGAAATCCAGCCTCTCCATCGCCAGCCAGTCCGATGTGCTGCGCCGCGTACTCCGGCAGGACGAGATCGGCACGGCGCTCACCGCGCGGGCCAACGAGCACCAGATCCCCCTGGAGATGGACCGCTGCGTGGTGCTGTTCCAGCTGGAAAACACCGACAAGATGAGCGCGTACGCGACGCTTGGGGAGCTGATCCCCCTCACGGAGACCGACACCCTGGTGGAAATGAACCGCCACGTCGCGGTGCTGATTAAGGATATGAACGGCCTGGACGGCATTGACGAGCTGTACCAGTTTGCCATGGCCGTGGAAGAAACGCTGACCCAGGAAGGTATCCGCCAGGTGACCATCGGCATCGGCGAGCCCAAGGCGACCCTCGCCACGCTTGCCGAAAGCTATCTGGAAGCCAAGCGCGCCATGGAGGTCGGCCATATTTTCCAGAAGAACGGCTCCATCCACGTATTCCGGTACCTGCTCCTGGAGCGCTTTTTGATGGACATCCCCCGCGAGGAGGGCATGCACTACCATTCGCTGTTATTCAACCGCAAAACGGCCAAGCTTTTCAACGACGAAATGCTGCAGACCATCGAAATGTTCTTCCGCAAGGATTTGAACCTGTCCGATACCGCGCGGCAGCTGTACATCCACCGCAACACCCTGGTATACCGGCTGGACAAGGTGCAGCGGCAAACAGGGCTGGACCTGCGCAAGTTTGACGACGCGGTGACGTTTAAAATTCTCCACGAACTCAAAAAATGCGGACATGAAAAACCCAAACAGATCTATTAGAAGGTGAGCACATGATGAAAATGAACTCCAGAAGAACGCTCTGGATCGCACTGATCACAGCGGTCGTTTTGCTGATCGCAGCGGCGGCGCCATTTGCCTCGGCGCAGCTGTTTGCGCCCTACCAGACCAAAGATGATACGGTCACCATTTCCAGGGCCGAGTACGAGCGGTATCAGCAGTACGCGGAGCTTGACAAGATTGCCGAGTATATCCAGAACTACTACTACCAGGATGCGGATTTTGATACCCTGCTGGAAGGCGCCAAGGCCGGTATGGTCGCCGCGCTGGACGACCCGTATTCCTTCTACTACACAGCCGAGCAGTTCCACGAGCTCTGGGAGGACGATGAGGGCGAGTATGCCGGCATTGGCATCCAGATTTCCGCCAGCTATCTGACCGAGCTTTGCACCATCATCCGCACGTTTGACGGCAGCCCCGCCGAAGAGGCCGGCCTGCGCAAGGGCGACATTCTGGTGAAGGTGGAAGACCTCGACGTAACCGTTTACACCCTGCAGGAGGCCGTGGATATCATGCGCGGCGTCGTGGGTGAGAGCGTGCACGTGAGCGTTCTGCGCGACAAGGAAATCCTTGAGTTCGATATCGTACGCGCCGTGGTTCACGTCAACCGCGTATCCTCCAAGATGCTCGACAGCGACGTTGGCTATATCCAGCTGTATGAATTTGCGGGCGATTGCGCCGTAAGCTTCAAGCAGCACCTGGACGCGCTGCTGGCCCAGGGCATGAAAGCGCTGATCTTTGACCTGCGCGACAACCCCGGCGGCTGGGTGCAGGATGCCGTAGACATCGCGGGTAATTTCATCGACGGCGATGTGGTAACCTACCTGGAAGACAAGAGCGGCTACCAGGAGTTTTACAACGCAAGCGACGGCAAGATTGAGTTGCCCATCGTAATTCTTGTCAACGAATACTCCGCCTCCTCGTCCGAGATCCTGTCCGGCGCACTGCAGGACTACGGCCTTGCAAAGGTCGTGGGTGTGCAGAGCTTTGGCAAGGGCGTGGTGCAATCCGTGATCGCGCTGGATCCATATGATGAAAACACCGATGGCATGCAGGTGACCAGCGCCCAGTACTATACCCCCAATGGAAACTCGCTCCACAAGGTCGGCATCACGCCCGATGTTGTGGTTGAAATGCCCGAGGACCAGAAAAACGAGGTCTTCCAGTTCGGCGATCTGACCGACACGCAGCTTGCGGAAGCCTACCGGGTCGCGCTGGAGCAGCTTGGAGAGTAAAAAGCAGGCATGCTGAAACGAATCCTGAAACTAACACTCATCGCGGTGATGGCGCTGGTCGCCATCGCCGCGGCTTCGTTCATCCCCGTGCTGTGGCGCAAGACCGCCGATATGCAGGCGCTTGACGGCCAATATGTGCGGGTGTATTACCAGGCGGAGGCCGCCGCCGCGCAGGATGTGTTTGCCCTGGCGGAAGCCAACGCCGCGACGATCACACAGGCGCTGAAGCTTGCCGATCCGCCGGTCATCGACATCTATGTGTACGACAGCCAAACACAGATGCAGCGCAGGAAATACGGGCTGCTCATCCCGCTTCTGGGTTTGCCCTGGTACATCGGCGACAACCTGGGCGCGGATGTGATTCTCACCTCCCCCGCAGCCACCGGCACGGCGCACGATGCCCAAAGCATTCTAGGCGCGGCACCTCACGAGATGGTCCATGCTTACGTATACACCATGAACCCCGGCATCCGCCTATGGCTGACCGAGGGCATGGCACTGTACCTGACCAACGGGGAGCCGTTCCACCGCGATATCTTAGGCAGGCGGGCCATCCCCAGCCTTTCCGACACCCGCACGAAAAACCCGATCCACTTTTCCAGCATGGGCGGCTATGCCTTCGCGCACACCTATATCGAGTACCTGCGCAGCGCATATGGCTGGGAACAGGTTCTTTCGCTGATCGTTTCGCAGGACTATGAAACGGTCTTTGGCAAGCCCGAGGAAGCTGTTTATCAGGAGTGGGTGCAATACCTGCAGACCTATCCCGCAAAAAAGCTGTTTTCATTTCCGTGATATTGTGATATAATTAACAAAGTAAAGCATAACCCCGCGTGGCACGGCCATCAGGGAGAATGCAAAAACCCCCCCCCCCCCCCCCCCGAACCCTGTTGACGCCTATGGCCCGGCCAAAGGCGAAGAGAGAGGAGGAACGCCTGTGGCAGCATACGTTTTTGACAGTGGTTAGCTTGCGCTAGAGATACCGCTGTTTTTTGATTTCATGGAGGAATTCACTATGAACCAGGAGATCCGGCTTGGCTTCATCGGCATCGTGATGGACGACCGCACGGCGTCCGATGAGATCAACCACATCATCGGCGAGTACGCGGCGGTCATCAAGGCGCGCGTCGGCGTGCCCGACAGCCAGACGCAGTCCGGCGTCATCGGCCTGATCGTAGAGGGCGAAAACCTTGTGATCGGCTCGCTGACCGCAAAGCTTGGCAACATCCGGGGCGTGCAGGTGAAAAGCGCCCTGTCCAAAAAGAAGTAAACGGGGTGTCAATCTCATCCCAAGCATACAGTGAACACGCAGAAACGGTACATCTGCCGCATACATAAGAGAAAGGAATCACAATAATGAAAAAATTCTTCGCCATATTGTTAACCCTACTGCTGGTTGTCTCCCTGACTGCCGCCACGGCAGACGGTGTGGATATCAACATCATCGCGCTCAAAGGCCCCACATCCATGGGGATGGTCCAGTTTATGGATCAGGTCGATCAGGGAATCATCACGGATAACCAATACTCGTTTTCCATTGTCGGCGCTATCGACGAGGTTTCGCCAAAGTTAGTGCAGGGAAGCATGGACATCGCCGCCCTGCCCGCCAACCTTGCCTCCGTGCTCTATAACAACACCAACAAGGAAATTATGGTGCTTGCGGTCAATACGCTGGGCGTGATCTATATCGTGCAAACCGGCGATATTGTGACCTCGGTAGAGTCGCTGCGCGGCCAAATCATCTACGCAAGCGGAAAAGGCGCAACGCCGGAATACGCGTTGAATTACATTCTCCGCGGGAATGGGATTGATCCCGAAACCGATGTGACCATCGAATGGAAGAGCGAGCACGCCGAGTGTCTGGCCGCCCTGATGGCTAATGATAACGGCATTGCCATGCTGCCCCAGCCCTTTGTTGCCACCGGGCAGATGAAAGACGAAAGAATTACCATCGCACTGGACATGACCAAGGAGTGGGATGCGCTGCAAACGCAAAGCGATGCCCCTTCAGCCATGATCACCGGCGTCGTGGTAGCCCGTAAGGCGTTTGTCCAGGAGCATCCGGAAGCGGTCGCTGCCTTTATGCAGCACTATGCGGCCTCGGTGGAATTCGTCAACGCCAATATGGACGAGGCAGCCGCACTCATCGGCGCTTATGGCATTGTCCCCGAAGCGGTTGCCAGGAAAGCGCTTCCCACCTGCAATATCGTGTTCATTGCGGGCGAGGACATGAAAACCAAGCTGTCCGGCTATCTGGAGGCCTTATTTGCACAAAACCCCAAGGCAGTCGGCGGCGCACTGCCGGATGACGACTTCTATTACAACAAATGAAACCATTTAGCGTGAAAAAACTGCGGTCGATCAAACTCTGGGCGGTGCTGTTCTGGCTGCTGATATGGCAGCTGGGCAGCGTCGCGCTGGGCAAAGAAATATTACTTGTATCCCCGCTGCGAGTGATCGTAGAGCTTTACCGGCTGGCACAAACAGGTGCTTTTTGGCAATCCATTCTTCACTCGCTTTCACGCATCGCCGCCGGCTTTGGACTGGCGCTGGCGGCAGGCATCCTGCTGGCGGCGCTGGCGGCGCGTTTCCATTGGGTGGATGAGCTGCTCAAACCGCTGGTATCCACCATCAAATCCATTCCCGTAGCTTCGTTCATCATTCTAGTGCTGATCTGGTTCCCGTCGGACAGGCTATCCATCGTGATCGCCTTTCTGATGGTGATGCCCATCCTCTATACAAGCGTACTGGCCGGTATACGGGCAACCGACATAAGCCTCAAGGAAATGGCGGCTGTATTCCGGCTCTCCCCCGTCCGCATGATCCGCTATATCTATATTCCCCAGGCCATGCCGTTTTTCGTATCGGGATGTACGGTAGCGCTCGGCCTGTGCTGGAAGGCGGGCATTGCCGCCGAGGTGATCGGTATGCCGCACGGTTCCATCGGCGAACAGCTGCAGCAGGCCAAGGTCTATCTGGCGACGCCGGAGCTGTTTGCGTGGACGCTGGTCATCGTGCTGGTAAGCCTGGCATTTGAAAAAGCCGTCTTATTCCTCATTCGCCAGACTGCCGACCTGCTCAAGAAGGTTTAAGTATGCAAAATATCATCGTCGATCACATCAGCAAAGCCTATCAGGGGAAACCCGTGCTGGAAAACCTGTCGCTGGAATTTCCAGCGAGGCGAATCACCTGTATTATGGCGCCATCCGGGTATGGAAAAACCGTGCTTCTTCGCATCCTGTTGGGTCTGGAGACCGCCGACAGCGGAACCATACGCGGCATGGACGGGATGCGCATCAGCGCCGTATTTCAAGAAAACAGGCTGTGTGAAAACCTGAGCGCGCTGGCAAACGTTATGCTGGTCAGTCCGACGCTTTTAAAAGCCGATGCTTTGACCGCGCTTACGCGGGTCGGGCTTGCCGACAATGCAGATCAAACTGTAAAAACCCTGTCCGGGGGCATGCGCCGCCGTGTGGCGCTCGTACGCGCCCTGATGGCAGAGCAGGATGTTTTGTTGATGGACGAGCCCTTCAAGGGATTGGATCTGGAGACCAAACAACAGGTAATGACCGTAACGCTGGATGAATGCCGCAATAAAACAGTGATCATGACCACGCACGATCCGGCGGAAGCAGAGCATATGGCCTCGGGCGGCATCCTGCGACTGGGATAGTCTAGACCGTAAACGCTGCATTCTCCGCCTCCTGTGCTCCCTGCCCATGCTCCCCAAAACGGGTATCGGCAAGGCTGCCTGACCCATAGTCCTGAAAGCAAACGGGCTTCCGCGCTGGCGGGGGCCCGTTTATGTTTACAATCATGCAGTTTTCGCCGCCTGTAAACCGTCTTGTAGAGTGCAAGGGGTTGTTATATAATAAGACCAACGACCATGAAAGGCAGGCATCCTATGAATACAGGAAAACGCCGTACCCTTACGCTGGCTGTCATCACCGTGGTGATGGCGCTGTCGCTTACATTTTTAGCGCCCTCGGGCGCCATCCTCCCCGACGCGCAGCAGCGGTATCTGGAGGAAACCCTCCCGGATTTCAGCCATGCGGACAACGCCTGGGATTACAAGCTGGACGGAGCCGTCGGATATTTGGCAAGCGCGGGGCTGATGGACGCGATCATGCCGACCAACGACATCGCCTATCTGCCCATTACGCTCAACGAGCCCGGACGGGTGCCGATTGCGGAGAATTTTACTCAGGACGGCTATCAGGACTCGACCATCATCGTGGAGATCAAGCATGTACGCGAGTACGATTCCACCTTCCACGTAGCCACCGTGAAAATCGCCACGCCCACGCAGCTGCGCACGGCTGTGAGCAACAGCAAGTACGGCGATGATCCGGAGCTGTTTTCGGCGGCCATGAACGCCATCGTGCTGATGAACGGGGATTTCTATACCAAAACGAGCAGCGGCAACGGCTACATCGTGCGGCAAACGGAGGTCTACCGCTGGAAGGCGTCGACCAAAACCGACCTACTGCTGATTGACGAAAACTCCGACCTGCACATCATCATGCACGGCGATACAAAGAGCGTGCAAGAGGACGCCGTGGAGGCGTTTCTTGCGGAACACGAGCTGATCAACGCCTTCTACTTCGGCCCGGCGCTGGTGGTGGACGGCGTTCAGGTGGATATTCCCAAGGAATACCTTGGCGACCCGCATGAGGATAACCCCCGCGCGGCCATCGGGCAGCTTGCGCCGCTGACCTACGTGATGGTCACGGTGGACGGGCGCACCAGCGAGAGCGCGGGCGTAACCGTAGAGGAGCTTGCCAGCTT
>DAIOVG010000116.1:0-8905 GCA_036759125.1 Candidatus Limiplasma sp.
TAGCGCCGAAAGCCTCTGCTTCTACGGACAAATCCATCAGTCCTACCGCGGCGACAGTCGGCGTGTTTTGGGCAACCAACGCCATCGCCTTGGCCTGGATTTCGGCGTCATGGGTCATTACTTTCACACTGACGCCCAGCTGCTGGGTTGCCGGGAACGACAGGATAGGCAAAGCCTGCTTATGTCCGACGCGCGCCGCGTCCCAGAGTATTTTGGTGGTGTTCATATCGCATGTCCTACTTTCTGCGGTCAGCCAAAGGCCTTTCGAAATGCCTGGCAGTAATACGCCGTAATGGCAAAATCAGCATCCGGCGGGATTCTGTGATCGGGACAGGGTATATATCCGCCCAGATCGACCAGCGGCTTCAGCCGCTCAATTTCCGCATCGACCGCAGCCTTGTCCAGCGCAAAAACGCGCTTGTCCATACCGCCCACGCCGCGCAGGGTTTTGCCGTACTTTTCCCGCCAGGGCGCAATGCTGGCGTTCCAGGTTCCCACTTCAATCGGGAACATGGTGTTGACGCCGCTTTCCAGCCAAATGGGAACCAGAAGATCAACACATCCGTCGCAGTCTACCGACGTGATGTCAATCCCGTTGCTTTGCAGCAGCTTGCTGATGCGGGCATAATGCGGGGCAACCAGCTCCCGGAAAACCGCGGGGTTGATCAGCGGCCCGTTTTTAAAGCAGATATCTTCCCAATAATGCGCGTAGTCAAACTCAACGCCATACGAAAGAACCTTTTCCGCCACGCGATAACACAGGTTGCCGACGACGTCGATGATTTCGCGGTACAGGTCCTCGTCATCCATAGCCAGGTAGCTGAGCTCCTCCACGCCGAGCATATTGCGGATTCTACCGTAGAGGCTTCCCACATACAGCCCAAGGGGCATTTCCCGCTTGTCGCTTTCCTGCGCGAGCTTGCGGAATAGCGCCTCGTCCACCCGCTTTTCGCTGTAGGTGAGCTTGGGAAGGTAGAGCGTCTCCCATGCCTCCCGGCCGGTGAGTGAGGTACCCACAAAGGCTGGAATGGAGATAATATGATCGTTGACCTTCTCGATCAGCCCTTCGACATTGCGAATCACGCGGCTTCCGTCGGGTTTTGTTTCCAGGGTCTCCTCGGTAAAGAGCGGCATCAGGTAATTATTGCCGCCAACGGTGGAGCACCAGTTGAAATCAAAGCCCAGGCTTGCCATCACGCGCCGATCCGCAGGCCCGTTATCCTCTTCCCGGCGGTAGCCGTCGGCGTCTTCCTTGGCGATATGCCCTTGCGCCGCCCACTTGTCCAGCGTTTCCGGCCAGTAACCAAACGATACAAGCGGCAGGCGATCGTACGCCTGATCATGGAGCACCGCGCGGACGCGTTCCCGGTGGTTCATGCGTAAGCCCCTTTCATGAGCACGATTTTTCTATACGGTGCAGTACTGTACGGCGATTTCCGCCGCGCTGGCCGCATCGGGCGAGTAGGCGTCTGCGCCGATCTTTTTACAGAAAGCATCGGTAAGCGGCGCGCCGCCAACCATGATCTTGACCTGATCCCGGATGCCAGCCGCTTGCGCCGCCTTGACAACGTCTTCCATGCCGGACATGGTTGTGGTCAAAAGCGCGCTCAGGCAAATAATCTGGCAGTTTTCGTTAATGGCCGTTTCCACAAAGGTTTCAGGCGCAACATCCGTACCCAGATCGATGACTTCCAGCCCTTTGCCTTCCAGCATCATCTTAACGAGATTCTTGCCGATATCATGCAGGTCGCCCTTCACGGTTCCGATGCAGGCCTTCCCGCAGGATTTGACGCCGTCTTTCACCAGCAGGGGCTTTAAAAGCGCTGCGCCCATGTTCATCGCACGCGCGGCAACCAGAACCTCCGGCACAAAAACCTCGTTGTTCTTAAACTTTTCGCCGATGATACCCATACCGCTGAGCAGACCTTCGTCCAAAATCTCCTTGGCTGGATATCCCTCGTCGATGGCTTTCTGCACCAGTTCCTTCACGTCCTTGGCTTTGCCCTTTTGCAGATTCTCTGAGATTTCCTGAAATAAGCTCATAGGATACTCCTCTCCGATCTAAAGAAAGATTTCATGGGTTTTGGTATTTCGTTGCTTTCCATTATTCTACCATGCGCAGGTTTTGGCTGTACAGGTTTTCAGGCACCCACTTTTCTACAGCCGCTAACACTTATTGTGCGGGAGCGCCGTTAAGCGCCGACGACCTTCATCGCGATTTCCGCCCACCGGGTGAGCCTGTCCGGTTCATTCCCGACTGTGGAGATATCTTTCAGAATCAGTTCAAGGTTGACGTTATTGGCTTTGGCCAGGTCGACGGTAAGCTGCAAATCGTCCCGCACGGCATCCCAGTTGACGCTTGTACCGGCTACCAGCGCCGGGGTTGGCTTGTTGGACATAATGAGCTCCGTGCCGATATGCTCGGCAAACTGCTTGCGGTTGCTCCACGGGCTGCAGGATACCTTGCGGACATTGGGAATCCGCTTGACCATATCGAGCCTGTCGTCCAGCCGGTCGCAGCAGCCGTAGTAAATGTTACCGAAATACGCGGCCATCCGCTGGATGTAGGGAAACTCGAACTCTTCCATCATCCCGGGCGATACCGAGGTAAACAGCTGCGCCAGACCGAATGCCCAGCTGTTTTTGGATAGCGGCCCCTTGCCCTGGCCGGGAGCAGGGAGAAACTCGTCGGTATACACGTACGAACAATGGCAGCGGTTGGCGATGTCGTCGTGAATCATCAGTGCATTACACTGCTCGATACCCGCAATGGCCGAGGTGGTGATCCTGTCCATACAGGCATGGAGGAACTCCGGCCTGTCGACAAAATCCATATAGGCGTTTTCCACGCCGAACAGCTCGGTAAGATAATCCCAAACGCCCAGGTGGAATTGCATACCGTGGCCTTGTACTATCGGCGCGACGCCATTAAAAATCTGCTGTGCCTGCTGCCAGATTTCCTGTGTTGCTTCCGTATCGACGGTGATGACCAGATCCTTGATCTTCTCGATGTCCTCAAAGTCCCGGAGTACCCCGTTGTAGTGGCGGGACGCGGCGGTTGTTTCCACATCGAGCTTCAAGACATCCGCCTTGCCACGCAGCCCAAAGCCGGAATTGATAATCACCTTGGGAATGGTAATAAACGGCTCGACCACCATATCCACAGGGAAGTGATTCCACTTGTAGATCGTCGAACGCAGCTCCCATTCCACCCTGCGCCAATAAGGGTCTTCAATTGTGCATTTCAGAAACGGATCGACCTTCAGCTCGTTCCACGGCAGCTGGTCAATGCACACCATGGGCCGCTGCATCTGGCTGCGGTTGAGAGCCTTCCACAGCTCGATTTTCTCGCGCTGTACAGGCAGAATCGCGATATCCATATACGAAACGGCCAATTCCCTGAGGGTTTTGCTATCTTGTTCGGAGAGCGCCATACGCTTCCCCTCCCTTTTTGTTTTTCGTATGATCATTATACGATGCAGAAATGATATATAAAACCGCATATAGTGATGATTAGTACGCAATAATTGACTTTATCGCCATTCGATGGTACGATGCAGCCAAACAAACACCCAGGAGGCATGTCATGCTGCTTGCGTACGGCAATACCGTTTGTTCCCGGGACTGGCAGATTGATGAGAGGATCCCCACGGGTTACTGCCGCGTGTACTATGTGCTGGGCGGTGAGGTTCATTATGAAGACAGCCAGCAAAGGCTTTGTTTACAGCGAGATCACCTGTACATCTTCCCGTCGGCAGCCCCTTACCACATGCGGCAAAACGCCGAGAATCCCCTGTGCTGCACCTTCATTCATATCGACGTTTTCCCCTCGATGGTCACGGATCTGATCGAATGTCCCGTAAATGATGGCTCCGCGCTGAAGCACACGCTGCTGGCCCTGTCCTGTGCCATTGAGGCTGAGGATCAGGCGCTATTGCATGCCCTTGTGGATGTTCTGGAGCAATATGCCTACGCGCATCAGCTGATTGCGCCGCCGGTTCATGCCTTATCCAGAATCCTTCTGTTCATTGACAGTCATATCGATCAGGAAATGACCGTCGGGCAGCTGAGCGCCATGGCTGGATATAACGAGCAATACTTCATCCGTTTGTTTCGCAGGCATGTGGGCCAAACACCGTATCAATATATTATCAGCCACAGGCTGAAGGTTGCCAAAACGCTATTGCGCAAACGCGAAACCGTTTCCCGGGCAGCGGAAAAGACCGGGTACAGCGATATCAAATCCTTTGGCCGCGCGTTCCGGCAAAGTGTTGGCATATCGCCCTCCGCCTTCCGCAAGGACTATACGGTACAGCCCTGATCGATGATTCATTGTTCATTTTTTATCAGATTTAAGCTTTGAAACAAGTGTTTTCCTATAATCAATAATATCAATAGCGATAATTTACCTGAACTCATCGAACAGCTTTTCCTGTGCTTGCTTTATTGCAAAGCGCGTATAATGGCACGCCCGACGGACGCAGGTGCGAATGCAACGATCAGCTCCAGCAGGATCAGCTGCAGGTCTTGCGGCAGCGCGCCGAGCATGTGGATGGTATTGCGCAGGCTGCGTTGTTCAAAAAAGCGTTTCCGAACATTTACCCACGTAAGCGTCTGGCGGATAATCGCCCTATTATCTTCGCTAAATTGCTTGTGAGCAAGCAAATATTCGAATTTTTCTACTTCTTTGTTTAACTTGACCGAGAGGTAGCTTTGCCTGTCGCTGATACCAGCCAGCTTTTGATTGCCAATCTGGTTCCCGCCATGAATACGGTAACGTACCAGCGGTTTGGGCACATAGGCGATACGCCCGGCGGACGCTGCCACCAGTGCCAGCCAGTGATCGTGTACATAATATTCATTGCAGAACGGAAGCGCTTGTTTGGCTACGTCACCGCGGATTAGCATCGTGCATCCCGTCACGCTGTTGCGGCGCAAGAACCGACCGAACAGCCCTTCCCCCGCCACATGCCGGACGCGTTTGTTGATTGCCGTGAAGCTATCGGCCGTCTTTTTGTCCGTTTCATTGATGACCAAAAGGTCCGAGTAGCACAGGGCGGCTTTCTCTTCCTCAAGCTTCTCTACCAGTTTCTCAATCTTGTCCGCTTCCCATATATCATCCTGATCGCAGTACGCCAGATAGGTGCCTTCTGCTTCACGGGTCAGCCGCTCAAAGGTTAGATTGCTGCCAAGGTTTTTTTCGTTTTTCGATATTCTTACCGGAATGGATTTTATCTCGGTAAGTATTGCCTCGGCAATTGCATTGTATGTGTCTTCATCCGCGCTGTCGTCCACAACAGACAGCGTAATGTTTGGATATGTTTGCGAATCAACACTCCTGAGAAGCTTGTGAAAAAAGACCATGTTCGGTTTGTATGTTGCCAGTAAAACCTCTACATCAGTCAATGCTTGTTCTCCTCTGGAAACCATTGTTGGTTTCTTATCCTTCAAACCAATACTGTCTCACTCCATGAACAGCATGGAATCATTCTGTCCATCCAATTATGTGTTGCCTTGCGTAGTTTTCAAATTTTTACTTGTCTTTCTTGATGTGTAATAATGACAGAAGATTCATTTGTACTTCTAGACGCTGTCTATGTTTTTTAACGACTGTATCCAGGATCAAACCGCAAATCTCGAACAATGCAGAAAGTAGTATCAATGTACAGGCGGCAAACAATGTTGGAAACCGCGGTACCAGGCCGGTTTTTACATATTCGACCAGTATAGGAATAAACAGAATGACACCACATAATAGCACACACATTGCCAGCAAGGAGAAAAATAGAAGCGGTCTGCAATCCTTGAACAAAATGAACGTGGTTCGCAAAACACGGAGACCGTCAGAATACGTATTTAACTTAGACACACTGCCAACGGGTCTGTCGCGATAAGACACAGGTACGGAAATAATTCGAAGATTATTTTCCAACGCATGAATTGTCATTTCTGTCTCGATTTCAAAGCCCTTTGATAGAACGGGGAAGGATTTGACAAAATGAAAGCAAAAGGCGCGATATCCTGTCATGATATCTTTGACTTTGCCTTTGAACATGAAGTTGACAAGTTTTCTGACCAATGTATTGCCAATATTATGAAAGGGCCGCTTGTTTTCTGTAAAATATGTCGATGAAAGTCGATCTCCGATGACCATATCAGCCTTGCCATTCAATACCATGTCGACCATTTCCCGCGCATTCTCACAAGGATATGTATCGTCACCATCAATCAGAAGGTAGCAATCCGCATTGATTTGGCGAAACATGGAACGAATAACATTGCCTTTACCTTGTCGATACTCGTATCGAACGATAGCGCCAGCATTCCGAGCAATTTCATCTGTGCCGTCTGAAGAATTATAGTCATACACATAGATATCTGCCTCAGGCAAGACTGCTTTATACTCAGTAACAACTTTTCCGATTGTTTTAGCTTCGTTATAGCAAGGGATTAGAACTGCAATAGTCATACGCCTATACCCTCCTTCACATTTGTAGTTTTATCTGGTTGAACCAACGCTGACTCTTGCTTAGGACTTTGGACAATAATACATAATACTGCAAACACTGTAACAACTAAGTTTCTATGTGTAAACCAAAAGTGAACGTAGCTATGCTGGGCGGTGACAATCATCCATGCAAATGGTAACAAGCCAACCAACAGTAAAGCAAAGGACTTGGGAGAGCTGGGAATCATTCTCAGAGTACGTTGATGAGCCGCAAACACAAAGCTAAGTATTACTGAGACAAATGCTACGAGTAGGTAGAACCAATGATAATACACTTGGATATTACGCCCAATCACAGAAACTCGTTCTCCTAATGATAAGCCAGCATCAATACCAAGATGCCGAGTAATATTTTCTGATGATACGGCCATCGTATTGTTACCAAATAACCAGGTGCTGATCAGTATTTTGGATCCCCACATACCAATATATCCGATGCACCAATAAACGCCTAACAGCAGTATCTGGGGGATCAGAGTTTTCCATTGATTGCTCTTGCTCAGCAGAATGAAGAAAACCAAAGGTACGGCAACGGTGATGATGGGATAGGTTAAAAAATCAAAGTATGCAGTCAATATTCCAATGAATAGAAACATCAGTCTGAAATATTTCTTTTTCTCCAGACGATCGAAATATACGATCAGTAGAATGGATGAGATTATTGCGATATAAAACACAGAAGAGAACTGCATAGATTTGAAAACAGCCAGCGGGGTTAAAAAGCATACCATCGCTAAAAATGGAACGATGATCCGTCGCAGGTGCTTCATATAAAGGAGTAGCAGCATAAGGAGTGTAAGCAGAGAGATAAAAACTGTATTTAACACACGAATCTGTGTATACTGCATAAAACTGAAAAGCGGTTTTAGCAACACAAGATAACCGTGCCAATACCGAGAATAGTCCATTGTATATAGTTCATTAGTCTCTTGCTTGCTTTGAAGCACCAGGCTTTCTGCGGGATTCTCACCCCGAACTCGGTTATGTTGATTCTTTACAGCAGCTTCAAGTGACCCTCCGCTGTTTGGATGTGCGGCTTCAAGCATCATGATTGAATCTGTCCAATTATCCAAACGTGATGTTATCAATTTTGGAAAGACTTGTGGATATGTTGTTTCGGCTTCGATGGTTTTACCGGCACTAAATACGTTCTCAATAATCCCATCAGTGGGAATAGAGTATACAAGTACTAATAGACATAAACCGATGAAAACGCTGAGAAGAAGTGGGAGAAAAATCATTGCAATGTCGTGAGAGAGCTTCTTGATGTTCACGTGTGTTGTCCTCCATCAGTCTGTAATTACTGAAATTTAAGCCTCATTATGAAAATCCATCCTATCGAACGATCGCAGCTTAGAAATAGGAAAAACAGTATTATAGGAATCCAATCCATTCGTTGTTTGTTTGATTGATTGACAGCAATTCATGCGTTGGTATCTAAATATTTTGATACAATCTCCAACTCCTCATAGTCGAGTTTTGTATAAGGGACAACGCCGGCAACCTTCAACTTGTTAAGATAGGTATTTCTGTATCTCTTAGGTATTGTCTGAATAAACGCAGGATGAATACGCTCATAGAATGTAAGGCCCATGCTTTCCGCCATTTGAATTGCTTCTTGCGGTATATCGCTCATAGTGTGATTGACAACCTCCAACCCCACATGTTTCAACTCATAGAGCGATAGAAAGTCAGTTGCGAGGTTTGACCCAAACGGTATCTTTTCGATCGTTGGAGGTGGAATCAAGTCAATCTCTATATCATAATTGAATTTACGAAAAACAATCTGTGATAGAACTTGCTTTCGATATCGCTTTTCAGAATTCTTGGCAGCAAGCGACTGCAGTGAGCGATTGAGTAAAGTAGGATAATAGTGGCACATGAGCAACACGGTACCAATTTCAGTCAGTCCATTTGAATAGCGAGTATCCTTCATTCCTGCTGCAGAAAACGGATATGTTTTCAAAGTATCGACACCTGAAGGTTTAACACGGATTTGACTTCGAGCCGCTTCCATAATCGTGCCAAAAATGTTATACTTCGCCCCATAATAATCGCTTAGCAATATGGAACCTACGCCCATGAATGTCCACGAATTGCGGTCATACTTCAATTGCCTGAAGTTTGTCGTGACAATACATGTATCAAATTCTTTGAAGAATTCTTTTTCGCGTTCAAACCATCCGCCAAAATCCATGGAAACTAGCTTTGTATTACCCGGCACCAAGGCGAGAGTCGCCAAGCTATCAAAACCGCCGCTAAAATTCAATATTGCGCTTGTTCTTGTCTTTTTTTGTTTTGTGCAGATACGCTTGATGTTCGCACTAGTTTTCTTTAGCAATCCAATCTGCCACGCTGTGATGATTTTCGCCTTTGTAAACTCTTCGATTTCTTGGA
>DAIOVG010000117.1:0-8893 GCA_036759125.1 Candidatus Limiplasma sp.
CTTATTGAACACCTCCGGGCTGTACTGCGGCGGATATCCGTTCTTGATAAGGCAATGATTTTTTGAATGGCAAAAAAGAAGAACTCCAGACTCTTGTAGACACTTCGAAAAAGAACAGAAAATTAGTTGGTTTTATTGGTGGTCCTCCTTGCCCGGACTTTTCGGTAGCGGGAAAAAATAAAGGGGCTGAAGGCGATAACGGAAAGCTTTCGCTTGCATATGTGAATCTCATTATTGATATACAACCGGATTTCTTTCTGTTTGAGAATGTAAAAGGTCTATGGAGCACCGCAAGGCACAGGGAGTTTTATGAGTCTTTAAAACAAAGTTTGCACCAGGCAGGCTATTCCACAAGTGAACGGCTGTGCAATGCTCTAGAATTTGGCGTTCCTCAGGACAGGGAAAGAGTTTTACTGTTTGGAGTAAAAAAAACAATTCTGTGTCATGCCGATATGAATTCTGATGAGCTAACGTCATTCCCCTGGGAGCGTTATAGGAGATACAACTCTGCCGAGGTGAAGAATTACCCGTGGTGCAGTACAACTGCATTCGGTGAGAAAGCCACCTCCATCATCAGCGAAAGTATGAAACCACTGACCGTTCAGTACTGGTTTTCCAGGAACGATGTCAAAAACCATCCCAATGCCAAAGCACACTTCAAACCTAGAAGCGGTATTGAGAAGATGTCAACCGTATCTGAAGGTGACGTAAGCCGAAAGTCATATAAACGATTGCACAGATATCGGTATTCGCCAACAGCAGCTTATGGCAATAACGAGGTTCACCTACACCCTTGTGAGAAAAGGCGTATATCCGCTGCTGAAGCAATGGCAATCCAGTCATTGCCAAGAGAATTCGAGCTGCCACAGGACATGAGCCTATCGAATATGTTCAAAACAATAGGCAATGGGGTCCCATTTCTCATGGCTGACGGAATTGCAAAAACGATCCGCGTATATTTGGAGGAAAATATATGCAAAAAGTAACAGGGTACAATCTCGTTTCAGCCATTAATCAGCTGCCTAAAGGCCGTGATTATAATTACATCAATCCAAGTAATCATGGACTAATCAGAATTGTCGATGTGATGCTGCCCGAAGGGCCTATAACTATAAAACGATGGAATCCCAGTAAAGGTGAATCTCCGGATACTTCGAAAACTGAAAGTATGTCTACCGAGATGATATGGCGAGTCGCAAATGCAATATTTGAAGGGCAGCCTTTGAATGTGGACCGACTTCTTGCTGCAAGCTACAATACCCGTTCAGTACTAGAAAGCTTGATTGCTTATACTCCTCAATTCTACTTTTGCTATCCGGGGAGGGTTGAGGATATCGCAGGACATACACATGTCGAACATGGTCATAAACATATTATTTGGCTACCCACAGAGCCTCATCAGAACGGTGTATTGCTTGAGAAGGCTACAGATATAGTAATCAGTGAAATTCCAACAAGCGCTGTCGTCTACGATAACCTTTTATTGCCGCAGGACCTTGATCTTCGCGGTATGGACATTGAAGTGGCGCGGCGGCACACCCAAATACAGATAGCTTTGTATCTTATAGGGTTACAGCTGGGCTACAGAACATGGATAGCTCAGAATGATAAAGGGATAATTTATAATGACAAGCCACTAATTGAACAGACAGGAATCGTAAAAACACTTCAGAATGAAGCACTGGTAAGCCCTTTTGCTGGTGCCGTTAACGCTGGCTTATTTATTGATTGTATCTGGTTTAAAAACGGCCGCTTGATGCCTGCTGTCATGGAAGTCGAGCACTCAACTGGGGTTACCAGCGGTCTTACACGAATGCTTAATTTTTTTAGTAAGATACCGCCTATACAGACCCGGTATGTGATAGTGGCTCCTGATGATGACAGACAGCATGTGGTTCAGGAAGCAAATAAGTCAATGTTCAGAGAACTAAATGTTCAGTACTTCCCATATTCGGCAGTAGAAGAGCTTTTTGTAATATGCCAGCGAAGAAAGCTACGTGGTGTTACAGAAGAATTTCTTGATTGCTATATGGAAAACATAATAGCATAAGGCATAAACAAAGAGACTGGAATTTATCAGCCTCAAGAGAAATAACCATATAAGAATTTATTCTTAAATGGTCAATCACATTTTATAATGAGCAAGTGAATTATCAAGAACCCCCGGCAAGCATCAGCCTGCCGGGGTATCTCATTATTGTATTTCATCGTCTGCCTTGTTATGCAGCGTGTTAAAAGCCGGCGACAGCACACCATTCCACACGGCCGCTATACCACCGGCAATTGCTGAGAGCCACACTGCCTGGCCTGTGTTCTGGAATATGCTGCCGTCTGCCAGCGAGGCACCGATCAGCGCGATTGCTGCTTGAAAAAACGTCTTAATCGATCGGATCAAGACGTCTTTCCAGTTAACCACAGAGAAGATCACACAGAGCTTTGTGCTTACCCTTTTCCAAAATTCCTTGAATGATTTCATAGATTACCCTTTCTCCAGGTCCTCGATGCGATGGTTGATCACTCTGATCTGCTCGCATATCACGGCCTGGCCTTCCTCAAGTTTGAATGTTCTGACAATGACCTGGTTATGTTTGTCCACCTTCGTCTCAAGCTGCCCTATACGATAGACCACCAAGGCTTCCGTTCGCTCCGAGGATTTCTTTGATGCGTACATATTCCCAATCAGAGCGAGAATGCCAACCACAACCGCGGAAATTGCAGAAGCCAACACAGTGTCCATATCGTATAGTCCTCTCTTATGCGGCGTTTACCGCGTCAATCAGTGCTTCCCAGGTGTACTCCCCAACCACGCCATCAACTTCGAGCTTATGCGCGCCCTGGAATTTGCGGACCGCTTCATCGGTCAGCGGTCCGAAATCGCCGTCCACAGACAGGCCATACCCAAGCTTATTCAAAGCAGTCTGGATCTCCCGGGCGCCGTTGCCCATATCGCCCTGCCGGAATCGCAGATGCGAGTATTGAGGCTTCCAACGTGCTGGTATGGCAGTGTCCACATCGCTCATGACGGGCGTGGATACCTGCTCAGCTGCTGTCTCCACATTGACACCCTCAAACGTAACGCCTTTGGGGAACAGGTAATGCGAGGGGCCGCCGTTGATCGCCTTATCTTTGAACTCTTTCACGGATACACCGCCGTTGCTTTGGCTCGCGTGCATCAGCCACCCGTCGGCGACCTTGATGTACACATGCCATGCGTTTCCCTCGCCATCGCCCTGGTACTTGTCAGGTTCCTCGCCGTTGTGATCCACAATCAGGATGGGCGTGCCAATCGGCACCTTGCCGTATCTCTTCACGCACTCCGCAATCGTTCCTTTCTCGTACCCCATATTCCGCCACATATCGTTTGTGCCGGCAAAGGATACCTTGAGACCCAGAGCTCGCAGAATCGCTTCCAGCCAGCCCTGGCAGTCGAACTCGGCCGGGCCCTCTGCGCCGTTTTTGTAAGGGTACCGGGCGGGATCCGCCTCAATCTTGGTGATGGTGCCGAAGATGTTTCTTTTAACCGATGTCGCATAGGATAGTGCTTTTTCGGCCACCTGTTTTCCGGTTACGTTCACGCTTATTGGCTCCTCTCAGTCACTAGGTCGGTCAGTTCCTGGTATTCGTTTTCCGTCAGCCTTCCCACGGCATAAAAAATGTCGAGCTTCTCTTGCAGCCCGACTGTGTTCCCACGCTCAATCATCCGAGCAAGAACATGATACAACATGGCCTTATACCTCCAGTTCTAATAATATCTCTTGATACAGCATATCTATGTACAACGCATCCTGCTCATCAAGAATGCCTCCAGAATTATCCTGCCGGTTCATGACGCTACTGTTATCATCACCATAGAACTGTCCATTGGTGTGCGTATCACCGATGGCAACCGGAATCGTGTCCACACAGACGGCATTGGGAAACTCGAATGCGTTTGTATCATTCAGAGAAATAATATTGACTACGACTCCGTTTTCAATAATTGCGTAATCCATCAAATCCTCCTTATGCCGCATTGCGGATTACAGCGATGCCGCTGCCACCCGCAAGCCCATAATAGCCGCCAGTTGTGGCAAAGCCGTCCCCGCCGCGTGCGGTATTTGCGGCTCCGGTAGTCGGCCCTCCGCTCCTGCCGCCTGTGCTGTACAGTGTTCCTGAAGTTTCACCGAATTCGCGGGTTGTTGTATGCTGTCCGACACCACCAGCCGACATATCAGCACCACCGTTAGCTCCGTCTGTCCCGCCAAGTCCGCTGTTATATCCGCCGCCGCCAGAACCGCCAGCCCCACCAGGGCGAGTATAGTTGTCGGACGATCGAACGCCACCCAGGCCGCCATTGACTGACTGTCCAAAAGCAGAGGTGGCACCACCCGGAAGTCCCGAGCCAGAGCCAACAGCTGCCCCGCCAGCACCGATCACAATGGAATATCCTGTATTCTTTACAGGTGAGATTCCAAAGATATTCTTGGTATATCCCCCGCCACCGCCGCCACCGGCCTGTCCTCCCGAGCCGCCACCACCGGCAAGAAATACATCAATACCCTTGGGATCCTTAAGGAATGTCAGCGTTCCGCTTGTAAGAAACTTCACGCGCCAGTTACCATTCCCATCATCAAGGATCGTTCTACTGCCTGTATAGGTTATATCGGTATTCGGGTCAAACTTCGACACTTGGCTGTAAACGGCCATTCTTCTGCTTATTCTCATGCTACGTACCCCGTAAGCAGCCAAATATCGGTTGACACCTTTTTCAAGCTCACTGCACCGTACAACGCACCTATACTGCATAAACCATCAACCGATGCAAGTGTGACACCCGATGCTGGAGATATAGTCACTGAGCCTGTGTTCCAACGAACAATCTCGATCTCCGTGTCAATGGGAAATGCTACGGAAGCATTCGCAGGAATGGTAACCGTTTGCGCTGAAGCAGAGCTCATGAGTATAAGACGTCCTGCATCGGAAAGTACCAACACGTGACTGGCTGTATACGAGAGAATATCAGAGCTCGCTTCCGCGGCCATGAGTTTCACCCCGGATATGCCGGCATAATCCGTGCCTTCAACAGCCGCGGACACGCCACCTGCGCCGTTGCCCTTGAGCATGCCCGATGCGGTTATCTTCTGCTGTGCATCGATGTTGCCGCGTGCCTGCGCCTGCTGGGCGGTTTGTAGTGTCTGGGCTGAAAATCGCAGCACATCTGCCATCTCTTCATCGAGCGCCTGGTCAATCGCGTCATCGATCATCTGCGCGATAGTCGCCCGCCGCAGCGCTTCCGGAGCAATCAAGCCGCATACATCGTCGTTTTCGCGCTCATCGGTGATATCGCTTGCCAGCAGTTCCTGAGCGGCAGCCCGGATGAGCACCTTTGCCAGGGAAATTTCGTATGTTTCCTCATTGCGAGTCAGGGCAGGCGCCTCCGGTGTGCTTGCAGCCGTGCCGATCAGCTTCACCAGCGATATGGTTCGGGCAGTCAGATCGAGTCGAAGCACAATGCGGTCAATACGGCCGAGCTCCGCTTCTGTGGTATGGGTAAAAGTTTGTACCGCACCGCCATCATCACGCAGCTGGTAATAGAATCCCTCGATCATGGCGCTGCCATAGCCCACCAGCACGCGCATGGTCGAGCCCTCGGCGGTCACGGCCAGATTCGTTCCGGTATTGGTTACACCGGTCGAGGCGAGCGTGTGAAACGCTGTGGCCATGTCAACCGATGAGTAACTCCGTATATCTTCCCCCGAGCTGTCGAAAAATCCGTATCTTTCCTGTGCCATATCTTCACATCCTTATCTCACGGCGCTTTGCCGGTTTGTCAGCAGCTTGCCCAGATTAACCGGAGCGTTCCCGAATGTCGCGCTAAGTGTGCGGTATCCGTTTTCATGGGTTTCGGTAATCTCGGTGATGCGAACACCGGTGTTGTACCCGCGTCCGGACAGCAGTACCTTGTCGCCCACATCGTAATCACGGCGGTAACGGCATGCGCCGCTATCGATCAGCGTGGCAGTCAATGTGATCTTGCTTTGGTTATCGGTCAGCTTGTTCTGTGCATACAAAGTGAGCAGCGCGGGATCCCCCAGGCTGCCGGCCTCGGACCACAATTCCCGTCGCGCCAGCCCTTGAATGCCGCCGCCTTCGGACAAGATGAAACGTTCTTCATCCTCACCTGTGCCTCCGACGTATGCCGTTGTCGCACTGCCGGAATGTATCGCTTTGTAGGTCACATCGGCCGCATTCCCGTTCTCCTCACTGATCAGGCACAGGTTGTTCCCCTGTGTCCTGTCCTGTCCTGCCCACGCTTGGAAAATAAACTGCTTGTTCGTCAGATCGAGGCGTATATCCCAGCCGATCTCCGTGGTTTCCCCCAGGGTTTGGAACAGCGTATCTAGCCTATCAAACCGGGCCTGCCAAGGCAAAACAACTCCCCGGTCCAGGTTATCTGCCAACACCAAGCCCGGTAACGCACGGGCACTGTCATCCGGAGATACCAAGTTTCCATCAGCGAAATGCAGGTATGCCCCCTCGGCGCTGCCGGTGAAGCGATCCCAGCCGAAGTCCTGGTACGGCCTTGCCCCCGCATCCAGCGGCGGTACGCAGATCCGGCGCTTGGCCAAGCCTTTAAGCATGCAGCCCTTCACTGTCATCTTTGTCCGGGCATGGGATGAGATATCCTCAATCAGGTATGCGTTATCCGGCGTATCGCTGAAAAATACGATCACACCCGGCACAAGCACTGAGGCGTTTCTTGCCCGGGGATCCACCGTGATACTAGTACCGCCGATTCCGTAATAGCTGCGGGTCATCTGCACACTTTCATATTGCGCCAGCTCACCGAGGTTCTCAAATGCGGCATCCATCATCTGTAAGGATTTCACGCTATACTCCCTCATAGGCATTCCGCCAGATTACTACGATCTCGCTCTGTGCGCTCGCGCCCCCAGCTTCATATACCAGTTCGTTGATGCCGGGCTGCAACGCAAACTCCGCCAGAGGCGTTTCCAGGCTCAGCCTGCCGAATGCGCCTGTTTCCTGGCCCTCTGTATCAATGATCCGCGCATTCAACCGTGCCGGATCCGTATTCAGGTACAGGGTGTTGCCTTCAGCAATTGCCGAGACCAGCGCGAGGCGTTTGCCGGTAGTGCGATTATAAATGCGTGGGATCTCGCCTTTGCACTGCACCGTAATCTCCACGGGCGCGTTCACATGACCGCGGTTATTTGCCTCTTTGGCAAAATCACGCCGCCCAAAGTCAATCGGGAATGAGAAGGGAAAGGAAAAGCCCTGGCCGGAATAAGCAAAGGTAATCGCGGATGTGTTCATCGCATACCAGTACGGGCTTTCACACCGAAACTCCAGTTTCATATTGGGTTGTGCATCCATCATGCGGTCTTTCGCCTGCAGCCCGCCCAGCGGTACCGCATAGGTCATGTACTGAACAGAATCGTTTTCATAGACCAGTATGGCCCGATCGTCGCCGCGAACCGCCCGATCAGGAGACAGGATACGCAGCAGGTCCATACGCCTGGCATACATCGCCGTGCGGCTGTTTTCCAGCAGCGTGAAGGTCACCGTAACCACACGACTTTCACGCCGGTATCCGGTGACCGTTTCACCCTGCTGGTATACACCGTTCAAAGCGCTGATCTGCAGGTCCGGTAACCCCAGCCCTTCGATTTTTGCCAGCACTAACGGTGCCCCACAGAACACTGCCTGCTCATTGTTCAGGTTGATATAGGTCAGCTTCTGCATCTGTTATTCCCCCAGTATACGTTCGGCGAGCTCTTCATTAGCCTGACGGATTCGCCGGGCCGTTTCGGCCGGTGTTTCCACTGGCGTGTTGAAGGTGTTCTGCTGCGTGATGGTGATTCCACTGACGGGGTTGCCGTTCGCATCGTAATTCTGTGTTCTGCTGGCTGCAGCGGCCACATTGGCAGCCTGTATACGGTCAACAGTGCCGGTCACCTGCGCTTCTAACCCGGTAAACCAATCCCCGAACGTACCAACGGCCGCAGTGAATCCGGCCATCAGACGCTCACCCAGCGTACGCCCGGCCGCGTCATATTCCGGTGCGTATTCGGCCAGAAGGTCGATAATCTGCTGCTGTGTGCTGCTGATCAGCTCAAGCTCCGCTTCAGCCTGCAGGTTCGCCTGCTTCATAATCGTCTTAATTTGACCGAAACACAAAATCGCTGTAAAATTAGCAGAGGTGCAAGTCACTTCTAGGAGGTGAGTAAAGTGTCTGAACCCAAAAAGAATCCCGTGTCAACAAAAACCATTTGGACAGTTGTTGTTTTAGTGATTGTCGTTGCTGTTGCTGTATGGGCTATCTTCACTTATGCTGTTCCCGGCAAAGATGAAGATGTTGCCCCTACCGAAACTGTGGCTCCTGATACTACAATGACCGATGTAACTGAAGCTCCGCCCGCTGATGCCGGGACGCTGCTTGTTTGGGACAACATGGATTATGTTGCGTAGTTAATAGCTCTCAAACGCTCATACATCAGGGTGCAATCTTGAATGAGATTGCACCCTTTTTCATATGCAGAAGCTTCTGCACTAACACACAGTATCCAGTTTCCCCTACTTCGGCACAATCGCCTTGCGCTGCGAACTCACGCTTTCCATCGCGTAGCGCATCGCATCAATTGTATGGTTATTTTTATCTGGGTACCTGGGTAGGATGTTCCCTGCTTTATCGCGGTCATATTCGTATGCGGAGAACTCGTTCGCAGCAATCGGGCATTTCGCCGGATCGATCACGATCTTGATCCGCGTCTGCAGCCACTTCATGCCGTGCTCTACGCTATCCGGACCCTTCTTGGCCGGTATAACCCGCATCCCCAACGTCTTCAGAGCGGCGATGGACCGCGGCTCCGCACTGTCACAGGTGATCACTTCG
>DAIOVG010000118.1:0-8816 GCA_036759125.1 Candidatus Limiplasma sp.
TAGGCCGCCACGCAGCGGATGCCGTTGCCGCACATCTCGGCCTCGGAGCCGTCGGGGTTGAACATGCGCATCCGCACGTCCGCCGTGTCCGACGGGAGGATGAGGATCAGCCCGTCGCTGCCCACGGAGGTGTGGCGCGGGCTCATCCTGCGCGCAAGCGCGGGCAGATCGGCGGGCAGGGTCTCCTCAAAGCCGTTGATATAAATGTAGTCGTTTCCGATGCCGTGCATCTTGGTGAAGTGAAGCATATTGTATTCTCCTGCGCGGATTGTGTTTTGTGCGGGTTATTCCAGGAAGCTGTAATGGTAGCTCGGCGTTAAATCGTACACCACGCGTTTCACCTGCGGGACCCCGGTGAGGATGCGCTGGGTCACGCGCTCCAGCAAATCGTACGGCAGCCTGGCGGCGTAGGCTTCGCCGTCGCCCGCCTGGCAGGCCCGCAGAATAACCACATAGCCCTGGCGGACGTCGGGGTTGTCCGAAAGCGCTGCGTAAAACTGCCACAGGCGCTTGTCCTGCCCGGCGCGGAGGATTTCCTCCCTGTAAATCGCGCTGCAGCTGCGCAAAAGCTCAAGCTTGCGGGTGTCGACCGTACCCATGATGCGCGAGGCGAGGCCCGCGGCCGGGAACGGCTGCCGCTCCAGAATGGATTTGGGCATGGACAGGCGTTCGCCCAGGCGCTTGACCTCGGACTTGAACAGCGCGCGGACGGGTTCGACGGTAATATACTCCCCTTCGCTGCCCACGGGCGGCGTTTCGGGGGTGACGACGCCATAGAGGGTATCGTTATAATCGGTGCCCAGCACAATGGTTTTCACGTCGGGATACTCCCGCAGCTGGTCGTAAAACACCTGCTTGAGCAGCGATCCGGTGATGCGTTCCTTCTCGGAGTCCTTGCGCACGCCGTCCAGCGCGCGTAAGAAAAGCGCCTTGGCGTCGTAATAGGTGAGCTGTATGCCGGGAATCTCCCGGAAGGCCGCGGCGACCTCCTCCGGCTCGCCCTGGCGGAACAGGCCCGTATCCACAAACAGGCAGGTCAGCCTGTCGCCAACGGCCATGTACGCAAGCTTGGCGCAGACGGCCGAATCAATCCCGCCGGATACCGCGCACAGCACGCGCCCGCCCTCGGCCTTGTGGCGGATTTCCTCCACGGCCTCGTGGATGATATAGTTGGCGTCCCAAACCGGCTCCATGCCGCAGATCTTCTCGGCAAAATTGTGCAGCAGGTGCAGCGAATCCGGGTCGTTGCGCTCAATGGTGTATTGCACGGCGTATACGTTACCCTGCACCATAAAGCCGATGCAGCGCTCCGTGGCGGTTGCGATGGTCTGGGCGTCCATGGGCAGGGTTAAATCGCATAAATTCTTTATCACACGCTCGCCGCCGGTGATTCCGTCAAACAGGGGATTGTCCGCCAGGCCGAGCACGATGTTTTCCGCCTCGTCGCCCAGCGCCTGGGCCGAGCCGCCGATGAGCTCGCAGATGGTTACCGCCGCCGCGCCAAGCGCCAGCACCGGGAACTGCGCGTGCAGAAGCGAGCCGTCCAGCGCGCAAACGGTTCCGCTGTTTTCGGCGGCAATAATCACGCCCTTGACGTTGCGGTCCTTCAGATCGTCCAGCCGGGTCTGCGGGGGCATCAGCTCGCAATAGAAATCCTGGCTGCGCAGCGTACGGGCGATCAGGCCCGACAGTAGCTGGTCGCAGTCAAGAATGATGATGGTTTCAAGCATCGGAACCCTCCTCGTGTCGCGGGCGGCGCTGTGCAAAAAGCGGTGTATGGATCAGGAATAATTTTAACACACCGCCGGGGTTTAGTCTACACAGCGGGGCAGACCCGGCGGCAGCGAAACGGCGCGCCCATACAGGCGCGCCGCGGAGAAACGGATAAACGATGCGGCTCAGGGCTTGGAAAACATCAGATCGCTGCCGTCCAGCCGCATTTTGTAGGCCTTGCTCAAGGAGCTTGGATCACCGGGGATTTTCAGCTTGATAAAGTATACCCAGCCCCCCGCGATGTTCACATAGGCGGCGTCTTCCACGTCCGAGAGCTTTTCGTTGTACAGCCCGTCGGTTGTGATGCGGTAAACGGTATCGTTATCGCCGGTGTTCACGTAGTACAGCCAGTCGCCGATGCCGTTGAGGTACGCGCCGTATACGCCGCCCACGGGCACGGGTTCCGTGCCGGTCAGGGAGAGCTTCATCACCTGTCCGCCGGAGGTGAAGTACAGCGCGTCTGCGATATAGTTCAGGTAATTCACGTCGGTATTGGCAAGCAGAACGGTCTGGCTGTTGTCCTCTGGATCCAGCCGGATCAGGGCCTGCGGGGAGACGGTTGCAATGTAGAGATAGGTGCCGTCGCTGGCAATGGACTGGGCCTGCACGCCCTTGACGCGGGTTAGAAACGCGCCGTCCGGCTCCATGCTCCACAGGTTGTCCGCCCGCTCGCCGGGGGTGACCAGACCGAGGAAATACAGGTTGCCGCCTGCGGCCTGAATGCCGCTGACGGGGAGCTGCTTATAGGAATGGATCAGCATATAGTTGGAGTTTTCGGCCTGGTTGTAGCGGAAGATGTTGCCGCGGTGGCGGTAGTACAGCCAATCGCCGTAAACGCCCAGAATGTTGTACAGGGGGTCCTTCTCGCTGGAGCTGATATTGCGCAGCAGCCTGTCGCCCAAGCCAGAGGTGTTCTCTTTGTAGATATTGCCGGTATCGTATAAATTGCTGTAGATGATATCGCCCCGGTACACCTGCGAAAGCATTCCGCTGGTGTGGTTGCCTGTACCGGGCTGATCCGTGGGGATGGACTGCCTGGCGAGCTCCATTTGCGTGTCCGAAAGCCGCTGCTGCGCTTCCTGCCAATCCGCGCCGGAAAGAACGTCGGCTCTATAGGCGGCAAACTCGTCCGCCATGGCCGAATAGGCTGTGTCGGCGTCCGCCTTGTAGGCGTCAAACGCGGCTTGCAATTCGGCCAGGGACTGGGCGGCCGCGTCCTTTTCGGCCTGCACGGCGTTGGCTCTGGTGGCCTGCGCCCCGGCCAGGACGGCCGCGGCGTTGGTTTGATAGGTTTCAAAATCTGCGGAAATCGCCGTATAGGCGGCGTCCGCATCGGCCTTGTAGGCATCAAACTCGGCTTGCAGCGCGGCCAGGGTTTGGGCGGCTTCGTCCTTGGCTGTCTGTGCGGCGGCGTCCGCGTCGGCAAGGGCGGCTGCGGAGCTTTCCTTGAAGGCCGTAAACTCGTCCGTCAGCGCGGTCATTGCGGTCTGGGAATCGGTCATGTAGGCATCAAACTCGGCCTGTAACGCGGCCAGAGACTCTGCGGCCGCGTCCTTTTCGGCCTGCACGGCAGCTTCCCTGGTGGCCTGCGCCCCGGCGAGGACGTTCGCGGCATTGGTTTTGTAGGTTTCAAACTCTGTCGACAGCGCCGCATAGGCGGCGTCCGCGTCGGCTTTGTAGGCGTCAAACTCGGTCTGCAGCGCGGCCAGAGCCTGTGCGGCTTCGGCCTGTGCGGCCTGCACGTCGGTCGCGTTTGCGGTTTGCGCCTGGGCCAGGGCGGTCTCAGCATCGGTTTTGTAGGTGTCAAAGTCGGCCGACAGGGCCGTATAGGCGGCGTCCGCGTCGGCCTTGTAGGTATCAAACGCGGCCTGCAAATCGGCCAGGGTTAATGCGGCTTCATCTTTGGCGGCCTGCACGGCGGTTTCCCGCGTGGCCTGTGCCCCGGCCAGGACGTTCGCGGCATTGGTTTTGTAGGTTTCAAAGTCCGTGGACAGCGCCGTATACGCCGTATCCGCTTCGGCCTTGTAAGCGTCAAACGCGGCCTGCAAATCGGTCAGGGCCTGTGCGGCCTCGTCTTTGGCGGCCTGCACGCCCGCCTCTCCGGCAGTTTTGGCATCCGTCAGATCGGCGGCGGCTTTGGTTTGGTACGCGGCGAACTCTTCCTGAAGGGACTGGTATGCCGTGTCCGCGTCGGTTTTGTAGGTGTCAAATTCGGTTTGCAGCGCGGCGAGGGATTCATCATACCCCTGCTGGGCCGCAGCCGCAGCGGTTTGGGCGTCGGCGAGCTGGGCGCTTGCATCGTCCGCCTGCTGGACGGCGACGGCTAGCTCCGCGCTCAGGTCGCTGTGCTGCTTGCGCAGGGTATTGGTCTGCGACAGCAGCAAGCCGTTGAACACCAGCGAAGCGGCGAGGATCACGCACAAAACGATGATCAGAATTCGCGTACCGGAAGGCAGAGGAGACTGTGTTTTATTCATGGTCTTGTTCCTTTTCTGTTTCTAACGGAATGCGGACGGATAGCGTTGGTCAATTTTTGTCAGTATACCATATCCTACGGCACTTGTGAACCGTTTTTGTCATATATGGCGGCGTTTGCGCCACATGGCACAATATTGACTTGCATAACGCCTTTCATTATAATAGATAAGTCCTCGGGCAGCCATGAAAGCGCCGGGGTACCGGAGGAACAGAAAGGGCGAACGGATGAAAAAAGTAGCGATCATCATGGGCTCCGACAGCGATTTACCCGTACTGAAACCCTGCTTTGAGCAGCTGCAAACCTTTGGCATTCCCTTTGAGGCGCACGTGTTTTCCGCCCACCGCACACCCGATGAGGCCGCCCGGTTTGCCCTTGAAGCCAAGGATCACGGCTTCGGCGTGCTGATTGCCGCCGCAGGCAAAGCCGCGCACCTGGCCGGCGCGCTGGCCGCGCGCACTGTGCTGCCGGTGATCGGCATCCCGGTGAAAAGCGCAACCCTGGACGGCATGGACGCGCTTTTATCCACCGTGCAGATGCCCGCCGGGCTTCCCGTTGCGACCGTCGCCATTGACGGCGCCGCCAACGCCGCGATTCTCGCCGCGCAGATCATTGCCCTGGACGACGACGAGCTTTACGCCCGCCTGTGCCGCGCCCGTGATGAAATGAAGCGCAAGGTCCTGGAAAAGGACGCCGCACTGACCATCGACTGATAGACTTTTCCACGTAGTTTTCCACAAAAACCCTAGGATAAGGAGGCGATATCCACACAGAACCCAGCAAAATCGGCAAAAACGTATCCGCGACAGTTTTCCACATAGTTTCAACAAACGGCGTCCGATGCGATGCGCAGGCGGGCCGAAAGATGGGGAGATGGTTTCCGATGGTAACGCAAGGATTGCTCTACGAAGGCAAGGCCAAAAAGATATTTGCGACCGATGACCCGCAGGTGCTGCTGGTTCGCTACAAGGACGATGCCACCGCCTTTAACGGGCAAAAAAAAGGAACAATTATCGGTAAGGGCGCGATCAACAACCGCGTGACCAACCATTTGATGAGGATGCTTGAGAAGAAGGGCATCCCTACGCATTTTTTAGAGGAATTATCCGATACCGAAACCCTGGTCAAACGGGTGACCATCGTACCGCTGGAGGTGATCGTGCGCAACGTTGCGGCGGGCTCGCTGGCCAAACGCCTGGGGCTTTCCGAGGGCGTGGTGCTCCAAAAAACGGTGCTGGAGTTCTGCTATAAGGACGACGCGCTGGGCGACCCGATGGTCAACCAGTATCACATCGCCGCCATGGGCTGGGCCACCGAGGAAGAAATGGAGCTGCTGTCCTCCTATGCGCTCAAGGTCAACGACGCGCTGCGGGAATACCTCAAGGATCTGAATATCGATTTGATCGACTTTAAACTGGAGTTCGGGCGCTTGTCGGACGGCACCATCGTGCTGGCGGATGAGATCAGCCCGGACACTTGCCGTTTCTGGGATACTGTCACCCATGAAAAGCTTGACAAGGACCGCTTCCGCCGCGACCTGGGCAAGGTGGAGGACGCGTATCAGGAAATTATGAAGCGCCTGATGGGTGCCTAGCCTGAAACCCCGGCTGCCGCCCGCTTCTCAGGCCTTTGGATCAGGCTTGAAAACGATTGTGTTTGTACCCGTTGTTCACAACTGCGAAAGAGGATTCGATGAGTAAACTTCACGAGGAATGCGGTGTATTCGGCATCTATTTACAGGATGGCAGGCAAGGCGTGGTGCAGCCCGTGTACCACGCGCTGTACGCGCTGCAGCACCGCGGGCAGGAAAGCGCCGGCATTGCGGTAAACACGCGCGGCGTTTTGACCTGCTATAAGGATATCGGGCTGGTGGGCGAGGTGTTCACCCGCGACGTTATGCAAAAGCTGCCCGAGGGCGGCATCGCCATCGGCCACTGCCGCTACGGCACCACCGGCGTGCAGAACCAGACCAACGCCCAGCCGCTGCTGGTCAACCACCTCAAGGGCGGCATGGCGCTGGCGCACAACGGCAACATCGTCAACGCCCACGCCCTGCGCGAGGAGCAGGAGATGGGCGGCGCGATTTTCCACACGACGAGCGATTCGGAAGTGATCGCCTATACCATCACACGGGAGCGCCTGAAGACCGACAGCATAGAAGAGGCCGTGCTTTCGGCCATGAAGCAGCTCAAGGGCGCGTACTCGCTGACGATTGTCAGCCCCGCCAAGCTGCTGGCCGCGCGCGACCCCAATGGCTTCCGCCCGCTGTGCATGGGCAAAACGGAGCAGGGCGATGTGGTGTTCGCCTCCGAAACCTGCGCGCTGGATGCGGTGGGCGCGAAGTTTGTGCGCGATGTAAAGCCCGGCGAGGTGATCGTCGTCGACGCAAACGGCGTGCGCTCGCTGGAAATGAAGCACAAGGCGGCCTGCCCGTCGCTGTGCGTGTTTGAGTTCATTTATTTCGCCAGACCCGACAGCGTCATCGAGGGCGCGTCGGTGCACCAGGCGCGGCTGCGCGCGGGCGCGTTTCTGGCGCTGGAGCACCCGGTGCAGGCGGATGTCGTGGTCGGCGTTCCGGATTCGGGCATCGACGCCGCCATCGGCTACGCCCGGCAGGCAGGCATCCCCTACGGGGTCGGCTTCATCAAAAACAAATACGTCGGCCGCACGTTTATCCAGCCAGGGCAGATGGAGCGCACCAACGCCGTGAAGATCAAGCTCAACGTCATCCGCTCCACCGTGGAAGGCAAGCGCGTGGTGCTGATTGACGACTCGATCGTGCGCGGCACCACGGCGGCGCGTATCGTCAGCATTCTCAGGGAAGCGGGGGCTACCGAGGTGCACATGCGGCTTGCGGCGCCGCCCTTCACCCACCCGTGCTATTTCGGCACGGATATCGACTCCACCGAAAACCTGATTGCCGCCGAGCACAGCGTGGCCGAGGTGTGCAAGCTCATCGGCGCGGATTCCCTGGGCTTCATGCCTGTGGACTGCCTGGACAAGCTCGCCGCCGGGGCGGCCTGCGGCTTTTGCAAGGGCTGCTTCACCGGCGATTACCCCATTGATCCCAACGGCGCGGTGACCAAGGACAAGTTTGAAACCTTTCTCAAGGACAAGGCGTGAGTCACGCCGGTATATGCAGGGAGCCAAAGAAAGCGCCAACATGGAGGGGAACGCATGAAGAGCCAATCCGAAAGCTATAAGGCCGCGGGTGTGGATATCACTGCGGGATACAAGGCCGTGGAGCTGATGAAAGCACATATAGCCAGAACACTCACCGGCGAAGCCGGAATGGGAGCCGGCACTGCCGGCATTGGGGGTTTCGGCGGCCTGTTTGAGCTGGATATCACTGATATGCCCCATCCTGTGCTGGTCTCGGGGACCGACGGGGTGGGCACCAAGCTCAAGCTCGCGTTTCTGCTGGACAAGCACGACACCATCGGCATCGACTGTGTGGCCATGTGCGCCAACGATATCCTCTGCTGCGGCGCCAAACCCCTGTTTTTCCTGGATTATATCGCCTGCGGCAAAAATGTGCCTGAGCGCATCGCCGATATTGTGGCGGGCGTGGCGGAGGGCTGCGTGCAGGCGGGCTGCGCCCTGGTGGGCGGCGAAACGGCAGAAATGCCGGGCTTCTACCACGAGGACGAGTACGACATCGCGGGCTTCTGCGTGGGCGCGGTGGACAAAGCCAAGATTCTGAACAAGGACAATATGCAGCCTGGCGACGCGGTGATTGCCCTGCCGTCCAGCGGCGTGCACTCCAACGGCTTTTCGCTGGTGCGCAAGGCGCTGGGCGCAAAGCTGCCGGTTTATGCCCGGGAGCTTCTAACCCCGACCAAGATCTACGTCAAGCCTGTGCTGGAGCTGTTCAAAGCGGTCACCGTACACAGCCTGGCACACATCACGGGCGGCGGCTTTTACGAAAACATCCCCCGTGCGCTCAAACCCGGCATGATGGCAACGCTCGACAAGCGGGCCGTGCGCACGCCGGAGATCTTCGGCGTCATCGCCAGTGAGGGCGGTATTCCGGAGCGCGACATGTTCAACACCTTCAACATGGGGGTCGGCATGGTGGCTGTGGTCCCCAAAGCCGAGGCTGACAAGGCCGTGCAGGTGCTTATCGATCACGGCGAGGCCGCCTACGTGCTGGGGGAAATCGCCCCCGGGGAGGGCGTGGCGCTGTGATCAACATTGCGGTGCTGGTCTCCGGCGGCGGCACGAACCTGCAGGCGCTCATCGACGCGCAGCAAAAGGGCAGACTGAAAAGCGGTACGCTCAAGCTGGTGGTATCCAGCAAGCCCGGCGCGTTCGCGCTGACCCGCGCCCAGGCGGCGGGCATCGAAACCGCCGTACTGGAAAAAATGGAATCGGCCGAGCGCTACGGCGCGGCATTACAGGAGCTGCTCGCGGTGCACGGCATTGAGCTGATCGTGCTCGCGGGCTTTATGCTGATCCTGCACGAGACCTTCGTGCGGGCGTATGATGGCCGCATCGTCAACGTGCACCCAAGCCTCATCCCCTCGTTCTGCGGGGCGGGGTACTACGGCCTGAAGGTGCACGAGGC
>DAIOVG010000119.1:0-8812 GCA_036759125.1 Candidatus Limiplasma sp.
CGAAATCCGCAAAACCTCGACTGTGCCCGTGATTATGATCACCGCGCGCGGCGAGGACTTCGAGCGCATTATGGGGCTGGATATCGGGGCGGATGATTATATTGTCAAGCCGTTTTCGCCAGGCGAGGTCATGGCGCGCCTGCGCGCTGTGCTCAGGCGTATGCAGCCCAAGGACGGCAAGGAAAAGCAGACCGTCACGCTGGGCAACCTCTGGGTATCAGCCGACGATTATCTGGCCAAGGTCGGCGATGCCCACCTGACGCTGACGAAAAAAGAATTTGAAATCCTTTGGACGCTCGCCGAGCATCCGGGCAAGGTGTTTTCCCGCGACAACCTGCTGGAAAGCCTGTGGGGTTATGATTATTTTGGCGATACCCGCACCGTGGATACCCACATCAAGCGCCTCAGGGCCAAGGTGGAGGCCGCGAACCCGGTTGGCTTTGCGATCAAAACCATCTGGGGCGTAGGGTACCGGCTGGAGACGGACGACAATGCGTAACCGCATCGCGCAAAAACTGCTGCTGTATTTCATCATTCCGCTTGGCATTTTTGCCGTGATGAGCGGGGTGCTGTTTCAAACGCTGTTTACCCGCAACATGACCGAGGAAACCCAGCGGGAGCTGACGGCGCGCGCCGTGGCGCTGGCCGATACCCTGTCCGGCGCTGTGAGCGGCGAAACGGCGGGCAATGGCACGAGCCCCGGCATGGGCATGGGCAAGGGGTCCAGCAACGCGGCCAGTATGGGCATGAATACGGGGCTGAGCGCTTACCTGCCCGCGCTGGGTCTTTTGGATGTCGACGTCTGGGTACTGGACGCGGACCTTAACTTTTTAACCACCGGGCGGCGCATGATGGGGATCGTCTATCAGGACCTGCCTGAGGACGCCGATCATGTGGTGGACCAGGTCTTTGCCGGAGAAACGGTCGTCAGCCGGGGGTTTTCCGATCTGCTGGGGGCGCCGACCATCACCGTGGGCGCGCCGATTTATAAGGATACGGAAATTTACGGCGCGCTGCTGATGCACGACGCGGTATCCGGCATCCATGCGGTGACGCAGCAGGGCACCACGGTGCTGATCTACTCCGGCGCGATTGCGCTTTGTATCGCCGTGCTGTTGGCTATTTGGCTGAGCTATGCGTTTGGCAGACCGCTCAACCAGATGAAGAACACCGCGCTCACCCTGGCGGGCGGCGAATACAGCGCCAAAACCGGTGTGCGCCGTGCCGATGAGATCGGCAAGCTTGCCCAGGCCATGGATGTGCTCAGCGACAGATTATCGGAAGCCAGGCGCCAAAAGGAGCAGCAGGAGCAGCTGCGCATGGAGTTCCTGTCCAATGTATCGCACGAGCTGCGCACGCCCGCCACGGTGCTGCGAGGCTCGCTGGAGGCGCTGCGCGACGGTGTGGTGACCGATCCGGCGCAGGTCAAGGCATATCACGAGCAGATGCTTAGGGAAACGCTCGGCCTGCAGCGCCTGACCAACGATCTGCTGGAGCTTTCCAAGCTCCAGAACCCGGATTTTGAAATTGAGCGCAGCGATGTGGTTTTGCAGGATGTGCTTTCCGATGCGCTGCACGCCGCCGACCTGATGGCGCAAAAAAAGACCATCGCCATCAAGCGGGAAATGCCGGAGGATGCCGTGACCGTCCAGGGCGATTACGGGCGGCTGCGGCAGATGTTCCTGATCGTACTGGATAACGCGGTGAAGTTTTCGGGCGAAAACAGCCGCATCGAGGTTGCGCTGACGCAAACCCGCGTGACCGTGCGCGACTTTGGCGCGGGCATCGCGCCTGATCTGCTTCCCTATATTTTCGACCGCTTCCGCAAAACCCCGTCGGAGGAAAACCGCCAGGGCTCCGGCCTGGGGCTTGCCATTGCCCGGCAGATCGCCGTGCGCCACGGCATGGAGATCAAAGCGGAAAGCACCCCGGGTGAAGGAACGACGTTTACGTTTACAATCTGATCTGATACAATGCAGTTACGCTTTGTTTCCGGAAGATGAGGATGCCATTCCAGACAGACGTTTCGGGTACGGGGTATGGATAAAAATCGATCGTCAATCAAGCTGAGGTCAAGCGTGCTTGCGCTGGCGTGTGTTATCGCGCTTGGCAGTATCTCGGCCAGCGGTGTAAACGGCGTATCTATGCAGGGAACGCACGCATATAGGAGCTCTGGCGCTCAAGCTGCGATGCAGGAGACGCTGACGGCAGCCATGACTGTACACATCGCTTGTACGTGTCCTAACTATAACCATGTCGGGAATGAGTGGGGGCAAGTTTTCAGCATCGACGAGATCATGGTTGAAGACGGAGATATCATATCGCTGGAAGCCGGGCAGACCATTGTGATCGTTTCGGAGATTACGGAGTACGATGAAAAATACATTGATGCTGCCAAAGACAGCATTACACATCAGATTGCCATTAACGATCTTCAAAACGGATTCACGCTGACCCGAATATTGCAAGTTGAAGAAAACGCCGGTCGATATGAGGGCAACATAGCCGAGTGGACGGTATCCTTCACCTTCCTGCCCTGATAAAAATGGGAAACGTTTTTGCCTAACTTGACAAGATCGGCTATAATAGTATCACTGGGAGTATGAAAAGACGGCCAAAAGAGTACGCGCTGCTTTGCATTTCCCGGAATGAGAAACGCACCAGACAGGAGGAAATGACATGGACAACAGCACCAAACTCAAGATCGAAGAACGGGCAAAGAGCGGTAAGGGAGTCACGAAACGGCTTCGCAAAGAGGGGCTCTTGCCTGGTTCCATCTCGCGCAAAGGCGATACATCCGTCAGCATTTCCCTGAAATATGACGAATTCAGAAGGACCTTCAACCAGCTGGGGCAGTCCGGCGTGTATACGCTGCAGGTTGGGCGGAAAAAGCCTTACTCGGCCATGATCCGTGAGATTCAGTATGTGCCGGGCACATACGACTTTCTGCATATCACCTTCCAGGGAATTTCGCTGGATGAAGAAACCACGGCCGATATCCACCTCCACATCCACGGCCGCGACGATCTGCACCACAACAATTACGAGCTGCTGCAGCAGCTGGAGTCCCTGCATGTGAAAGGCCTGCCGGGCGATTTTCCCCAGGCGATCAACATTGACGTCAGCAAGATGGTGCCGGGCGATCATGTTACCGTCGCCGACGTGGAACTGCCCGAGGGCTTAACCTGCCTGACAGAGAGCGACCGCCTTGTCCTGTCCGTGGGTCACCCCAAGGTCAGAGCGGAGGAGACCGCCGAGGAAGATGCCGACGAAGCGGCACCTGCGGCTCCGGCTGCAAGCGGCGAGGCGGACCAGAAGGCGAATACGGATAGCGAGTAACGGCCCGGCCGATAGCGCTTTGAAAACCATAGAAGCAAAAACAGCCATGCGGCGCATGGCTGTTTTTGATACTACAGTATGAAAAGCAATCGTTACACAACGAGGGAAATGAATTAAAGCATTTAACCCGCTACAGCTTCTCCATCTTCGTGACCTTGCCCATCTTTTTGAGCTTCTCGTCCAAGAGCTGCACGATGATGGCGCGCTTCAAAATGCCCAGCTGCTTGAAGGTGATGTCGTTATGGGCGGTGTTTTCCGCCTGGCCCTCGAAGAAGCGCACGATATCGGCATTCTTTAAGAACAGGCACAGCTTGCACACGCCCTCCTCGCCGCCCTTTAAATCCTCCTCAAGGATGTTGTACACCTGGTTAAGCGTGACCGCGCCTTCCATCACCAGGTCGATACCGTCGATGGTGTATTCCGGCGGCGCGGTGAGCGAATCGGTGATTTTCTGCATTTTTACGCGCTTGCCCATCACACGGGCAACCATGTCCGCCGTGGTGGAGCCGCAAACCACCTTCAGGCCATCGCAGGCCAGAAAGCGCTTGACGAAAATCTCGTCGTCCATCTTGTTGGCGGGCGGCCCGGTGAGGATGTTGATCACGCTGGCCTTGCGGAGTGTGAGCAAGGCGATGGAGGTATCGTCGCCGTGGATGTTGCCCGAAAGCGACTTGGTTTTCATGAGGATCATGTCAAAGGCGTCGTCGTTGCTCATGCCCGCCGAGATACATTTCTGGTACAGGTTCATAAACCCGTCCGTGCCCCAGCCCATGCCGTGGCCGCGTCCAAGCCCTGCCTGGGTGACTCCGTCGGTAAAGAACACCATGGAGTCGCCCTCTTTGAGGAGCACCGAGGTCTCCGTCACCACCTCGTTGGACATCGTATAGTGCGTGGGGCGGAGCTTTTGCACGATGCCGTCCCGGATGAGAAGCGGCAGCGGCGCTTCGAAGGAGAGCGCGGTGAGCTGGCCGTTTTTCATGATGCGCGCGATGTTGAACGCCGCAAACGGCACCCGCTCGGTGCGTGCGCGGTGCATGAGGGTGAGGGCCTTCTCGCAGGCCTTGTGAATGGAGATGCCCGAACGCATCAGGTGCAGCACGCGGCTGATGCACATGCGAGCGGCGATATTGGCATAGCTGCCAGAGCCTACGCCGTCGGCGAGGACAAAATCGGTATGCTCCATCGTACGGACGATCTCCGCCTGATCGCCGCATTCCCGGTAGTGCTTTTTATTCACCTGTTTGAGCAGTAGCTCCGTATACAGGCGCAGCTTCGGTTCATTCATCGGACTGTATCAATTCTTCCAGCAGGGTTTCCGAACGCGCCGCGCTCTCGCCCAGGTAGTCGGCCATCTTCTGGGCCATCTCCAGGTTCTGGGCGATCAGCTGTTCCACCCGCTGGATGGTTTTGTCCCGCGCGGACTGGATTTTGGCCTCGTTGAGCTTGATGTTGGAAAGGTCCATGTAAATGCCGACGTACTGCTTTTCGGCAGGCAGGTAGTACACCACCTGGTGGAACTCCTTGCCCTGGTATTCAAAGATCGACTCCAGATATTTGCCCGGCTGGGCGAAGACCTTCTCGTAGATGGTCGAATCCAGCAGATAGGAAATTTTCCGCCCGATGATCGCAGAGGTGCAGGAGAAATATTTCTCAAACGCCGGGTTGACAAGCTGAATGGTCAGCCCCTCGTCAAGGATGACCACGCCCTCGGGCGCGTTGTGCAGTATGGTGTCGGCCCGGTTTTCAGCGCGGCGGCGCATGTAGGGGATGCACATGGAGTACTCGGCCATGCCGTTCAAAATAGCGATGGCGTTCTCCTCGCAGTTGGCATAGCCGCAGGCGCCGCAGTTCAGCCGGTTCTCCGGTGCGGATTTGTAGGTATGCTCGTACACGTCCAGGATGTCCTGCTCGGTGTACTTCACGCCCTTGACGGGCGTTTTTTCAAAGGTGGTGGACAGGTCTACCGGCGGCATCGCTTCCTCGGCGCCGACGGCATCGTCCTTCTCATGCGCGTAGTTGATGATATCCTTGCGCTTTTCAAATATGTTGTTCTGGCTTTCGTTGCCCGCGCCGCTGATACATCCGCCGTTGCAAAACAGAGGCTCGATGATCTCCAGATCCTTGGAGTCCACGGCGGCGTGCAGGAGGGTGATGGTGTTTTCATAGCCGGAGGTGTGTACGATGTTGATGGAATCGATGCTGTCGTCAAGGCCAGCGGTTTTAATCATGCCGCCGGGCAGGGGGAAAAGCTTGGCGGTGTTCAGGTGGCCGATCTGGTCAAAGCCCGAATCGCAGATTTCCTCCAGCACGATGCCTTCCTCCCGGAACCACTGGTTGAGCTCCTTGAAGGTCAATACGCCGTCGACGATGCCCTTGTACTTTTCCTGCTGGGCTTCGGCTTTCTTGGCTACGCAGGGGCCGATGAACACCGCGCGCATGTCGGGGTGCAGTGCCTTGGTGATCTTGCAGTGCGCGATCATGGGCGATACCACGGGCATGAGCAAATCCAGGTGCTCGGGCATATAGGTTTGCACATAATCCACCACCGCCGGGCAGGCTGTGGCGATGCCGCCGCGCCCCGTGGCAGCGGCCAGCTTTTTGGTGTATTCGGCCACGGCGTCGGCGCCGATGGAGGTTTCCTCCACACGCTTGAAGCCGAGCCCGCGGAGCCCCGCCGCCAAACGGCGGCGGAGGTATCCGGGGTACTCGGCTGCGAACGAGGGCGCGACACAGGCCACCACATCGCCGGATTTGACGATCTTTTTGATGTCATCCAGCTGGCTTTCGTCGACCTTTGCTTTTTGCAGGCAGGTTTTCACACAGGTGCCGCAGTTGATGCAGCGATCCTGGTTGATGAACGCCTGGTTGCTTTTGATGCCGATCGCCTTGACGGGACAGGCGCGTACGCAGCGGTAACAGTCCCGGCACATGGCTTCCAGCGTTTTTACGATGCTCATAGGGGGTCTCCTTTATGCTGTCTTCACACAAGGCCCCGGCGCGAGCGATGGGTTAGGCGTTTGCGTGAAGATTCAGCTTTTCCGTCAGGGCTTCGATGGCCTTCACCCGCGTGCAGTGGGTGATGGTCTCGTCGCCGATGCGCACCACGGGTCCCTGGTCGCACTTCTCAAAGCAGAAGGTCGCGTCCAGCGATACCTTGTCTTCCAGGCCGTTTGCCGAAATGAAGCTGGTCAGCTGGGAGAGCAGTTTCTGCGATCCGCGGATGAAGCAGCCCGTGCCAAAGCAGATGGATACCGGCAGCTTGTCGGTTTCGGCAGGCGTTTCAATGCGGTCGGATTTAATGCGCGAACGGGCGTGGTAGTGGGTGTGCAGGAGCTCGTGCGCCTTGTGGCTGCCCGGCTTGCCCAGGAAGTTGGTGTACAGGTCGTTGATGTAGGGATTATCCTGCGACTTGTGGAGCTGCAGCATTTTATCGGTGCGGTACAGGGCCTCGGTGCGCTTCTGGCGCGCAAGCCGGTCGGCGCTCACGGGCTGACCGCCGCCGTTGATGCAGCCGGAGGGGCAGGCCATGATTTCCACAAAGTCGTACTGCGAGGTGCCGGCCTTGATATTGTCCATCACCTTGCGTGCGTTGCCTAGGCCCGATACGACGGCCATCTTGAGCTTGGTGCCGGAGAAGTCGTATTCCACCTCGCGGATACCTTCTTCGCCGCGTACCTCGCGGATGATGTAATCATCGGTCTTCTTGCCGGTCAGCTTCTCGCCCGCAAAACGGATGGCCGCCTCGCTGACGCCGCCGGAGTTGCCGAAGATCACGCCGCCGCCGGTATTAAAGCCGTAGGGCATATCAAAGGCTTCGGGTTCCATCTCGTTGAACATGATGCCGCGCTCGCGGATCAACAGCGCCAGCTCGTGCGTGGTGATGACGTAATCCACGTCCGGGCTGTCAGCCACCCTGAACTCGTCGCGCTTGGCTTCGAATTTCTTGGCCGTGCAGGGCATGATGGAAACGAACACGATATCCTTACGGTCTTTCTTCACCACATCGGGCAAGGTTTCCTTCACGAGCGAGCCAAGCATTTGCTGGGGCGACTTGCAGGTGGACAGGTTGTTGGCGTAATCGGAGTAATACTGCTCCATGAACTTGACCCAGCCGGGGCAGCAGGAGGTGAACATCGGCAGGTTTTCGCCTTCGGTCACGCGGCCCAGAAGCTCCGTGCCTTCTTCAAAAATGGTCAGGTCGGCGGAGTAGGATACGTCGTATACGGCGTCAAAGCCCATCATTTTCAGGGTTGCCACCATTTTGCCCACGGCGTTGGCGCCGGTCTCCAGGCCGAATTCCTCGCCGATGGCTACGCGCACGGCCGGAGCGATGGCCGCGACCACGTACTTGTCCTTGGATTGGATGGCGGTGAACACCTCGGTGGTGTCGGACTTGATGGTCAAAGCGCCGGTCGGGCAGACCTTGGTGCACTGGCCGCAATCGATGCATTCTACGGTTGCGATATCGCGCTCAAAGCACGGGGTGACAATGGAGTGCGCGCCGCGGTGGGCAAAGCCGATTGCGCCCACGCCCTGGATTTCCGAGCACATGCGCACGCAGTCGCCGCAGAGAATGCACTTGTTGGGGTCGCGCGCAATGGACGGGGATGAAAGGTCCAGCGGCAGGTTGCGGCCCTTGCGCTTGAAGCGCACATCGCGCACGCCCAGGCGGTTGGCAAGCGCCAGCAGCTTGCAGTCGTCGCCCTTGCGGCAGGTTTGGCAGTCGCCCTGGTGGCTGGCCAAAAGGAGCTCCAGAATCATCTTGCGGGTTTCGCGGATCTCCGGGGTGGAGGTTTTCACCACCATGCCCGGGGTGGGCGTTGTGGAGCAGGACGCGACCATGCCCATGCCCTCGACATCCACCATGCACAGGCGGCACGCGCCGTAAATGCTCATTTCAGAATGGTAGCAGAAGGTAGGGATTTCCACGCCCGCCTTGCGGATCAGCTCCAGAAGGTTGCGTTCGCCCTCGATGGGGACCTGTTTATTATCAACGGTAACGATTTGATTTGTTTTCATAGCTGTCTCCGCCCTTTCCTACGCGAGTACGGCGCCGAATTTACAGGCGTCCATGCAGGCACCGCATTTGATGCACTTCGCGGCATCGATCATGTGCGGCTGTTTCTTCTCTCCGGTGATGGCGCCGGTGGGGCACTTGCGCACGCACGCGCCGCAGCCGATGCACTTTTCGGCGTCAATGGAATACGACCGCAGCGCCTTGCACTGGCCGGTGGGGCAGCGCTTGTTCACGATGTGCTCCACGTACTCGTCTCGGAAGTATTTCAGCGTCGAAAGCACGGGGTTGGGGGCCGATTTGCCCAGCCCACACAGCGAAACCTTCTGCACGACCAGCGCCAGCTCTTCCAAAAGCGCGAGCTGTTCCATGGTGGCGCGGCCCTGGGTGATATCGGTGAGGATATCCAGCATCTGCTTGGTACCCTCGCGGCAGACCACGCACTTGCCGCAGCTTTCG
>DAIOVG010000120.1:0-8807 GCA_036759125.1 Candidatus Limiplasma sp.
CGCGTGCGCGTGGCCCTGGCTGCCGTAGCCGATCACCGCCATTTTCTTGCCTTTGAGTACCTCGGGTTTGCAATCCTCTTGATAATACATTTTAGCCATTTGAAACATCCTCCTCATTCTTCTTCAGCGTGTATTCTCCGCGGCCGATGGCCGTAATCCCCGTGCGGCAGGTTTCCAGAATGTTAAACGGTTCCAGGAAGGTGATAAAAGCATCCAGCTTGTCGGTATCGCCGGTCAGCTCCATGGTCACAGTCGTGGGTGTCAGGTCGCAAACCTTGGCGCGGAACACATTGGCGCCTTCAAGCACCTGGCTCCTTGTGCCGCTGCCCGCGCAGACCTTGATGAGCATCAGCTCACGGCACACGGTTTGCTCAAGCTCCATGTTCTCCACAACCTTCACATCGTGCAGCTTGCGCAACTGGTGCACCAACTGTGTGCGTACATACTCGTCCCCCACAGCCTGGATGGTAATGCGGGACAGGTGAGGGTTCTGCGTCTCCCCGACAGACAGAGAGGAGATGTTGAAGCCCCGCCTGGCAAACAGCCCGGACACCCGCGTGAGAACGCCCGCTTCGTTGTTGACCAGCAGTGACAGTATCAGTTTATTCATGCGTTCACCCCCTGATGATCATTTGGTTGATGGTTCCGTTGGGCGGTATCATGGGGAACACCATTTCGTCGCGGTCGATCACGATATCCACCACCACGGGCTCCTCCATGCTGAGTGCCTGATCCAGCACCGTATCGAGCTCATCCAGCTGCGATATGCGCAGGCCCTTGGCGCCAAAGGCTTCGGCGAGCTTCACATAATCGGTCTTGCGTTCCAGCGTCGTGGACGAATAGCGCTTGTCAAAAAACATCGTCTGCCACTGACGCACCATACCCAACACGGAGTTGTTGAGGACGAGCACCACCAGAGGCAGACGATTGGATACGGCAGTCGCCAATTCGTTCATATTCATATGGAAGCTTCCGTCGCTTGTGATGAGCACGGTTTTCTTCCCGGAGCCGATGCACGCGCCGATGGCAGCGCCCATTCCAAAGCCCATTGTGCCCAAGCCGCCGGAGGTGATGAACGTGCGGGGCTGCTGGAACGGATAGAACTGCGCGGTCCACATCTGGTGCTGACCCACGTCGGTTGCGATGCGGGCGTCTTGGGGCACGCGTTTTGCCACGCTTTGCAGCACCAGGTAGGGATTGAGCACAGCGTTGTTCATCACGGTACGGTTATCGTTGGATTGCTTGTATTCGTTGACTTCCTGCAGCCATTCAGGGTCGCTCTTGTGCAGGGGTATCCTGTTGAGCGCTTGCAGGGCTTCCTTCACATCGGCATGCATCGCCACGTAGGCGGGGATGTTCTTGCCGATCTCCGCGGGGTCGATATCAATGTGAAGCACCTTGCGGTTTTTGGAAAACTCGGATTTTTTACCGGTCGCGCGGTCGGAAAAGCGTGCGCCGATGCCGATGATCAGGTCGGACCGCCCCATGGCCTTGGTGGACGCAAAATTACCGTGCATACCGGACATCCCCAGCATTAAGGGATGAGAACGCGGCACGGCGGACAAGCCCATCATGCTCGTGCCGATGGGTGCGCCGAGCTTCTCCGCAAATTCCAGCAGGTCTTTGCTCGCGTCCGTTGCGACCACGCCGCCGCCCGCATAGATAAACGGGCGTTTGGACGCGGCGATCAGCTCCGCCGCTTCCTTGAGCATCGCGGCGGTGGGCGCTTTGGCGTTCATTTTCCGGGTTTCCTTCGCCGGGGTGTACTCACACTTGGCCAGCTGCACATCCTTGGGAATATCGATCAGCACGGGGCCTTTGCGGCCGGTGGACGCGAGGAAAAATGCCTCCCGCACGATATCCGCAAGCTTTTCCACGTCCTTGACCATGTAGTTATGCTTGGTAATGGGCATGGTAATTCCCTTGATGTCGACTTCCTGAAAGCTGTCGCGCCCGATAAAATCCTGCGGAACGTTGCCGGTGATGGCGATCATGGGGATTGAGTCCAGATAGGCGTTGGCAATGCCGGTGACCAGGTTGGTCGCGCCGGGGCCAGAGGTGGCGATGACGACGCCGGTCTTGCCCGTCGCGCGGGCATAGCCGTCCGCAGCGTGGGCAGCGCCCTGCTCGTGGCAGGTGATGACATGGTTGAGCCAGTCCGCAGCGCCGTAAATTTCGTCGTAAATGTTCAATACGAATCCGCCAGGATACCCGAAAATCGTATCAACCTTTTGTTCCTTGAGCACTTCCAGTAAGATTTGTGCACCGTTGAGCATGTTTCCCCTCCTTCTCAAAAAAACTCCCTAAACCGCTTTGCGCAGTTTAGGGAGTGTGCTTGCTGTTTGCTTTCGCTTATGCCGTAACCCTGCACGCCTGCCTAAACTTACGCGTAAGAATGTTGCCTACTACTACCAGAAGGAGCAGTACGGCAAGGCTAAGAATAATCAGGCTGAGGTTCAAGGGCTGGCCAATCATCGAAAAATCTCCTTCGTATGATTTGTTGTATACAATAGCACACCGTATGGCGACTGTCAACCTGTTTGGTTGGTTTTTTCGCTGTACTTATTTATAAACATACATCGCAGCCGTGTAAATGGCGGGCTTATGCACCGATATTCAAGGATGCGAGCTTTTCTTCGATCATCTCTTTGGTGGCGTGATTAAGCGGCGAGAAGCGGCCTTCCAGCGCTTTGTTCAGCTTTTCCGCCGCGGCCTGGGTGTTGCCGTCCGCGATATCGTACTCCGCAAGAAAAAACAGCGTGTCGATCTGCCCCGGCTTCTGGGCGAGCGCTTTCAAAAAGTATTCCTTGGCCGTTTCTTTGTCGTTCTCCACCAAATAGTAGGCCTGGGCGAGGTTATCCAGCGTGATGGGATCCTCGTCGTCGTACTCCAGCGCTTCCAGGTTGAACGATACGGCCTTTTCCTTGTTCCCGGTGGCGACGTACAGATACCCCAGCGTCTGGTACACCAAACCGGAGGGGTCCTTCTGGTGCAGACCTTCCAACACACTAACCGCCTTATCATTCTCGCCAAGCTTATACACGCATACAGCGTAGTTGACAAACAGCTGTTTCCTGCTTTCCGCGTTGAGCAGCGGACTTTTCTGGTGCTCCACCAGCAGCTCCCGCGCTTTCTGATATTCGCCGGACCTAAGCAGCAGCACAGAATAGCTTAAAATATACCGGGGATCTTTCAGCCCCGATTGCATTGCTTCTTCATATAACTTCTTCGCGGCTTCGATATCGCCGCTCTGGTATTTTCGTCCGGCCGACTGGGCCTTGATGCTTGCCATGAAACTATTCATCCAAGAGAACCTCCTGCGATTTTACGGCGTAAACGCGCGTAACGGTATTGTAACGCATTTCGCCGGGATTGTACAGCCTCGCCGGCCTCCAGGCCGGGTTCCGACAGGATGAGAAGCGCTTGCCGCGTATAGAGAAGCGCCTGGGAAAGGTCCCTGAGCTGGTGCTCGTACAGCTTGGCAAGGGCGACACAAACGTCGGCCGTATCCTCGCTGCTCGAGAGCATGGCGGTGTAGAGCTTTGCCGCCCGCTGCGCGTGCCCCTCCCGTTTCTCCTGCTCGGCCAGGGCGTGGAAGGCGCTTGGGCGCAGCCCGCCCTGCGCCGACAGACGAAAGCACTTTTTGGCTTTCAGCGCGTCGCCGCGCTTGTTGAGCGTACGGGCGAGCGAAAACAGGTCTTCCGGCGCCTGGATGGTTTCCGGTTTCAGGTGCAGCCTGCACAGGAAGAAAAACAACTGGGCAAGGCTTGTGATATCCTGCCGGTTATGTGCCATGATGCTGCGGATCGGCTCAAAATCCCGGTTCTCCAGATATTTGAAATAGGTCTGCGGAATCATCGCGCCGGGAATGTCGCCCTCACGGACCACGCCCAGAACGCTTTCCTCCAGGGTTTGCAGGTTGCAGCTGCCAAGCCGCAGCTTCCACAGCCTGCGGGATGGATACAGCACATCGGCATGCACGGATTCGTACTTATCGCGGAAACGGTTTAACAAAAACCGGCTTTGCAAAACCGGCATATCAAAGGTGCGGCCGTTGAAGGTGACAAGCACGGGAAACGCTTCCAGCAGGCGGCTCACTTCCTGCAAAACAAACAGCTCCTCATCATAATCCCGCATGAGATACTGTTCCACAACGAAATGATCCTGCGTAAAATACCCGATACCGACCAGAAACGCCACCGTACCCGCTCCGCGCGAAAGCCCCGTGGTCTCGGTATCCAGAAACAGCAGATCCTGCATTTTGACTGACACGGGAAACGGAAATCCGTAGATTTCCTTGAGGATATCGGCGTTCATGTGCCGCGCGTCGGGAAACGAAGCGATTGGGTAGCGTTCCGATACCCGGTAGCAGTCCTGCGATGCGGTTTTTTTAGGCATATCGGATTGCGCCATGTGCTCGGCGCTGATCATCCGCAGTTTATCGCTCAGGCTTGGCATTTGAGAAGCTCCCGGAGAATATGCTTGGCCGCCTCCTTGCCGCGCTCACCGAACATGGGGCCGACGCAGCTTGGGCAGCCGTCCTCGCAGTCGCAGCTGTTTACCACGCCAAGCGCGTGCTCCAGCAGCAGCTCCTGCATTTCGTATGTCTTTTCACTCAGGCCGATGCCGCCTGGATACTGATCGTACAGGAAAATCGTCGGCCGGTCGGTATGCGGCGCTTTGACCTGATAAACGATCTTGATGTCGCGCGGCGCGCACATCAGGTAGATGGGCGCGACGATGGCCAGGAGGTTGGAAATGCCCATCATGGCGTTTTGGAGTTCGTCGTTCTTGTAGTGCCCGGAAATCGTCTGGGGCAGCGTCCACCACATGCCGGTGGTGTGCATGTTGCTTTCGGGCAGCATCACCTCGCCAAAGCCCAGATTTTCGTGCGTGTCGAGCTTCATTTTCTTGAAAATCTTGACGATGGTGGTTACCTTGAGCTCGCCAAGCGTCAGCTGTGCGCCGCAGGCCAGCGCCTTTTCCTTCATCTCGTCGAGCACGCCGATGCTTACGTTCAAGTCCGCGTCGGTGTAATAATCCACGTCCACGGCGCGGATATAGGCCTTGCAGGCGTCAAAATCAAGTTTCTCCACCTGGAACTGGTTGCCGCCGTGCAGGTAGATGGCGTTTTCATGCAGGAGCATCGGCACCGTAAAGCGGTCCATTTCGCCGATGACACGGTGGTGCGCCGCATCGGAAATATCAATAATAACAAAGTTTTCGGTCGTCGCCGAGCGCAGATTGATTTCACTGGCAGGGAACTCCTCTGCGGACCAGTGGTAGCGCTTGCCGACATGCCTAAGGATGCCGCCTTCCGTGAGAAACTCCAGAAACTGCTGCGTATCCTTTACGTTGCCAAATTGCTCGCCGTCTTCAAACGGCAGCTCGTAGGCGGCGCACTTGACGTGCGACAGCAAAATATACAGGTTATCGGGATGCAAGAGCGCATGCTCCGGCGATTGCGACATAAAATACTCAGGATGCCCGACGATGTACTGATCAATCGGCGCGGAGGACGCGACCATGATCGTGAGCGCCGTTTCGTTGCGCCTGCCCGCGCGCCCGGCCTGCTGCCAGGTGCTTGCGATGGTGCCGGGATAGCCGCACAGAAGACAGGCTGTCAGCGAGCCGATATCCACACCCAGCTCCAGCGCGTTGGTGGAAACGACCAGCTTGATCTCGCCTGCGCGCAGCTGATGCTGGATCTTCTGCCGTTCGCTGGGCAGATAGCCGCCCCGGTAGCCGCGCACGGCGTCGCCGTTCTTGCCGCTTGTTTTCAAGGCGCGGGTCAGCACCTCCACCTGCACACGGCTCTTGGCAAAAACAATGGTTGGAATATCGTTATGCAAAAGCGTCTGGGCCAGTGCGCGTGTTTCGCCCAGCGCACCCTTACGGATGCCCAACTGCTTGTTGACAACCGGAGGATTGTAGAACACAAAGTGCTTTTCCCCCACCGGCGCGCCGTTATTATCAATCTTTTCAATATGCCTGCCCGTAAGCGTTTCCCCCAGCTCCGCCGGGTTGGCGATGGTCGCCGAACACAGGATGAATTTGGGGCTGCTTCCATAGAACTCGCACAGGCGCATCAAACGGCGTAAAACGTTGGCCAGATGGCTGCCGAACACGCCGCGATACATGTGAATCTCATCGATGACGATATATTTGAGGTTTTCAAACAGCTTCACCCACTTGGTGTGGTGCGGCAGAATGTTGGCGTGCATCATATCCGGGTTGGTGACCACGATGTGGCCCGCCTGGCGGATGGCCTTGCGCGCGGCGGCCTGGGTATCGCCGTCATAGGTATAGGCTTTTACGTCCACGTCCATGGCCTCAATCAGGTCGTACAGCGAGCCAGCCTGGTCCAGCGCCAGCGCCTTGGTGGGAAACAGATACAGGGCGCGGGAATCCTGATCCTTCAGGATTGCGGAAAGCACAGGCAGGTTGTAGCACAGGGTTTTGCCGCTGGCCGTCGGGGTAACGACTACATAGTCCTTCCCGGCCGCCGCCGCTTCCCAGGCCGACGCCTGGTGGGTATACAGTTTTTGAATGCCGCGTTTTTTCAGCACGCTTGCAAGCCGGGCATCCAAAGACACGGGAAATTCCACCATCTTGCCCTCACGGGCCGGGATGGTTTCCCACGCTGTGACATAGTCCATGAATGCCGGGTCTTGTTTGAGCATTGCCGTAAGCTGATCGATATTCATGCTGCCTCCAGAAAGGGGAAATTGCCTGATTGTTCATTTCTACAAACGGAGACGGGTTTCCCTGCCGAAAAGAACATTTGTTTGCATTGTCATTATAGCATACTTCTTGCTCTGATGGTATGAAAAACAAAAACCGCTTGCGCGGTTTTTGCTGTATTGGTTGTTGGGTTACGCCTTTTGCGGCGTTTTGATCAGATCGGTAATCCGGCAGGAGCGCTCGAAAGCGAGCTTGTCATCCTTCACATAGAGGTGCACCATATCGCCAAGGGAGATGCGGCCCGCGATAATTTCCTCGCTAAGCGCGTCTTCCACCACACGCTGGATGGTGCGCCGCAGCGGGCGGGCACCGTAGTTCACGTCATAGCCCTCGGTGGCGAGGAGGTTTACGACCTCGTCGCCATATTCCAGGCTGATACCCTGCTCTTCCAGCCGCTTGGCTACGTTGTGCAGCATCAGACCCGCGATCTTCACCATATCGTCGGCTTCCAGAGCGTGGAACACGATCAGCTCGTCCACACGGTTGATAAATTCGGGGCGAAACACATCCTTGACCTCCGCCATGATGCGTTCCTTCATCTTCTCATAATCGCGCACGGTTTCGATCATACCGCCGAACCCTAGGCTCTGCTTGCCAATGATGGAATGCGCGCCCGCGTTGCTGGTCATGACGACGATGGTGTTTTTAAAGTTCACCACACGCCCGTCGCTATCGGTAAGGCGGCCGTCATCCATGATCTGCAAAAGAATGTTGAACACGTCGGGGTGGGCTTTCTCCACCTCGTCGAACAACACGACGCTGTAGGGCTGCTGGCGCACCTTTTGGGTGAGCTGTCCGCCCTCTTCAAAACCCACGTATCCGGGAGGCGAGCCGACCAGGCGGGAAACGCTGTGTTTTTCCATGTACTCGCTCATGTCGATGCGAATCACGGCTTTTTCGTCGCCAAACATCGCCTCGCCCAGGGCGCGGCACAGTTCCGTTTTGCCAACGCCCGTGGGGCCAAGGAAAATGAACGAGCCGATAGGCCGCTTGGGATCCTGCAAACCGGCGCGCGCCCTGCGCAGCGCACGGCTGACGGCGGAAATAGCTTCCTCCTGGCCGATCACGCGCTTGTGCAGCGTGTCCTCCATTTGCAGCAGGCGTTTGCCCTCGTTAAGCGTCATGCGCTTGACGGGGATGCCCGTCCAGCTGGATACGATCTGGGCGATATCCTCTTCCTTGACCGAGGAGTGAATTTTGGCGCGACGTGCCTGCCACTCGACCTTTTTCTTGTCGATGGTCTCCTCCAGCTGCTTGATGGTTTCGCGCAGCTCGAAGATGCGGTCGTCGTCGTCGGCCATGACGGCGTCCTTCAAATCGTTCTTCAGGCAGTGCAGCTGCTCTTCCAGCTCCCTGACCTTGGGTGTTTTCTTGTAGCGGCGCAGGCGCACGCGCGAGCCGGCCTCGTCCATCAAATCGATGGCCTTGTCGGGCAGGCGGCGGTCGGAAATATACCGGTCGGAAAGAACCACGGATGCGCGCAGGGCTTCGTCGGTGATCTTCACCTGATGGTGCTTTTCATAGCGCTCGCGCAGGCCTTCCAAAATCGCAAAGGTCTCGTCCACGGTGGGCTCAAACACCTTCACCGGCTGGAAACGGCGTTCCAGCGCCGGATCTTTTTCAATATGCTTGCGGTACTCGTCCAGCGTGGTGGCACCGATGCACTGCAACTCGCCGCGTGCCAGCGCGGGTTTCAAAATGTTGGCGGCGTCAATGCTGCCCTCAGCCTTGCCTGCGCCCACCAGCGTGTGGAACTCGTCGATAAAGATGATGATATTGCCCTCTTTTTTGATGTCCTTGAGGGTATCCTTGAGGCGCTCTTCAAACTCGCCGCGATATTTGCTGCCTGCGATCATGCTGCCCAGATCCAGCGACAGGATGCGCTTGTTGGCAACGGTCTCTGGCGCTTTGCCGGACGCGATCATCATGGTCAGGCCTTCCACCACAGCGCTTTTGCCCACGCCCGGTTCGCCGACCAGCACAGGGTTGTTCTTGGTGCGGCGGCTTAGGATCTGGATAATGCGTTACATTTCCTTATCGCGGCCGACCACCGGATCCACACA
>DAIOVG010000121.1:0-8802 GCA_036759125.1 Candidatus Limiplasma sp.
ATCATCAAAGCCTGGCGGAAGCTATCCCATCTCCGGGACGACGGCCGGTTTGACCCATGGATAACGCGCATCCTTATCAACGAATGCCGCAGCATTAAACGGCGGCGCAAATTCAACGTCATCCGCCTGGAGGAAGCCGGCGCGCAATGCCAGGCCGCGCCTGCCGATCCCGGCCTGCGCGACGCGCTTGCCCGCCTGCCGGAGACGTATCGTCTGCCGCTGCTGCTGCATCACATGAACGGGTACTCCCTCAAAGAAATATCATCCATACTGCATCTGCCGGTGAGCACGCTGAAGGGACGGCTGTACGAAGGCCGCAAGCAACTCAAAACCATCTTGGAAAAGGATGATTGACCATGAATAAAATCCCATATGAAAACGCGTTTCCCGCCGTGCCGCCCATGGTGCACGCCAGGGTAAGCGACACCCTAAAGGAGATTAAAACGATGAAACGAACCAAACCGGTTGCGGCAATCCTGCTGACGGCGGCGGTAGTGGCGCTGTTTACAGGCGTTGCCTATGCCGCCGTGCAAAGCGGCGTGCTGGATTTTCTGTTCAAAAACAAAGAGCCCTCCCAACAACAGGTGGAGATGGTACAGGAGCTTGACCTGATACACGAAAGCGACGGCGTAACCACCACCCTCACCGACGCGGTGTTTGACGGACGCGAGCTGAGCCTGGGGCTTACTTTTCAAGCGGACCGCAATGTGTTTACGGTCATCAACTCGGTCACGATCAACGGAATCGACGCCTACCGGACCAATGATAACCTGGGCGATATGTGGCTGTATCCGCCGTTTTCCGACGGGGACGGCGAATATGCCAAAGGCTTAACCGCCACAATTGACAAAGAATATATGGACTCAGACATGCATGCCCAACTGGATTGGATGTACGAGCAGATTGCCATCAACGGCCAGGCGGATATCAGCGTCAGCCTGAGCCTGCTCGTGCCCAGGCAAAGCATCGTCCCCGTAGACACCTATGCCGAGGACACCGCCGCCATGTGGCAGGCAATCGACGCTGCGATCGCCGCGGGGGATACGCCCGTAGCCTTGGATGAGCCCTATGAAATGCTCATTGGCAGCGCGGCGCTGGGCGATGAATTTGACGATAGCCTTCCCTCGCAGCATATCCTGGATTCCGCCAGCACCTTTATGGCCTACGCCAACGCGGCAACTCTGGACCGCTTTACGCTGGACTTTACGCTGGATGTTGACGCCGATCTCACCGATACCGAGCAGGGCCTTGCCCTCAACCCGCCCATCGACATCGGCTCCGTGCACGTTGTGTATGACACGGTACGCACCACGCCGCTGTCCACCGATATCGTCCTTTCCATCACGCCGGGAGACGACCAGATAACCAACGCAGACATTGAAGAAATCTACCGATACTTTTCCTGGTTCGGGTACAGCGGGGATACGGCCATGGAATTGCGGACTTCGAGCTCCGGCGGAAGCACGTTTGAGGCACAGCCTGACGGTTCCGAAGTGTTCAAGCTGAGCGTCTGCATCGGCCCGCTTACAGACCAGCCCGAGATGATCCGAATCGTACCGCTGATAGATCCCGTCGACGAAAACGAGCTCCTTTGGGAATACGCCATCCCGGTCTATCTGCCGCAGGAATAATCTGCAGCACCGCCGTTACAGCCGTCCGCTTTTTTGCGGCGGCTGCCTTTTGTGTATAATATTTTTAGCAGACCTGGCATTTAGGGACATTTGACTCGTCTAATCAGTGTAAGGGGGTGAGCGAAGGTGGACGACGCTTTGGTACCAAGCGAAGTTCAGCTGGAAGCGTGGCTCACGGAGTACGGCGACGCGGTATTGCGCACCTGCTACCTCTATCTGGCGGATCGCACACTGGCCGAAGACGCGCTGCAGGATACCTTTATCAAGGTCTGGCGCGGCATGAACGGCCGGCGCGGCGAAAGCTCCGTTAAAACCTGGATCCTGCGCATCGCAATCAATACCTGCAAGGATTACAAGCGCACCGCGTGGCTCAGGCACGTTGACCGTTCCAAACCCGTCGAGGCTTTACCCCTTTCGTCCGCGGACACGACGGAAGAATCCCGCGAGCTCTTTGATGCCGTAATGCGGCTTCCGGCGAAATACAAACAAGCAATCCTGCTTTACCATTTCCACAACTTGACGATGGCCGAAACGGCGGATGTACTGAAAACCAGCCGTTCCACCGTGCAGAACCGATTACACAAAGCCTATACCCTGCTCGAACCCGAAGGGAGCGATGAATAATGAAATCAAATGACAAAATAAAAAGCTGCCTTACGGAAAACCTGTCCGGGCTTACGGTTGCGCGGCGGCAGCACAATGAAATCATCAACAACATTATTGGAGGAAAACCCATGAAGAAAAAACTCACCGCCGGCCTGGCGCTGGCGATCGTATTGTCAGTCCTTGCCGTTTCGGCCTTTGCGGCCTACGTGCTGCTGTGGTCGCCGCAGGCGGACGCTCAATCCCAAGCCAGACAAGCGCTTACCGACGCGTACGGCCTGACGCCGGAAAGCCTGGGCTGCTTTGTAACAAGCGCGCGGCAGGACGGCGACGCCTGGACGGTTACCTTTACGGGCGACGGATTTAATCCCGGGCTGCTTGGCACCTACACAGTGGTAATCTCGGGCGGCAACGCGACCGCCTCCTGGTCGCACGACGACGTGGACAGGGCCGAATGGGAAAACGGCGGCCTGATGGCGCCCGTCTGGGGCCAGCCGCAGATCGCCGAGGCGCTGCGCGATACCGAGGCGGCGGAAGCGGCGCAGCTGGAGCTTATCGCCGATGCGCCGGCCACCGAGATTGTGCCGATGGTCACGCCTCCGGGCGGGCCGGAAAGCCTTGAAGAGGGCGCCGCGTATTGGAACGGCGAACTGATACGGATCAGTACGCCGGGCGAAAATGACCTGACCGGGGAGCAAGCCATGGAAATTGCCTATCAGGCGTTCCTGGAAGAATTCGGCGTAACCCGGGAGGAACTTGACGCGGGTACGGTCGTCGGCAACGACTTTTACACCCGGGAGGACGGCGGGACGCTTTGGGGCATCAGCATCAATATCCTCAAAGACGGCGTAGACTGGGGCTGCGGCGTGACGATGGACGGCGCGACCGGCGAGATCCTGATGATCAACGTCGTCACCGGCGGCAACAGCTGACGTACCAACCTACTCCCACGCAAAATACCACCGGGTAAACCGGTGGTGTTTTTGTACAGATTGGGTATTTATGGATAAGCCAGGCAAGCGATGATGGAAGAACACGCCTGCCGGTGAATTGGATTTTCGTCAGGTTGGAGCCTGAAAATCTGATGATGTAGCAGCGCTACATTGAGGATTTGAAGATCCAAGATAGCGGGAATACAATCGTCGGCAGGCGTGGGATTGCATCATCCTTTCCCTTTGTCAGCCGTTAGCCCGTTCAGAATGCCTGAGATGCTAGGCGGCAAGGAGGGCGAGAACTGAGCTTACTCACAGCGTAAGTGATGTTCGAGCCCAACGCAGCCAACAACGCAGATTAGGTATTATGGACGGGCTAGCTGACCTTCTCAAATTGGGAGTTATACATATCCGCATAGAACCCGTTTTTCTTCAGCAGTTCCTCATGCGTGCCGTGCTCCACGATGTCGCCCTCGTTCATCACCAGGATCAAGTCGGCATTGCGGATGGTGGAGAGGCGGTGGGCGATGATGATGGACGTACGCCCGGTCATCAGCTGGTCCATGGCCTCCTGGATGAGCACTTCGGTGCGGGTATCAACGCTGCTTGTGGCCTCGTCCAGTATCAGCATCGGCGCGTTTTTGATCACGGCGCGCGCGATGGTAATCAGCTGCCGCTGCCCGGCGGAGATATTGGCCTCCTCGTTGAGCATCGTATCATAGCCCTTGGAAAGCGTCGCGATGAAGTGGTGCGCGCCGATGGATTTACATACCTTGATAATCTCCTCGTCGGTCACGCCGGGTTTGTTGTAGGCGATGTTATCGCGTATGGTGCCCTCAAACATCCAGGTATCCTGCAGCACCATGCAGAAGAGTTCGCGCACTTTCTCGCGCGGCATGGAGGAAAGCGCAACGCCGTCCACCAATATTTCACCGCTGTCCACGTCGTAAAAGCGCATCAGCAGGTTGACCATGGTGGTCTTGCCCGCGCCCGTGGGGCCGACGATGGCAATCTTCTGCCCGGCCTTCACGCTGGCGGAAAAATCCTTGATGATGGTCTTGTCCTTGTCGTAGCCGAAGTGCACGTTGCGAAACTCGATATCGCCCTTCAGGGTTTCGATCACGGCGTGCTTCTCGCTCTCGTCGGGCATTTCTTCCTCATCCAGGAATTCAAAGAAGCGGAAGCTGGCGGCGGCGGTCGCCTGCAGGCTGGTGAAGGACTGCGCGATCTGCGACAGCGGCTGGGTAAACAACCGGATGTAGATCATGAACGCGACGATTACCCCGAAGGTGATCGATCCGTTCATCGCCATCACCGAGCCGACCACGCATACGGCCACATAGCCGAGGTTGCCGATAAAGCGCATCATCGGCATCATGATGCCGGACATGAACTGCGATTTCCACGCGCAGGTGAACAGCTGCTTGTTCAGCCCGTCAAACTCCTTTTTCAGGGGCGCTTCGGCGTTGTAAACCTTCACCACGTTGTGCCCGGCGTATACCTCTTCCACGTGGCCGTTGATCTTGCCTAAAAGCTGCTGCTGCCTGGTAAAGTACTTCTGCGAGCGCATGAGGATGAACGACATGAAAAAGAATCCCACAAGCGACGCGCCGATGGCCGTAAGCGCCAATCTCCAGTCGGTGACCAGCATCATCACCGTGGAGCCGACAAGCAGCGCGATGGCCGATACGAGGCCGCCGACGGATTGGTTCAGGGTCTGGCCCAGGGTATCGATGTCGTTGGTGACGCGGGAAAGGATATCGCCGTAGCTGGTGGAATCGAAGTATTTCAGCGGCAGGCGGTTGATTTTCGTGGAGATGTCCCGGCGCATACCCTTGGTGATGCGCTGGGTGATCGTAGCCATAATGAAGCTCTGAACGTACACCAGCACCGAGCTTGTGCCATAGTAGATGACCAGCGTTATGGCAATGGCGGTCACGGCGGCAAGGTCGATCGAGCCCAGCATGCCGTCCATGATCACGTCCGTCAGCTCGGAGATCCTGTCCGGCCCGAGGATGGTAAACACCGTACCGCCGACGGCGGCCAGCAGCGCGACCAGGATCGGGAGCCAATAGGTTTTACAATAGCGGATCAGCTTGCCCCAAGTGGCGGAAAAGGCGTATTTTTCTTTCGGCCCGGCGCCCGGCCCGTGCCCCATCGGTCCCCTATGCATAATTCAATTCCTCCTTGGAAAGCTGCGAAGACGCAATTTCCTGGTAGACCTTGCAGTCCTTCAGCAGCGTATCGTGTGTGCCTATGCCCACAACCTCGCCGTCGTCCAGCACGATGATCTTGTCCGCGTGGCGGATGGTGCCGATGCGCTGGGTGACGATAAAGGTCGTGGAGCCGATGGTCTGTTCCTTAAGCTGTTTGCGCAGCTCGCGGTCGGTTTTATAGTCCAGCGCCGAGAAGGAATCATCAAAAATCAGGATTTCCGCCTCGCGGCAGACGGCGCGGGCGATGGCGACGCGCTGCTTCTGCCCGCCGGACAGGTTGGTGCCGCCCTGGGATACGTGCGCCGAGTAGCCGTCCTCCAGCTTGTCGATGAATTCCGACGCCTGGGCGACGGATGCCGCGGCCTTGATATCGTCCTCATCCGGCGCTTCTCCCGCGCCCTCGCCAAAGGCGATGTTGGAGGCGACCGTGCCCGAGAAGATCACGGCGCGCTGGGGCACATAACCGATCTTGTTGTGCAGGTCCTCCTGCTTGTAATCGCGGATGTCCTGCCCGTCGACCAGGATCTGGCCCTCGGTGGCGTCGTAAAAGCGCGGGATCAGGTTGACCACCGTGCTTTTCCCGCTGCCGGTGGAGCCGATAAAGGCCACGGTCTCGCCCGCGCCCGCGGTAAAGGACACGTTCTTCAATACATATTCGTCCGCCAGCGGGTACTTGAAGCTCACGTTTTTGAACTCCACCTGCCCCGTGCCCCATGAAGGCGAGCCCTTGTCGCCGTCCTTGATTCGCGTTTTGGTATTGAGCACTTCATTGATGCGGTGCGCGGATACGGTAGCGCGCGGCAGCATGATGAAGATCATCACCAGCATCATAAACGCCATGACGACCTGCATCGCATAGGCGATGTAGACCACCATGTCCGAAAACAGCGTGATGCGCTGCAGCAGCCCCGCCGCATCGATCAGATACGCGCCGATCCAGTAGATGGACAGCATCAGCCCGTTCATCACCAGCGTCATGCCCGGATGCATAATGGCCATCAGGCGGTTTACGAACAGCTGCGTATTGGTCAGGTTTTGGTTGGCCTGCTCGAACTTGCCCTCCTGATACTTTTCGGCGTTATACGCGCGCACCACGCGCACACCGGTGAGGTTTTCACGGGTGGCGGCGTTGAGTTTATCGGTCAGGGATTGAATGATCTTAAACTTCGGCAGCGCGAAGACCACCAGCGTTGTGACCAGCGCAAGCATGGCAAACACGGCGCAGCCTGTGGCCAGCGACCAGTTCCAGTTCTTGCCCGCGATTTTCACAATGGCCCAGGCCGCCATGATCGGCGCGCGTATCAACGCCTGCAGGCCCATGGCGATGATCATCTGCACCTGGGTGATATCGTTGGTGGAACGGGTGATCAGGCTGGAGGTGGAAAAGCGGTTGATTTCCTCCATGGAGAAGTCCTCCACCTTGCCGTAGAGGCTTGCGCGCACCCGAAACGCGACGCTTGCGGCGATGCGCGCGGCGAAGTAGCCCACGGCGATCGCCGTTGCCAGGCTGCCCAACGCGCACAGCAGCATCTTGCCGCCCGCGGCCCAGACCTCGCCAAGCGAATCCGTGGAGGTCTGCACCAGGGTGGTAATCTCCCGCATGTAATCGGGGAGTTTGAGATCCAGCCACACCTGCACGCATATAAACGCGGTGCTCACGAGAACCAGCACCCATTCCTTGCGCCGCAGATGCTTAAAAATACTCAGCATACTCTAACCCTTCCTTCTTTGTCATATGCTGAGTATAGCGCGGGAATCTAAACGAAAGCTAAACGAATGGGTTTTTATTCCTCCTCCGCAAACAGCGGCTGCGGGAAGGAAACCGTGAACACATTGCACCCGTCACGGTAGGAAACGTCCACCTCTCCCTTGTGCAGTTGGACGATGCGGCCCACGATGGCCAGGCCCAGCCCCGTGCCCTCCGTGGCGTGGGAGCTGTCCCCCTGATAGAATTTTTCAAAAATCCGCTTGCGCGTCTCTTCGGCGATCTCCGCGCCAGTACTGGCAACGGACACCGCGATTTTGTCCGGTTCGCTTGCAATACACACCGTAACGCGGCTTCCCTCCGGCGCGAACTTCACGGCGTTGTCCAGCAGGTTGATCCAAACCTGTTTGAGCAGCTCCTCGTTGCCGGTGCAGCGGTACTCGTATTCGTCAAAGGCGATTTCCAGCTTTTTTCGTTCCCATTTCTTTTCCAGCAGTAAAATGCAGGTGCGGATTTGCTCGCTGAGGTTGAACTCGCTGATTTCTGTGAGGATCAATTGTTTTTCGATCTTTGCAAGGTTTAAAACATTCTCCGCCATGTCCGTCAGGCGCGTGGCCTCGCTCAGGATGATATCCAGGTACTCCTCCCGCTTTTCTTCCGGGAGGTCGGCGCGCTTTAAAAGCCTGGCAAAGCCGAGGATGGAAACGATCGGGGTTTTGAACTCGTGGGAGAAGTTGTTCACAAAATCGCTGCGCAGCATTTCGGTGTTTTCCAGCTCCGTCGCGAGGGTGTTGAAGCTTTCCGTCAGCCTCCTCCCGACGGTCGAGTGCCCGTCGCTCAGCCGCGTGGCGTATTCGCCCCGCGCCAGGCCGCTCATGCCGTCCATCAGGCGCTGCAGGGGGCGCAGCGGAACACGGCTGACCAGCGCGGCGGTTATAATGCCCACGCCAAAGCTCGCCACCGCCCAAATGACCGTGGGCAGCATCAGATTGGGAACGATTGGCAGGTCGATAACGCCCGTGGCATATAAAACCAGCATGCCCAGGGTTACGATGAGCATCGTCAGCGCGAGGACAACGGAAACCAGCATCGTAAAGAGAAACACCATATGCGCAAACCTGTGATGCGGGCTGTGCCTGCCTTGGCGCGTTATGATGATCCTGCGCGCTCTCATATACGTTTCACCGCCTTGTAGCCCAGCCCGCGCACCGATACGATTTCAAACTCGGGATACTCCTGAAAGCGCTTGCGCAGACGGTTGATATGCACGGTGATGGTTTCCCACCCCGTTTCCGACTGGATGCCCCAAACCTCGTCCATAATCTGGATGCGTGTAAACACTTTGCCGGGGTAACTAAGGAGCTTATACAACAGCAGGAATTCCTTGTGCGGCAGCATGATTGCTTCCTCCCCGCGCGTCACGGTGCGGGCGTCGTAATCCAAAACCACCTCGCCGACCTCGATGCGGCGCTCGGACGCGATCCTGGCGCGGCGCAAAAGCGCCTTGATGCGCAGCAGCATCTCTTCCTCGTCCACGGGCTTGACCATGTAATCGTCGATGCCCGCGATGAAGCCCTCCTTGCGGCTGGCCGGCGCCTGCTTGGCGCTGACCATCAGGATGGGCAGGGAGTTTTGCACCTCGCGCAGCGCGCGGGTGAAGGCGTAGCCGTCCATTTTGGGCATCATCAAATCGAGCACCGCCAAATCCACGTGCT
>DAIOVG010000122.1:0-8699 GCA_036759125.1 Candidatus Limiplasma sp.
TTCTTTCTTCTTCTTCTCTGTATCTTTTTCAAGGTTCGCGCTCTTAAGCGAGCTTGCCTACTATACCAAACACCGGCCCCTTTGTCAACACTTATTTTCAAAGAAAATGGAGAAAACTTATATTCTGAAACACCGGAATTATATATGGTCCGTGAGAACGGCAGAAACGCCGCATTTAGGATTCGGGTCGCAAATGTGTTCCCGATCACCTCGGGACAAAATAAAAGTCCAGGCCATAATGGCTTGGACCAGATATCTTTCAGAAGTTTACGCAGGAGATCAGTTTTCTGCTGATCGCATGATCGAGGATACCTATTCCTTTTCCTGCTTTCTTTGCAGCTCGCTTAAGGATCCGTCCTTATTTTGAATGCGAACGTTCTTAAGCGTCGCGTGAACGTTTTGCTTGAACTCGTCGATGTATTCGCGGCGAAGCGCGGTTTGTTCGTTCAATTCCTCCGCGCTTAAGCCCCGCTCCTTCTTGATGCGGGCGAGCTCGTTGATGCGATCGATCTTTGCTTTATCCATGCATCTTCTCCGCGTGTTCCTTGGGTACGGACACATCGAACACCCACTTGCGCTGCAGATAGTAGCTCAGGAAAAACAGCAGCAGGTCGACGGGAATCTTGGTCAGGGCTTCACTCCAGCCAAGACCGATGTTGAACGAGGAAACAATGCCCGACGACAGCGCGATGATCAGCACCACGGTGACGACATAGCGGAAAAATGATCGCATCGTGGTTGCCCGGCTGAAGAAAACCATATTCTTATTCACCAAATAGTTTGCCGTGGCGCTGATTACGCGCGCGATAGCCGCCGCAACGCCGATACGGGCCACAAAGCTGATGAATAAAAAGCTCATATGCACGTTGAGCGCCGGGACGTAAGTTTTCAGAAGCCAATTCAATAGAAGAAACAGGCCGTAATCCACAACAAAGCTGAACAGGGACGACGCGGTAAACCGGAAAAACCGCGACAAAATCAGGCGGTAAATGCGCCAGCTATCCGCAAACGCGCGGAAGTGGCTGCCCGCGTTGTTGTTCTCATACACGGTCTCGATGGGAAGGGTGCGGATGGGAATGCGCTCGATCGAGCAATGGATGAGCTGGTTCATTTCGTACTCATACCGGTCGCCCTTGATGAGCAGCATATGCGGAATCATGGAGGTGGCAAACCCGCGCAGTCCTGTTTGCGTATCGGTGATTTTCTGGCCGTAGAGCGCCTGAAACACCCTGCAGGTGATGCGGTTGCCCATGCGGCTTTTGGGCGGTACCTGCGGCCCGGTGAAATCACGCGTACCCAACAAAAGCCCCGTGGCGTTCTCCCCCAGGGCGTCCGCCATGCGCAGGATATCGGTCACGGTATGCTGGCCATCGCTGTCGGCGGTGATTACAAAGCGGCAGTGCGAAACGTGATCCCGGATATATTCCATGCCATGGCGCAGCGCGTAGCCTTTGCCGCGGTTGACAGCATAACGGAGCACAGCCGTATCGCCGAACTGCTCCAGACCCGCGAATCTGTCGTCATAGTCCGTGCCTGATCCGTCGTCCACGACGACAATATGCTGTACGCCCGCCTGGGTCAGCTGCTCGACATAAGGGCCCAGCCGATGGTCGGGCTGATAGGCGGGAATCAGAACCGCGATATCCGCGATGGTCTGTATTGGCACAGAGTAACTTCCCTTCAAGACACTAAATCGTGTCCAAATAATCGCCGAGAAGAGGAGACCAATCTTCACCTGAAAAAACAGACAGCATCCGTTCAAAATCCGTCCGAGATGCAATCTGAAACGCATACGTATCATAATATACGGCAAGGAATTCGTCAAGCTTGCCATCCAGCGCCAGCTCCAGGGCGCACAGGGCCGCCGCGCCCCGGTACCAGACGATGGTTTGGTACTCGCTCCAGCTATAAAAGTAATCCAGCGGACTGCCGGGTGAAAGACCCGAAACGCTCAGGCGCATGGCGGTATCCACACGGCTGTATTGCAGGGCCTGGCGGGCAGCACTGCCGTGCACCTGTTCCCAGTACCGCAAAAGCGCGTATTCCGCCAATGCTTCGTGCTGCCAGGGCTGCTGGTAGTTGTCCGAGGCGGCGACCATTTGAAACCACTGCTTGGCAAGCTCCCGCGCGATGCGGATTTCCCGGACCTCGTCGCTCAATTGCAAGGTGTCCGAGGCGATCATCGCAAAGGACGGATAGCTCATGCCGTCAAACGGCAGTCCGGCCTCCGCCAAGGTGAATGTCGGGTAGGGGTAATCCCCATACAGCGCCGCATAAACGCGCATGGCGCCTTTGGCGACCGCGAGCATGGCATCGGCATCGGTTTGCGCTTTGGCATAGGCTTTGATCAGAATATTGCCCTGCGTGGCAATCGCTTCGCGGTAGCTCTGGCTAATGCACAGGGCAAAATCGCGGGAAGCCAGAGCGGTAAAGGTGGTCGTTTGACCCTGCGTGACCGCCGTACCGCTGCCCACGGCGGTATAGCCCTGCGGCAGGGTGAGCATAACCGTATAGTTGCGGCATACGCTCAGAAACGGATCGCCGATGGAGTAATACGGCGCTGTGAAATAGTAGCCATCGATAACCTCAGCGGGAATGATGAACGCGTTGCCCAGGGCATACACGCCATCGGACAAGCCGAAGCGATACACCGCCTCAGGGATCGTCAGGGTATATTGGAGTGTCAGCGTCAGCATTTCGCCGCTTTGCCAGGCCTGCTCAAGCGCGACGACAAGCACGGTTTGGGCTTCGTCTTCATAGGAATAGGAAAGATCCGGCGACGCGATCTCGATTCCGCCTGCGGAAAAGCCGTTTGGATAACACAAACTGTGCAGCTCCTCGGTAGCGGACGGGGCGTATTCCTCGTCGCGCATCGCGGCGGCATAGGTGCGGAGCACAAGCTCGGTCAGCGGGGTTCCCGTGCGGTTTTTGAGCGTCAGTGTCTGCGAAACATCCAGGGTCTGTGTCTCCGGATGAAACACGGCGTCGATCCTGATTGTATCCAGCCCCTGGGCGGCAGAAAGCAAAGCGTCGCTTGGTTCCGGCGTTTGCAAAGGCGCAAACGGATGCAAAACAAGCATCAGCAGCCCGGCGACACAGAGCACGGCTATTGCCGCGACAAGCAACCAACGTTTCATCCCGCACTTCCCTTCCTGCCGACATGTTCCCTATGAGTATCCTGCACGTTTGCCCGTTCGTCAAGCAGGGAAACCCCTGTATGCCGTCAAATTACAATCTTTACAAGCATCTGGTGAAAGGAACAGCTCATGGAAATCAGAAAACTGACGCCTGCGGAATATATGGCAGGTGAAATGCTGGAATCGCTTTCGTTTGTGTTCCCGCTTCCCGATCATCACGAGGAGGAAATCCTTAACAAATCCTTTCAGCCTGACCGCTGGGGGTATTTTGATGATGGCGGCAAGCTGACTGCCACGCTGACAAATTTTGATATTCCCGTCTATCTGGATGGACAAGTCGTCGCCGCGCGCGGCATCGGCGGCGTAGCCAGCGACCCCGTGACACGCGGGCAGGGACATGTGCGCGCGATGTTTGAGCATCTGCTCAAAACAGACCGGGCAGAAGGCCAGCTTGTGTCGGTGCTGTTCCCGTTCTCCCATGCGTTTTACCGCAAGTTCGGGTATGAGCTGTGCTACGAGCATACGAAAGCAAGCTTCCCCACCAGCGCATTGAAGGTGTTCCGCCCGCAGGTACCGCCCACGGCGCGGCTGCTACTGCCAACGGATAGCATGGCGGCGCTGATGCCCATCTATACAGCCTTTGCCAGGCAATACAGCTTCATGGCCGCCCGCAGCGAAAAAAGCTGGGAACGGTTCACGATTGACGATCCCAAAAAGGCTTGCAAGTACTGGTATGTGCTGTCCCGGGGAGGGACGGACACCGCGTATGTCGTCTTCAGCTACCGCGCGGGGGAAACCCAGTTTGAGCGAACGCTTTGGGTGCGCGAATACGCGTTTGTCGGCCAGGATGGCTTTGTGGATTTGATGAGCTTTCTTCACCGCTTTTCCGCCCAGGCGCAGGATGTGCAGATGTTCCTCCCGGACAACCTGCCGCTATCCTCCCTGGTGGAGGACGCAAGCGCGGTCGAGATGACCGCGGCGCACCGCCCCATGGCGCGTGTGCTGCACGTGGAGAACGTACTCAGGGCCATGCGCCACCCGCAGGAGGACGGCGCTTACAGCATCTATGTGGAGGATGCGTTCCTGCCCGAAAACACGGGCTGCTACGCTGTTCACTATACAAAAGCAGGCACGGTCAGCGTTGCGCGCTGCCAGAATGAAGCCGACCTGCACGTGTCCGTGCAGGCCTTCACGCAGCTCGTATTCGGGTTTATGGATATCAGCGAAGCGGCCTACAGGCCCGATGTGCGAATTGCAGGCAACAGGCCGGTTCTTGAAAAGGTGTTTGTGAAGAAACAGTTGTTTTTGGAGGATTTCTATTAGAAATTCTTCGTCATATCGTACTTGGAGAAAAACTCATTGCGGAAATCCATCAGGCGGTCCTCCCGGATCGCCTGTCTTACGTTTTCCATCAGGCGCAGCAGGAAGCGCAGGTTGTGGATGGACGCCAGCCGCGCCCCGGTGATCTCCCCCGCCTTGAACAGATGGCGCAGATAGGCGCGGGTAAAATTGCGGCAGGTGTAGCAATCGCATTCATCATCCAGCGGCGCAAAATCGCGGGCGTATTTCGCGTTCTTGATCACCACGCGCCCCTTGGAGGTAAAGCAGGTGCCGTTGCGGGCAATGCGGGTGGCCAGAACGCAGTCGAACATATCCACCCCGCGCAGCACACCTTCAATCAGGCAGTCGGGCGAGCCGACGCCCATCAGGTAGCGCGGTTTAGCCTCCGGCATATGCGGCATAATGGCTTCCAGCATCCCGTACATGATGGGCTTGGGTTCGCCAACGCTCAGGCCCCCGATGCCGTAGCCGAAAAAGTCCATCTCGGCGAGCGCTTTCGCGCTTTGCATGCGCAGGTCCTCAAAAAACGCGCCCTGCACAATGCCAAACAGCGCCTGATCTCCATCCGTGTGGTGCGCCTGGCAGCGCCTGGCCCAGCGGTGGGTGCGCTCCATGGCGTCCTCCGCCTCGGCATGGGTGCAGGGGTAGGCGGTGCATACGTCAAACGCCATCATGATATCCGCGCCCAGCGCGTGCTGGATATCCATGCTGATCTCCGGGGAGATGAAGCGGCGGCCGCCGTCCAGGTGGCTTTGAAAGGCGACCCCTTCCTCCTTCACCTTGCGGATGCCCGCCAGCGAAAACACCTGGAACCCGCCCGAATCGGTCAGGATGGGCTTGTCCCAGCCCATAAAGCTATGCAGGCCGCCCGCTTCCTTGATGAGGTCCTCGCCTGGGCGCAGGTGCAGGTGATAGGTATTGGACAGGATGATTTCCGCGCCGATCTCGGTCAGCTCGCGAGGGGTCATGGCTTTGACGGTCGCGGCGGTGCCCACGGGCATATAGACCGGGGTGTGGATATCGCCATGCGGCGTTTTCAGCACGCCAAGGCGCGCGCCCGTTTGCGCACAGCGCTTTGTAACCTCGAAGGAGAACTTTGTCATGGATTCGCCTCGTTTAAGAATTGATCAATTTCCGCGTCAAACTGAGCAAAGGTCTTGCCCTGCGGCCTGGACAGAAACGTCATGTCTTCTTTTTTTGTGGGGTGGGAAAGCCTCAGTACCGCGCCCCAAAGCGCGATGGGCTCGCCGGGGGTATCGTCCCCGTAGCGCATATCCTGCACGATGGGGTGACCCATGTTTTTGAGCTGGACGCGGATCTGGTGTTTGCGCCCTGTTTCCAGCCGGATGTGCAAAAGCGCTGTATTGTTCCGCGCGGCAAGGGTATGCCAGTTCAGTACAGCCTCTTTGGCACCCGGTGTGCCGGATTGCACAACGCGCACGGTGCCGTTTTCATCCAGCAGCCAATCGGTGCAGGTTCCGGTGTGGGCGATCTGTGCGCCGTGAACCACGGCCAGATACTCCCGCTGCATGGCATGGGTGCGTAACTGTTCGGACAGGCGGCTTGCGGCCTTTGAGGTGCGCGCCATCGCCACCAGCCCGCCGACCGGGCGATCCAGCCTGTGCACCAGGCCAAGGTACACGTCGCCGGGCTTTTGGCAGGTGACCTTGATATACTCCTTCGCCTCGTCAAACAGGCTTTTGTCACCTGTCGCATCGCCCTGGGTGAGCAGGTTGGGCGGCTTGACGACGACCAGAAGGTGATTGTCCTCGTAAACGATTTTAAGCATTGGGCGTCCACCGCGCGGTTGCGCCGCAGGGCAGTACGCCGCCGCTGGTGACGGGCAGCGCCAGCTCTCCGGCGTCCACCGTGCCCTGGCCGTGCATGCAGCGGGTGAGAATATTGCCAAGCACACTTGCGGCAAAGCCTGTGGTATAGCCGTTGATCAGGTAAAATACCGGCGTATCGCTAAGCACTTCGGCGCAAAGCTCCGCCAAAGCGTACAGCTCGTTTTCGAGCTTCCAAACCTCGCCGTTGGGGCCGCGGCCGTAGCTGGGCGGGTCCATCAAAATACCGTCGTAGCGGTTGCCGCGCCGGATTTCACGGGCAACAAAGGCCTTGGCGTCTTCAATAATAAAGCGGGTGCGGTCTTCCGGTATCCCGGAAAGATCACGGTTCTCCTTAGCCCATTGGGTCATGCCCTTGGCGGCGTCCACGTGGGTTACGTGAGCGCCCTGTGCAGCGCAGGCAACGGTCGCCCCGCCGGTGTAGGCAAAGAGGTTCAAGATCATCGGGCGTTTCTTCGCGTTTTGAATGCGGCCCTGCATGAACTCCCAGTTGGCTGCCTGCTCAGGAAAAAGCCCTGTGTGCTTAAAGCCCGTGGGGCGCACATAGAACTTGAGCCTGCCAAGCGACAGCACCCAGCGATCCGGCAGTTTCCTGAAAAACTCCCATTCGCCGCCGCCCGTGGCCGAGCGGATATAGCGCGCGTCGGCGGTCTCCCAAAGCGCGGGGTTAGCCTTGGGCCAGATCACCTGCGGGTCGGGGCGGCAGAGCACGACGTCCTTCCACCGCTCCAGCTTCTCGCCGTCTCCGGTGTCCAGTACCTCGTAATCCTGCCATTGATCGCATAAGAACATTGGGTTCTCCTTTAGGCTTTCTTGATGCCCAGTACGGCGGTTTTTCCGTTGATGTCCCATTCCTGCGTGGTATAGCTATCGTCGGTCACAGCCGCAAGCTCCTTTGCCAGAACGCTGTGCATGATGAACTCTTTCCCGCTCTCGATGGCGGCGGAAAGCTCCTGATCCGCCTGGTAGGCGACGAAAATACGGTCGGTAACGTCGAAATCCGCTTCCTTGCGCATGGTTTGGAGCTTGGAGATCACCTCGCGCTGGTAGCCTTCGGCAACAAGCTCGGGGCTCAGGTTGCAGTCGAGCACCACCGTCAGGTCACCGTCGATCTGCGCGGCGAAGCCCGGCTTCTGCACAGCTTCGGTCAGAACGTCGTCCTTTTCGAGCTCGACTTCCGTTCCTTCGATGTTATAGGTCACAGTCTCGCCCCGGTTAAACGCGTCCACCACATGGTTGCCGTCGGCTTCCTTGAGCGCCGCGCCGATCTTGCCCAAGAGCTTTCCGTACTTGGGGCCGAGGGTGCGCATCTGCGGTTTCAGGTTGTAGGTGGTAAAGGCGCGGGCGTCGTCGGTAAATTCAACCGTTTTCACGTTGAGCTCGTCCTCCAGCAGGGAAACAAACTCGCCGTCCAGCTTCGCGCCCTTGACATACATGGCCTTAAGCGGCTGGCGCACCTTGAGCGCCGAGGCATTGCGACACGCGCGGCCAAGACTGACGATATCTAAAAGCGCATCCATCTGCGCGTTCAAGTTTTCGTCAATCAGGGCTTCGTCGGCCTGCGGGAAGCGCGACAGGTGGATGCTTTCCGGCGCAGCCTGATCCACCGAACGGACAAGGTTCTGGTAGATATCCTCGGCGATGAACGGCACAAACGGCGCGATCACCTTGGCAAGCGTCGTGAGCACCGTGTAGAGCGTGGCAAACGCGGCTTCCTTGGTGCCGTCCATGCCTTTGCCCCAGAAGCGCTCACGGCCGCGCCGGATGTACCAGTTGGACAGGTCGTCCACAAATTTCTCAATCGCGGCAGCGGGCTCGGGGATGCGGTAAGCGCTCAGGTCTTCATCCACCTGCTTGATCAGCTGATGGAGGCGGCTTAAAATCCACTTGTCCATCAGCTTCAGCTCAACCTGATCCATCGGGTGATCCTTAGGATCGAAATTGTCGATGTTGGCGTAGAGCACAAAGAACGCATAGGTGTTTTGCAAGGTGGACAGGAACTTGCGGCGGCCTTCGTTGACCGCTTTGTCCGAATAGCGCGAGGGCAGCCACGGCGCGCTGGTGGTGTAGAAGTACCAGCGCACGGCGTCGGCGCCGTGCTTGTCCAACGCCGCCCAGGGGTCCACCACGTTGCCCAGGTGCTTGGACATTTTTTTGCCGTTTTCGTCCTGCACGTGGCCGAGCACCAGGCAGTTCTGGAAGGAGGATTTTTCAAACAGGAGCGTCGAGATCGCAAGCAGGGTGTAGAACCACCCGCGCGTCTGGTCCACCGCCTCGCAGATGAAGTCGGCGGGGAAACGCTCGTCAAATACGTTTGTGTTTTCAAAGGGATAGTGCCACTGCGCAAAGGGCATGGAGCCCGAATCGTACCAGC
>DAIOVG010000123.1:0-8649 GCA_036759125.1 Candidatus Limiplasma sp.
GGACCGCTATGGGGATTCGCTGATCGCCGGCGCGCGCGGCGGAAAGCTGAAAGTACATATCCACACCAACACCCCGGAGCTTGTGATGGAAGCACTGGAAGGCTACGGCGAGCTATTGTCCCAGAAGGCCGACGACATGCACCTGCAAAGCAGGCTCAGGGCCAAAGCCTCCGGCGGTATCGGCCTGGTCACCGATTCGATCGCCGATCTGCCGGACGCGTTTTTGCTGGAACACAACGTGACCGTACTGCCCATGGGCGTGCTCAAGGGCACAACCGCGTATCTGGACAAGCTGACCATCAAGCTCAGGCAGCTGTTCCGTGTCATGGACGAGCAGGGCGCGTATCCCTCCACCTCCATGCCGGAGCCAGCGCGCATCCGCGCCATGCTGTCGGCCGCGCAGGAGCGCTTTGACTCGCTCATCGTGTTAAGCGTTGCCGATAAGCTCAGCGGCACCTATCAGGCGGTGCTCAAGGCCGCGCAGGCGCTTTCGACCCCCGAAAAACCCATCACAGTCGTGGATACCAGGCTCAACTCCGGCGCGCAGGGACTCCTGGTGAAGCATGCCGCGGACATGATTGAAGCGGGCGCTTCACAGGATGAAATTCTTACCGAAATCCAAAGCCGTATCCCACGCACGAAGATTTACGTATGCCTGAACACCCTGTACTATGCCGCGCGCGGCGGCCGCGTACCCAACACCGTAGGGCAGATCGGCATGAAGCTGAAAATGCGCCCCATCATGACGCTGGATAAAACCGGGCACGGCGCCGCGTTTGGCGTGGCGTTCAGCCAAAAGGGGCTGACCCGCAAGATCATGCGCCTGGTGCGCAAAACCATGCAAAGGGGCGGTATCGCGGCCTACAGCATCGTCCATGGCGACAACCTGCCCCTCGCCAAAGCCTATGCCCAGGAACTGACGCGCATCACGGGCCAGCCGCCGGAGTTCATCAGCGAAATCTCCGCAGCCGTCGCCATCCATTCCGGCCCCGGAACCGTGGCTGTGTGCGTGACCGCGAAAGAAGGTGCCACCGTATGACAACCGCCGCCATGATCATTTTCGTATTCTTCGCCGCGCTGTTCTTCATCGGCACGGCCATTCAAAACAACTCCATTGTGGATATCGGCTGGGGTCCCGGCTTTGTGCTCACGGCCTGGATGCTGTACCTGTTCGAGTCTCCCAAAAACCTCCCCTACCTGTTGATGACGCTGATGATCTCGCTGTGGGGCATACGGCTCTACCTGCACATCGCCAGACGCAACGCGGCCAAGGGCGAGGACTTCCGCTACGTCAACTTCCGCAAGGCCTGGGGCAAATGGGTGGTTCCCCGCGCGTTCTTCCAGATTTATATGCTGCAGGGACTGTTCATGTTCGTCATCTCCCTGCCCGTGATATTGAAGCCGGACGTGCAGCCGCAGGTCAGCGTTCCGCTGCTGCTTATCGGACTCATCCTATTCGGGCTTGGGTTTGCGTTTGAAGCCGTCGGCGATCATCAGCTGCGGCAGTTTGTCCAAAACCCGGAAAACAAAGGAAAGCTCATGGTTCACGGCCTGTGGCGCTTTACACGGCACCCCAATTACTTCGGCGAGGCCGTGCTGTGGTGGGGCGTGTTCTTCGTGGGCCTGAGCGGCGGGGTGAGCCTATTGTCCATGCTAAGCCCCGTTACCATTACGCTGTTATTACTGTTCGTGTCCGGTGTGCCGATGCTTGAAAAAGCCATGAAGAACCGGCCGGGGTATGATGAGTACGCCGCGCGCACGAGCATCTTCGTTCCCTGGTTTCCAAAACACGGTAAAACAAAGGAGGAAGCACAATCATGAGTCTGCATTTTTCATGGGTCGAGCTGCGCAATTACGCCATTATTCTGGCCGTGTTCCTGGTCATCGACGGCCTGTGGCTGATGGTGATCGCCAAGAACCTGTACGCCGAGCACCTGGGCTACCTGATGGCTGAAAAGCCGAGGCTTCTGGCCGCGCTGGTGTTCTACCTTCTGTTTGTGGTCGGGCTGCTGGCCTTCGTGGTCAACCCGGCGCTGGCCGCCGGAAGCTGGACAAAAGCGTTGCTGCCCGGCCTGCTCTTTGGGTTGATTACCTACGCGACCTACGACCTGACCAACCTTGCCACCGTGAAGGACTGGCCGGTGCTGATCACTGTGATCGACCTGATCTGGGGCAGCTTCGTCAGCGCCGCCACGGCGACGATCGGGTATTTCATCATCCGGCTGTTCTGATCGTTTACACGGTAAATTCACCGTACGGTAGTACAGGTGCGCAAAATCAACCGTCCGCCATAACCATGGCGGACGGTTGTTGGTTTCCGTTTACAATATAGGCAACGGAAAGATATAATTACCGGTTTTGCAGGTTCTGGGCAAACAGCCAGTCGATAATCTCCTGATCGTTCACGGCCGGGAACCAGCCCCAGTGCAGGATGAAGCCGACATCAAACAGGTCGTACTTCGCCATGTCCGCATGCGACCAGAGCGTATAGCGGAAGTTGGGGTTGTTTGCTTCCATATACGGAATGTGGTAGGTCTGCATCTCGATATCGCCCTTGGTCGGGTCGCCGTCTGCAATCACGCTCCACAGCGGCAGATTGGCGTTGGCGATCACATCCCAGCCGATGCCGCCCCACTCGTCGTCCGTTTTGGGATCCGGATCGTAGGCGTGCCAGTAGAGGCAGTGCAGGGATGCCGCGACGAAATCGATGTTGTAGGTATCAAACCAAAGGGTGGACTGCCAGGCGGAGAAGCCAACAGCATACACGCGGTTTTCGTCAACAATGCCCTCGGCGATCAGCTTATCGGCCATCGCGCGGATATCATCGAGCTTTGCTTTGTCGCAGGTGCTTTCCGCGGGAATCTGGGGCACCAGCACCACACACGGATGCTTGGCCTGATAGGCGGGTTCCGCCCAGCAGACGGCGCCGCGATAGTCGACCAGCGGCAGGTAGGTATCGTCGCCGCGCTCGCCCGCGCCATGGAACCAAATGATCAGCGGAACCTTTTCATCGGTGTCGGGTCTGAAGATGCGGTAGTTGGCCTCGTCGGTCCAAACGACTTCGAACTCATCCACCACGTCGGTGGTGAAGGATGCGACATCGTCCTTGGTGAAGCTGAACAGCACCTTGCCGTCCACCACGCAGCTGATGATAAAGCCCTGCTTCATCAGAAAGGGATCGACCTTGATGGTCATGAAGCCGTTGATGACCGTGACATCCTCAACGCCGTCGGAGTACCATGCGAACGACGGATGTACCTTGTTGTTTTCAATCACCAGGTTGTCTTTATCAATGCCGGTCGCATCGAAGCTCTCGGCAAGCTCCACCGTAAAGGAATCCACAAACCAACCCAAATCCTCTACGTGTGTTTCGGCGGTTACGCCAACCACAGGGGTGGCGGCGGGGGCCTCCTCGGCGAAGGCAGGTATCATGCTCAACAGCATTACGATACCCAGGACAAGCGCAAGTATTCTACGATTCATGTGTACGATCTCCTTTCAATTTTCGGGTTTATAAGTTCATTTTTACGGGTTCCGGGGTTTTTCTCTGTACCACTCCATTCATGATCTGTATCTGCCTAGCAAATACAAAACACCGTAAATCGGCTATTCTGTAAATTATTGTAGTCAAAGCATTCGATCAATTAAATAAAGGATTTTATGAATTGTGTGCAATTCATTACGGTATTTTTTCTTGTTTCCTTGTGCATTTTGCGTAGGGTAAGATTCTTCCTGTCACAGTGGAAAATATTCATCGTCCCGGCGCATCTCATGGCGCGGCGGCACAAAAAAACCGCTTTTGCAGCGGTTCAGGCGGTTGTTCCAGCCATATGACGAGAATCATCATAAAACCGGCACTGCGAAATGCCGGTTATTCTTTCAGATCAGCCTCTATTTTTTGGGGACATCCTTACAGCAAAATGAACAGGGATTGGCCCTTTTGTACCCCAGCGCTTCCGAGCGCGCCAACGCTTCCTTGCAGCTGGTCAGATTGCCAAGTCGGCGTTGGCTGTCCAGCTTGGGATAATCCGGATTGGAGCAATTCGTTTTGGGATACAAATGCACCTCGTAGTACAGTTTCCCCCGGTCATCATACTGTCTTGTCGTGTCGACCACATACTCCGGCATACGCTTTTCCTCCTTTCCTACGAAACTGCTTCGGCATCACGATACAACAAAAAAGCCATGACACATGCCAAACAAAACGCACGGGCTTGTTCACAACACGCCATAACCTCGGTCGTACAGAAATCATCCGACAAACGGTCCGGTTGTCACTCTGTTCTATCGTTAGCATTATACTGCTAGCGCTCAAGAATCTCAAGATATTCTATGACTGCCGTGTATGCAAAATTATGGAATATTTCTAGTATTCCCCCATATCCCGGAGCTTTTGCAACACCGCGATAGAATCGCGCGCCTTGCCCGCATAGGTTTCGGGGTTAACGGGGTAATGCACGTTGTACAGGTAGCCCTGCTCGCCGTAGCGGCCCTGGGTTTGCTCATCCGTATGGGCCTCGTCCATGCAGATGTTTCTGACCTTCAGGCATAAAAGCGTGTGGTCGCTGCCCTCGGCGAGATCCTTCTCCCATACGTATTCACATTCCAGCGCCAGAAAACACTCCTGAATGCGCGGGGCGTTCACGGTGGTCGCAGGCTCGGCCGTCAAGCCGGAGGCTGCGATTTCGTCTGCTTCCCATTGATTGTTGCGGATGGTGGCTACGCAGCGGTCGTAAATGTCCTGCGAGGGAAAGTTGAGTACGCATACGCCCGTATCCTTAAGCGTCTGATATAGATGCCCCTGCTTGTACACCGCGGACAGGATAGCGAAGAATCCGTCCTTGTTGCCCGTAAACGTCGCCCAGGACTGCAGGCAGGCGTTGGGCGTGCCGTCCGGCTTGTAGGTCGTCACTACAAACAGCGGCGACGGGATGGCCGTTACGAAATCCATCCACGAAAAGCCATAGGTTTCCATATTCTCCATAGAGGGCGGAACGCTGGAATACTCTTTTTTCATATCGATCACTCTCTCTGTGGTTATGTTTTCAAAGGAAGTGCAAGATATGTCCATTATATCCAATGCCGATTGCCGGCGCAACTTCATACCGAGCAAAACAATCTCTTGACAAATCGTATATTATTCCTTATTATTACTATTGTTAGTAATAATAAGGAGTTTCATGATGCGTAATGATTATTATTCTGTAGCGCAAATCGCCGAGATGCTCCACATGCATCCCAAAACCATTCAGCGCTATATCCGTGAAGGACGGCTGCAGGCAAACAAGTTCGGGAAAAGCTGGCGCGTATCCGGGCATGAGCTCAGCCGCTTTGCCGAGGAGACAGCGCCTTCGCAGCGAAAAGCACAGGCAGGGCCGCTGCCAGAGCGTACCAAAGTATCTGTAGTGATGGATATTGCCGTCGTCGGCCTGGACCACGCCATGCGCCTGATCCAATCCCTCCAGGCCGCCATGAACGTCAAACCGGCCGAGTACGGCAACGCCTCGCTATTTACACAGTACATTGACGAACTCTCCATCGTGAGGCTGACCCTGTGGGGCAATCTTCCGTTTTCGGCCGCCGTGTTGGACTTAACAAACACCTATCTCAGTCAGACCAAGGAGTAAGCACATGACGAAGCAAAGTGTATTTCAATCCATTGAGGGGCGCAACGCTATCCGTTCCTTTTATAACGGTATCCTAAACATGCTGCCAATTCACAAAAAAACCGTTGCTACTGCCTACGGCGACACCTTTGTGCTGGAGGCTGGCGATTTGAACAAGCCCACCGTTGTTCTGCTGCATGGATCGTGCAGCAACAGCGCAGCTTGGCTTGGCGATATGTCGGCACTTGCATCGCTGTATCATGTGGTAGCGGTCGATATACCCGGCGAACCCGGCAACAGCGCAGAATACAGGCTGGACTTTCAATCCGGCGACCATGCGCGGTGGCTGCATGAAACACTCAATGCGCTTGGCATTGCAAAAGCGGCAATCATCGGAAACTCGATGGGCGGGTGGATCGCGCTGCAGTTTGCGGCCGCGTACCCGGCAAAGGTCACCGCGCTGGGTCTGATTGCAGCTTCCGGCATTGTGGAACCCAGCAATGACTTTATCCGGCAGGTTGCAGATATCGATACGCAGAAGGATGGCATGAAGGCCGTCAGCGATACCATGACCGCCCATGCCGCACTGCCACAGGAAGTCCTGGCTTTCATGGCGTTGGTCACAGAGCATTTCAGGCCGTACACCGGAGCGCTATGCGTTGTAACAGACGAACAAATGAAGCATTTGGATATGCCCGTGCTCTACCTTGCCGGAACCGGCGACATGACCATGGATGTGCAGGCAGCCGCCAAACGCCTGACCGCGCTGGTGCCTCACGCAAAGCTCGTGCTGCAGGAAGGCTCCCACATAATCACGGCTTCTGCGCAGCACATCATCCCCTTCCTGATGCAGTAACGGCCTGCATGGATACAGTTGTTGTTGACAGAACCCCCCGTTATCCTATACACTGATGCCGTTCCACGAATGATTTTCACCATCGAAAGGGGATGTGTTGTAATGAAAAAACTGAGCTTGGTGATTTTGACCTAGAACCGCACATCTTGGCGTGCAGAGGCGCAGAAACGCGCGTATGCCATGCCGTTCGCAAGACCCTTTCTATGAATATGCTGTAAGCGGAGTATGTGCAAACGTACTCAAATTAACAAAGCCCGCAAATCAGCAGCTGAGAAGGCTGCTTGACCCGCGGGCTTTTTGCATTCCAAAATTAAAGGAGCATCCGGATGATTGATCTAAAAACCTATGGATATATGGAAACCGAAACACCCCCCGGGGATTGGATCCCAGGACGGGTAACCGAGCTGCGCCGTGAGCAGTACACCGTCGTGACCGCCTACGGCGAAGTGACCGCGCGGCTGAAGGGCAAATTCTACTACGAAAGCGCCGAGCGTACAGACTTTCCCTGCGTGGGCGATTTTGTGCTGCTCGCACGAAACGAAAGCGGCATATCGCAGATTGCAAAGCTCCTGCCACGGCACAGCAAGTTCAGCCGCGCAGACCTGTCCGGGCACGCGGCTGGCTACGCCAAAACGGTGCTGGAGCAGGTGGTGGCCGCCAACTTCGATACCGTATTCATCCTGTCGTCGCTCAACTACGATTTCAACGTCGGCCGCATCCTGCGCTACCTGACGCAAACCGGGCAATCCGGCGCCAGGCCTGTGGTCGTCCTCACCAAGGCCGATCTGGTCAGCGATGTGGAAACGCCCATGGCCGAGGTGCTCGCCGCCGCGCCGGAGGTTCCCGTACACGCCGTATCCAGCCGCACAGGAATGGGTCTGGAAGCGCTGGCACAATATCTGCAGCCGGGCCAGACCGTCGTGTTTCTGGGGATGTCGGGTGTGGGCAAGTCCTCGCTGCTCAACCAGCTCATGCAAAAGGACGTGATGGAGGTCAAGGAAATTCGCGAGGATGACAGCCGCGGACGCCACACCACCACGCACCGGCAGCTGTTCATGCTGCCGGGCGGCGCGATGGTGATCGATACCCCCGGCATGCGCGAGCTCGGCCTGTTCGACGTGGACGATGGCATTGCCACCACCTTCCCCGATGTGGAAGCGTTGTTCAGCCAGTGCCGCTTCTCCGATTGCAAGCATAAAACCGAACCCGGCTGCGCCGTGCTGGCCGCCCTGCGCAACGGCACCCTGTCGCAGGAGCGCTGGGACAGCTATCTGGATCAGCAGCGCGAGAACCGCTACCTGAACTCCAAAGCCGCATACCAGGCCGAGCGGCGGGCCTGGGGCAAGTCCGTTGCCAAATGGAACAAAGAACGGGAAAAAGAGGGGTACGAATAAAGTGTCCAACCAAAATCCATTCCGGTCCATGAAAACCAATCCGGCGTCCATTGATCAGGCCGCGCTGTGCCGTGCCGCCCAAAAGCTGCTCGGTACGACTGTGCTATCCACAGACGTTACGGCAACGCCGCTGCACGGCGGAACACTTGGCGACGTGCAGCTGCTCTCCGGCACCGCGCAAACCACGGACGGGCGCGCGTTGCCGTTTCGCATCGTACAGAAAACACAGAAGCGCTGGGAACGTCCCGGCGATCCCGGCTCCTGGCGCAGGGAGTACGACCTGTTCCGCTCGCCGTTCCATACCCTGTTTATGGACGCATTCAGCTGCCCGCAGCTGTATGAGGCGCAGGAAAGCGAAAACGAAAACCGCCTGTATATGGCTTATGTCGAAGGCGTTTCCGGCGCGGCGTTGACACTAGATGATCTCACGCTGGCCGCCGATGCCCTGGGGCGCTTTCAGGTGCGCTGCCATGAGCAGGCAGCTCGCCTGCAAGCCATTCCCTGCCTTTCGGATCCAGGCTATATGCGGCGTGACTTTTCCCAGTGGACGCCGGACACCGTGGAATACCAATACCTGCGTTCCAGCGATTGTGCGCTCCCCGTGCACCTGCGGCAAATGCTGATCGAGCTTCAGAACGACGTGGATTCCATCTTCCAGGCCATGGCGCACCTGCCGCTGGTGCTCTGCCACCGGGATTACTGGACGGAAAATATCTTCGTGTCCGGCGGGCGCGTCATCGCCATCGACTGGGACTGCGCGGGCTTTGGCGTCCCCGGCGAGGATATCGCCAGC
>DAIOVG010000124.1:0-6890 GCA_036759125.1 Candidatus Limiplasma sp.
TTCAACCACCAGATGCTTTCCAACAAGGGCAGCTATGAAACCCGCAGCCTCAGCGACGTCATTTTCTTCGCGTCGGCGATCGACAACTGACGGGGTATGGACATGACATTCAGCATTTTGGGCATCACCGGTTCCCTGTACGGCCTGGTCGCGGGAATCAGCGTACTGTGCTACCTGGGCGCGGCCGTATGGCTGCACCGCAAAGCACAGTTCGGTACGGACGCCGTGCTGCTCTACGGCATCCTGGGGATACCCCTGGGGATTATTGTTTCGCGCATCTTTTTTTGCGCGGCGAACATCAACTACTTCATGCAAACCCTGGAACAACCCCTGAAAATGCTGAACTTCTGGGACGGCGGCTACTCCATGGCGGGGATGCTGCTTGGGCTTGTCCTCGCCGCGCTGCTCGCGGCAAAGCTTACTAGGCTTGATTTCCGCACGTTTCTGGACGCCATGGTGCTGCCGCTGGGTGTGCTGATTTTCGGGCTGCGCATGGCCGAGGGCCTGACGGACGGCCTTGGCATCGGCCGCAATATCGACTCTGCCGTAGTGACCCAAAGCCTGCCGTTTTTATTCATTAACGAAACATTCGGGACGCTGGAGCTGCACAGGCTGGCGGTTTTCCGCCTGGAGGCGATCTTCGCGCTGCTCATCCTCGGGCTGATGTTTTGGTTCCGGCTGCGCAAAAACCGCCGCAGCGGCGACCTAGCCATGCTGTTCTTTGCGCTGTACGGCGCGGGGCAGGTGCTGTTTGAAAGCATGCGCAGCGACGGCCACATGGTGATGGTGTTCATCCGCGTACAGCAGGTGCTTGGGCTTTTGTCCATCCTGATTGCGCTGGGTATCTACTGCCACCGCTATGGCAAAACCCACGGCGCGCGCGATGCCGTGACCGCCGCGTGGACGATGCTGCCCATCATGGCCGTGATTCTCTGGATGATGATATCGCCGATCAACCATGTGCTGGATTTGACCGGGCACATCGGCCTGGGCGTGGGTATTTTGGTGATGATGGGCGGCTACCTCGTGGTTTTCCTGCGCCTGAAAGGCGCGAACCTGCGGCTGATCCTCACCTGGGTTGCGGCGCTGCTCACGGTGGCTGCCTGCGTGATGCTAGAATTCTCCATGGACGGTTCCCCGCATATCCTGCGCGACTACGCCATGCTTGGGGGCTTTGCCGTCCTGCTGTTTTTGTACCCCTTCTCCCTCTTTTGGACGATGACCAAAACGAAAGCGCTATCATGACAAACATTCTCACCATCCAAACGCCGCTTGGCGCAATGACGCTCGTGGAAGGAAATGGAGCGCTTACAGAGCTGCGGCTGAAGGCATTTGCAAACGACGGCGAGCAGGAGCAGGAAACCCCGCTGCTCAATCAGGCCGCCCAGGAGCTGCATGATTATTTCAGCCGCAGGCGCAAAACCTTCTCCGTGCCGCTGGCCCCGGAGGGCACCGCATTTCAGCAGACCGTCTGGAGCGCTCTGCGGGACATTCCCTACGGGCACACCCTGTCCTACGGCGGCGTAGCCAAGGCGATCGGCAAGCCGAACGCCTCGCGGGCCGTGGGCATGGCCAACAACCGCAACCCCCTGCCCATCTTTATCCCCTGCCACCGCGTGATCGGCGCGGACGGCAAAATGGTGGGCTACGGCGGCGGCCTGGACGTGAAGGACTATCTATTGAAACTGGAAACACCCTGACCCGATCCCTGAAAGGATTGCGCATGGCTCAGATTAAAACCAAAATCATCTGCACACTTGGCCCGTCCACCACGGACGACGATATTCTGCGCGAGCTTATGCGCGCAGGCATGAACGTTGCCAGGCTCAATTTTTCCCACGGCACACATCAAACCCACGGCAAAACCATGGAGCGGGTGAAGCGGCTGCGGGAAGAGCTGAACCTGCCCATTGCCCTGATGCTGGATACCAAGGGGCCGGAAATCCGCGTCGGCACGTTTGAAGCAAAGCAGGTTGCGCTCAAGAAAGGGCAGCTGTTCCGCTTGTGCGCGCGCCCGGTGCCGGGCAACGAAACGCAGGTGTCCATCACCTGGCCTACGCTTTGGCGGGACCTGCACCCCGGCGATATGGTGCTTTTGGACGATGGTTTGATTTCCATGACCGTCACCGAGATTGCGGACAGTGATATCATCTGCCGGGTGGAAAACGCCGGGCTTGTCAGCGATCACAAAAGCATCAATGTGCCGGGCGCACATATCAACATCCCGTTTTTAAGCGAGCAGGATGTGCTGGACATCCGCTTCGGCATGCAAAACCACGTCGATTTCATCGCCGCGTCGTTCACGCGCAGCGCTGAGGATATTCTGGAAATCCGCAAGCTCCTGGGGCTGGAGGATGGCGAGGATCCCAAGATCATCGCCAAGATTGAAAACCTCCAGGGCGTGAACAATATCGACGAGATTCTGCGCGTGTCCGACGGCATTATGGTGGCGCGCGGCGACCTGGGCGTGGAAATTCCGCTGGAGGACGTGCCTGTGATTCAGAAGCGGCTCATCCACAAGGGCTACTCCTCCGGGCGGCCCGTGATTACCGCCACGCAGATGCTCGACAGCATGATGCACAACCCCCGCCCGACCCGCGCCGAAGCGACCGACGTTGCCAACGCGATCTACGACGGTACCTCGGCCATCATGCTTTCGGGCGAGACCGCCGCGGGCCTGTACCCCGTAGAAGCCGTGAAAACCATGGCGCGCATCGCGGCGCGCACCGAGGCCGACATCAACTACGTTAAGCGCTTTCAGGAGCGCGAGGGCAACCGCGCGCCGGATGTGACCAACGCCATCAGCCATTCCGCCGTCACCAGCGCGCACGATCTGGGCGCGGCGGCGATCATCGCCGTGACCAAATCCGGCCATACCGCGCGGATGCTTTCCAAATACCGGCCCAACTGCCCCATCATCTGCTGCGCGATGGACGAAAGCGTCCGCCGTCAGCTTAACATGAGCTGGGGCGTGATTCCCCTAATTATGGAGGAAGCCTACAACACCGACGACCTGTTCGAGCGCGCTGTGGATACCGGTGAGAAGGCCGGGCTTTTACACGACGGCGAGGTTGTGGTGATGACCGCTGGCGTGCCGCTGGGCATCAGCGGGACGACGAACCTGATGAAGGTGCACGTGGTCGGGCATATTCTGGTTACAGGCAGCGGCATCAGCCGTTCCAGCGTCTGCGCACCGCTGTGCGTGTGCCAGTCGGAGCAGGAGGCGCTGGACACCTTCCGCCAGGGCGACATCCTGGTGATGGCCCAGACGACCAACGCCCTGCTGCCGCTGATCCGAAAGGCCTCCGGCCTGGTGCTGGAGGACAGCGACCAAAACGGCCACGGCGCCATCGCCGCCATGAGCCTCGACCTGCCCGTGATTATCGGCGCGAAAAACGCCACCAGGATTCTCAAATCCGGCACGGTGGTCACCCTCGACGCCGAGCGCGGCGTGGTAAGCTGCAATTCGGCGAAATAGACTATCAATGCTCCCAATGCCAGCCTTAACGTCGGTATCATTCATTATTTGGCAGATTTACAGTATCACTTTACCCATAACACAGCACAACTACGCCTTCGGTCTCATTATTCACGAAACAAATAAACCGTAATCTATCGTGTAGGATTGGTATCGAGAAAATCTCATTAATTTGTCCGCCAGATATTACTGAGGTGCTGTGGAATGAAATACTATAACGAATTTAGCGATGAACGATTGAAAGGAAATTGTGTTTACTGTGATGCACTTCCAAACACCGTAGATCATATACCCGCAAAAGTTTTTCTAAATAAGCCATATCCTGAAAATCTCTACGTTGTTCCTGCATGTGAAGAATGCAATAACAAATACTCGAAAGACGAGCAATTTGTTGCCTTCCTTATTGATTACTTAGTTATGCTAGATGCAACGAATACAGAGGAATTATTAGGAAAAATCGAGTCTCGGTACACAAACTGGGCTTTTATGGAGGCAAGAATACTTGATAGACTTACCAAACATACGAATGGACAAGTTTCAATAGAACTTGAAAATAAACGAATAGAGAATGTCATTCAGAAATTCGCATTATGTCATATACAATATGAAACAGGTACGAAAGCCTATAGTGCTCCTTCATATCTTACATACAGTTTTATACCCCAAATGTCCCCCCAAGAGTATTACGAGTTCAATAATCCTGTTAGTGATACTATTCTCCCGGAAATTGGCTGTCGGCTGTTTCAACGAATATATGACAATGGGGATAATTTTTGGATAATTATACAAGGTGGCTCTTATCGTTATTATGTAAACGCTGGATCTTCTGTGTTTGTTAGGATTGTGATTAAGGAAATGCTATTCTGTGAAGTTGTATGGAATGCTCTTTAACAGCAAATCATGTATATGCAGTTCTTAAAATCAGGCGAGTTACCTTAGCCGTATCAAGTGTATCTGTGCGGGGGCGAACAGGCGGATCGGCAGGTTGGAGGTGCCCACGCCGTTGGAGATCAGGATCTCCGCACGGTTTTCCGTGATCCAGCCGGAGAGGTAGCGCGTCGAGGTGAGGGGCTTGAAAGCGCCCAGCAGGGGCTGGCCGAACAGCGTCACCTGCCCGCCGTGGGTATGGCCGAATAATCCCAGATCAAACCAGTGAGTTTTGCCGTTTTTGTCAACATAGTCAACCGCGTCGCTCAGGATATCCGGGCTGTGCCCAAGCAGGATGACAAAATCATCCGCGCTCACCTGCGAGGCGACGGCTTCAAGGTCCGTTCTGCCCGATTGCAGATCGCCCACGCCCGCGATGTACAGGGTGGCCTGCCCCACCTTGATTTGGGCAACCTCGTTGACCAACGGAGTGACCCCGGCATCCTTCATGGCCTGGGTCAGGTTGCGCTCGTCCAGGGACGATTCCGAGCTATCCTTGTTGCCCAGAACGCCGAACGCGCCTAGCCGCGCCTGGATAAGCGGCAGGTTCTCAAAAAACGCGATGGCGCTGTCCGGATCCGAGGCGTAGTCGCCGCCCAGCAGCACTAGATCGGCGCTCAGGCTGTTGACCATCTTCACGATTTTGTCGGTACGCGCCTGGCTGTCCCACAGGTTTTGGTGGATATCGGACAGATAAACAATTTTCAGATTGCGCAGCGCCGAGGGCAGGCTTTTCAGGTTCGTCGTATGCTCCTCGACGTTGATATGAAACGCCTCGAAAAACGGATACGCAAGCAGCAATAGCAGTAAAATCACAAGCACCACGCGCAGCGGCCGTGTTTTCCGCTTCTGCGGTTTCCTGTACTTATACTGGTATCTTGGCATCCGAAAATCCTCCTCCCATGATAGCCCAGTGCCACAAGGGCGATGGCGTTCCTTCAGTTTCCTTCACACAGGCAAAAGACATGGAAATTGCTCGTGTGAAGGGGTTTTCGTTGTAGAAAATTACCTCTTGCCCATCAATCCGCCCAGGATGCCCCGCGTGAGCTGGCTGATCACGGTGCGCGTGGCGGTATTGATGGCGGTGTTCTGTACACGGCCCAGAATGCTGTCGTTTTTGCGGGCGCGCTGGGCGCGCTCCTCGCGCAGCTCATCCATGTGCTGGCGGCGGGCCAGCATTTCGGCATCCCGCTGCGCTTTGAGCTGCTCCTTCTGGGCTTTGGCGGCGGCTTTTTGCTCCTCCTCCGACAGCACCGGCGCGTACTGGCCTGTGGCGGGGTCGAGCACCAGGGTCATATCCCTGCGCACATACTGCCCGGTGGTGGGGTCGAGCACCAGCACGCTTTGCTGCGTGCTTTGCACCAGCGGGGCGGCCTGCGCGGGGGCGGCCTCCTGCACGGCGGCCATGGCGGGAATCTCCCGCGCCTGATAGCCGCCGGTCGCCGGATTATACACCATGAAGGAGGGCGCTTGCGGCGCGGCAGCCTGCGGGGCGGGGGCAACCGGCGCGGCAACGAACGCGGGCGCGGTCTCCACCGGAGCAGGGGCAGGCGCGGCCTGGCGGCCCAGGTTCATGGACGCGGCCAGGTATTCGTACGCGCTCTGTCGGTCGATGGGCATATCGTACACACCGGCAAACGCGCCGGTATCGATAAAGGTCTTGCGCAGGGCCGGATCAATAGCGCCCATCATGCTCTGGGGCGGCAGAATCAGCGCGCGGGTCACCATGTGCGGTGCGCCGCTTGGATCCAGGAACGAAACCAGCGCTTCGCCCGTGCCCAGCTTGGTGATTGCCTCCTCGGTATCAAACGCGGGATTCTGGCGGAAGGTTTCGGCGGCGACCTTCACGCCCTTCAAATCCAGGGGCGTAAAGGCGCGCAGGGCATGCTGCACCCGGTTAGAAAGCTGCCCCAGAATGTTCATGGGCACATCGGCGGGGTTGTGGGTGACAAAGTACACGCCCACGCCCTTGGAGCGGATCAGGCGGACGATCTGCTCGATCTTGTCCATCAGGGTTTTGGGGCAGTTGTTAAACAAGAGGTGCGCCTCGTCAAAGAAGAACACGATGCGGGGCTTATCGCTGTCGCCCTGCTCTGGCAGGGTTTCGTAAAGCTCGGAGAGCATCCACAAAAGGAAGGTGGAGTACATCAGGGGGTTGCGGAACAGCTTGTCGGCGGCGAGGATGTTGATCACACCGCGGCCTTCCTCGTCCTGGCGCAGCCAGTCGGTAATCTCCAGCGCGGGTTCGCCAAAGAACTGGTCCCCGCCCTGATCCTCCAGCACCGCCACGGCACGCTGGATAGCGCCGATGGTAGCCTTGGCGATGTTGCCGTAGTTCAGGGTATACCGGTCGGCGTTCTCCCCGGCGTAGACGAGCATGGCTTTGAGGTCCTTGAGGTCCAGCAGCAGCATGTTCTCGTCATCCGCGATGCGAAAGAGCATATTCAAGACGCCTGCCTGCGTTTCGTTCAGGCTCAAAAGCCTG
>DAIOVG010000124.1:6900-8606 GCA_036759125.1 Candidatus Limiplasma sp.
CGGCCCCATTTCGGTAACGGTGGTGCGCACCGGGTAACCCTGCTCGCCGTAGACATCCCAGAATTCCGTGGGGAAGGATGCAAAGGAGAAGCGGTCCACGCCCGTGGCGAACAGCCTTGCGGCCAGGGCGTCGGTGTTCTCGCCGGGGCGAACCATGCCGGAGAGATCGCCCTTGATATCGCTGACGAATACCGGCACCCCCATGGCGGAAAACCCTTCCGCCATCACCTTGAGCGTGATGGTCTTGCCCGTGCCGGTCGCACCGGCAATCAACCCGTGGCGGTTGGCCATTTTCGGCTCCAGGCACACGGGCGTATGCTCCGCCGTGCCTACCCACAGTTTTCCGTCTATAATCATGAAAGGTTCCTCCTGTTACTTCGTTTCGGCCTCCCGAAGGGTCAGCCTGATATTATAGTTATCCTGCGCCGCAGCCTTGAAGACCTCCACCATGCGCGGGATATAGCGCTCGTGTCCGGTAATGGGGTGATCGTGATAGGTGAGGGCGATGGCCAGCGGCTCTTCGATGCTTGTTAGCTCATCGTACAGCGCATCCAGGTTCGCCCCGTAATAAAACGGGAACTTCAGCTGATCCTTCAGGTAGCTGTGCAGCGAGATTTTCTCCTCAAAGGGGGTAATATCGAGTTGAATATCGTTCATGGTGCGTTTCCTCCTCCGTATGGAATGGGTCGCTTGATTGGTTGTGATGTGTTCAGGCCCTGACGACGCGGAAGTCCGCGGCGCGGCGCAGGCGGTTCATGACCGCTAGGCCGATGCCAGATGCCTCCACCGCCTCGCAGATGATCACCTGCATACCGTCGTCGTCCATCTGCCGCAGGGCCGCAAACAGCGTATGGGCGATGGTCTCGGGCGCTTGCAGGCTGCCCAGGGCGTAGGTGGCAAACCCCTCGTAAACAGGCAGCCGTTCTTTGCTGACCAGCAGGCAAACGGCTTTGCCGTCGGCCTTTGCCTGGCGGTACAGCCGCTTGCAGGCGGCCTCCACCTTGCCCGGTTCGCCCTCGACAAGCGTCAGCTCGCCCTTGGGCGCGTAGTGGGTATGCCGCATGCCGGGGCTGATCGCGGTCTCCCCCGCCTGCAGGGGGCGCATGGCGGTTTCAGCCACGTGCACACCGGGGAGTATGGCCTTGAGCATCTCCAGCGTTACGCCGCCGGGACGCACGATAGCCGGGGTTTCCCCCGTCATGTCGAGCACGGTGGATTCCAGCCCCACGCGGCAGGGGCCGCCATCCAGAATCATGGGAATCCGGCCCTGCATATCATCCCACACGTGCATGGCGGTGGTGGGGCTTGGCCTGCCGCTGCGGTTGGCGCTCGGCGCGGCAATGGGCAGGCCGCTTTGGGTAAGCAGCTTGAGCGCCACCGGGTGATCCGGCATGCGGACGGCGACGCTATTGAGCCCCGCGTTGGTCACGGCCGGGATGACGGGTTTCTTTGGCAGGAGCAGCGTGAGCGGCCCCGGCCAGAAGGCGGCCATCAGCTTGCGGGCGTCGTCCGATACCTCACAGAGCGGCTCCGCTGCTTCGGCGCTGTGTACGTGCACGATGAGCGGGTTATCTGCCGGGCGGTTCTTGGCGGCGAAGATCTTGAGCACCGCGTCCGCGTTCAGCGCGTTTGCGCCCAGGCCGTATACGGTCTCGGTGGGAAAGGCGACGGTTTCGCCGTCCCGGATCAGGTTGGCTGCCCTGCGG
>DAIOVG010000125.1:0-8426 GCA_036759125.1 Candidatus Limiplasma sp.
CCCGGTAATGGTCAGCGTGTCGGTATATGTTCCCGCAGATAGCCCGGTCACCGGGCGAACGCTGACCGTCGCCGTGCCGGATGCCGCGACGGTGGTAGCCGATAGCGCCGTGCTGATCTCAAAGCTCGTTCCGGTCGTCAGCGCTGCGCTCAGGTTTGTCAGCGAGCCTGTACCCGTGTTGGTCACCGTGAACTCCTGCGCGGTCTGTGCACCGTACCCGGCTGTCGCAGCCGTGTAGGTTTTACTGGTCGGACTGACTGTTGCGGTATATGTATAAGAAGGTGCGGTGACATGATAACTCCCGGGATATAGTAGTGTGGGAGCTGTACCGCTTGCAAGCGTTGTCCAGTTGCTGAGCGTTGACACGCGTGTGCTCCAGTCCTCGGCAGTCGTCTCTGTACTCAGCCCAGAATAGAATCCGTCATCTACTGTCAAATCGGTCCCTGAGGTTAAGTCGGGTAGATATAGGGCATTCACACCGTTTGTAAGCCCGGTGGGTAAATCGGACCAGTAGTAGTACTCTGATTCAGAACCCCAATGACCCGTTTGAACAGCAAATAGAAATGTAGGTTCTACCGAAAGTCCCTGAAATGCAATTAATCCATCATGGCCCGCAGATGTTGTGATAAAAGAATTTATATAATTTAAGTTATTATAATTATACCGGCTGTAATCAGTTGTTTCCGTAAATGCGGCTCCGCCCGTGTTGGCTGAATCTTGGCGGATCAAAGTACCTGCTGAAATAGCAGTAGGCGCTTTATAAGTAATCATATTCCCACCGCCAAGAGTATTGCCATCCTCAGCGGTATGGAAAGAGTTTATTGTTGCGTTCCAGCCAAAATCCGTAAAGTTGATCTCTGTACCGGCTATCAGATCGACAAGCGGCATAAAGGTGAACCCGTCCGTTCCATTGCCGTTAAATTCTAGGATGACGATATCTCCTGGTCCTAATACCGTGCCAGTATACGGCGCTGTTACTGTAAACGATAGATTGGCAGTGAGCAAGATTCCAGTATTCCCTGTAATGGTCAGCGTGTCTGTATATGTCCCCACCGAGAGACCGGTTTTTGGGCGGACTGACACGCTTGCTGTATGTGCCGTTGAAATACTGGCGGCAGACAACGCTGAGCTGATTTCAAAACTCGCACCGCTCTGTAAAGAAGCCGAAAGTGCAGTGATCGTTCCAGTCCCGGTATTTTGCACCGTAAATACCTGCGGTGTACGGATACCATATCCCTGAATGGCTTTATTGAATGTTTTGTTCAGCGGACTGATGGTGGCCTCATAGCTTGGATCTGTGCTTGCGGTACCCGATATCCGGATATTGTCAAAGCCCATCTCTTCATTTCCGCTATTGCTGTTACAGGCGATACGAATCTGCAGACTGTCGCCAAACGAGGGAATATTATAGGTATACTCTTGAAAAGCATGTGTTACCTGACCACCGTCGATGGTTCCATCAGCATCAGAGTCCTCTGATAAATATTCGCTATTGATCTCGGAAATATACTGTGCCAGCGAAGTATAAGCACCGCCATCAAATGCATACTGGACTTTTAAGTACTCGGTCGCTTCATATACCGCGCCGGAACTATCTTTCGCGGCAACCAGCAGGCTGACTTTCAGATACCGATAGCCGGATACATCGATCGCATCCAGCGTCACATAAGCAGGCGTATCGGCGGTACCCAGTCCGTTATCCGTATCTTCTCCATAAAAGTAATACGAGCCCTGATAATCCGTGAATGCGTCCATTGGAGAAAACGTCGTTCCAGCTTCAGAACCATTTACTCTTGTCCAAATGTCGTCTACGGAAGTAACAAGCGGGCCCCCGGTCACCGAATATCCAGCGCCGTCCACTTCGAAATCAACAGTCTGTATCAACACTTCGGCACAAGCCGTTGTTATAGTTATTAAGCTAAATAACAGGTAAATAATTACAAATATGCAAACAGACAAAGCATGCTTCCGTATGATCAAACTTCTCATAGCTTGCCTCCAAATCATAGTGTATTCCATTTTATGTTAGTTAATATTTGGCATTTCGATTCATAGCAGAGTATATATAGTTGTAAAATATTTGTCAATCCATGAAATTGGCGCGCAAACAAAAACCGCAGGTAATTGCCTGCGGTCTGTTTGATTTATGAATCAGTCTACCGAGTAGGGCATCAACGCGATGGCACGTGCGCGTTTGATGGCCTCTGCTAGCTGACGCTGATGTTTGGCGCAGTTGCCGCTCATCCGGCGGGGAACAATCTTCCCGCGTTCATTGACGAAGCGGCGCAGGCGGTTGACATCTTTGTAATCGATATACTCGATTTTATCCACGCAGAAAGCGCATACCTTGCGGCGCGGTTTGCGGCCGCGCGGCCGGGGCCTTCTGTCGGAACGATCATCAGACATGGGGGAGCCTCCTTTTTTCAGCGTTTAAAACGGCAGATCGTCGTCGTCGACTTCCTGGAAGCCACTGTTCGAGCCGGAATCATCAGCGTCGGACGGGGCATAAGCGCCACCGCCTGCCGAGCCTTCGGAACGGGGGGACAGGAATTCGACGTCTTCGGCATACACGTCAAGGGAGAAACGGGTAGTTCCGTCCTTCGCTTCATAACTGGAAACCGAAACATTGCCTACCACGCATACCTTGCGACCTTTGGCAAGATACCGCTGGCAGACCTCGCCAAGCTTGTTCCAGGCCGATACCCGGAAGAAATCCGCATCCGGCTGGTTGTTATTCTGCGATGAGCGGCGGCGGTTGACCGCGAGTGTGAAGGAACATACAGTACTGCCCGATGCAACGGTACGGGTTTCCGGATCGCGCGTCAGGTTTCCGATGATGGTCAGCTTATTCATTACGCATTACCGTCCTCATTCGGTCTGTTCTGCAGTTTCTGCTTCTACTTCCGCGGCAGGTTTCGCCTCAGCGTCTTCAACGGCGGGCTCCGCTTTTTCCTGCACTTCTTCTTTCAAAGGAGCGGGAACGGGAACCGGTGCCGGCCGGACGGCTCTGGGCTTGACGCTCTGCTTTTTATCCAGCAGTTTGATGATGAGATAACGGATAATCATATCGTTGTTCTCAAGATTACGCTGAATTTCCTTGTTCAGTTCTCCCGTGGCACTAAACGTCGTTAAAACGTAATAGCCTTCCTGCATATCGTCAATCAGATATGCCAGGCGGCGCTTGCCCCACGTTTCATCAACCTTCTCGATTTCACCGCCGTTCTGCTTGATCAGTTCCGTGAACTTCTCAATCAGCTCTTTCCGGGCGGTTTCCTCCAGTGCTGTGTTGATGATATAGGTTAGCTCGTACCTATTCATGCTTTCACCTCCTCTTGGACATATGGCATCGCATCTTTTGTGCGGTGCAAGGATGTGCCAATTCAGTATTATAGCAAAGAAGGCTTATGTTTGCAAGACTTTGATCATCATCTCCGATTTATCCACGCGAGTCTGAGCACCGTGTAACTGATTAAGGATTGATTTTTACGGCATGATAGGGTACACTGAAACAGAGCATAGTATTGGAGGGAAACGTATGAAGCTAATCGTCGCAATCGTGCAGGATGAGGATTCGCAGCGACTCATCAATGAATTGATGACCGAAGGATTCCGCGTTACGAAACTGGCAACGACCGGCGGCTTTTTACGCTCTGGAAACACCACCTTGCTCGTCGGCGTTGAAGATAAGCTAACTCAGAGCGCCATAGGGCTGATCGAGAAAATCTGCAAAAGTCATAAACAGGTCACTTCATCGCCTTCGCCGATGGTCAATTCCACAGGAACCTATACGCCGTTTCCGTTTGAGGTTATGGTCGGCGGCGCGACTGTATTTGTACTCACGGTCGACGAGTTTATGAAGTTTTAGTAAAGAAGGTATCGCATTTGTCCGGTGTGGCTGACAGCGCGGGCGCAATGCCCGCGTTTATGGATTATCGGCGGCTCGGTGCTAAATACGGGCGTCTGATTGATCAGTTTCAGGCATCCCGGCAGGTGCATGCCTATTTGTTTGCAGGTCCGCAGGGCGTCGGCAAGAAAACCTTCGCCAGGTATCTTGCCAGCATACTCCTGTGTGAAAAAGATGGGAAACCCTGCGGAGAGTGCAGCCAGTGCCGCGCCGTCGCGGAAGGCAGGCACTCCTCTGTTTCAGAAATTGCTCCGGTCAATGGAAAAGCCATCCCCGTTGACCGCATCCGGGATCTGGTTTGCCAATCGGCCATGCACTCGTTGGACGGCCGGGAAAGAATCGTGATCATCGAGCCTACCGAGAGCATGACGCCACAGGCGCAAAATTGCCTGCTCAAATCCTTGGAAGAACCAGACACCAACGTAATCTATTTTCTACTATCGCATGATATGAGCTCGCTGCTGGATACCATCCAGTCCCGCTGTTCCATTTTCAAGCTCACGCCATGGCCGGCGGATGTCTTGGCGGAGCATCTGGCAAAGCTCAATTACCCCAAAGACGCCGCAGCGCGCGCGGTCACGCTTTCCGGGGGCAACGTGGGGGAGGCTCTTGCTATCCTTAGCGAGGAGCCAGACGGCGCGCAGGAAACAGCGCTTCGGCAGCTGCTCAATGTATCCACCGCGCGGGACGCGGTTCGCTGTTCCACAATGCTCAAGGATCTGGCCGCAAACGCAGACACCATCATGCTGCGGCTGGAGCGCTATCTGCAGCAGTGTATGCTGGTCAAGTCCGGCCTGCTCCCGGCAGACGTCCTCAAGGCAACGCCATGGAGTGGCGCGATTGCAAAGGCGACGATAACAGATCTGGTCGACCTGACGTGTCAGGTATTTGAAACCAGAAAACGAAAGATGTCCAACGTCAACTGGCAATCCAACATTGATCAGTTGACGGGGAAACTATTGGAGGCTAAGAATAAATGGCAAAGATCGTAGGCGTGCGTTTCAAAAACGCCGGAAAACTGTTTTATTTTGATCCGGGTGAGCTTTGGCCCAACCCCGGCGCTTTTGTAATCGTCGATACGGCGCGCGGACAGACCTTCGGGCAGGTGATCACAGGCATGAGGGAGACCGACGAGCAGCTGCTGGATTCGCCGCTCAAGCCCATCCTGCGCATCGCCTCGGAAGAGGATATCGATCACATGCACGAAAACGAAGCGTTTGAGAAGAAAGCGTTTGACATCTGTCACCGTAAGATAGACGAGCATCAGCTGGAAATGAAGCTTGTGTCTGTGGAACAGACCTTTGATAATTCAAAGCTCGTGTTCTATTTTACGGCCAATGGCCGCGTGGACTTCCGCTCGCTGGTCAAGGATCTGGCATCGGTTTTCCATACGCGCATCGAACTGCGCCAGATCGGCGTCCGCGACGAAGCCAGGATGATCGGCGGGCTGGGTCCGTGCGGGCTTCCCATCTGCTGCGGTACCTTCCTGGGTGATTTCCAGCCGGTTTCCATCAAGATGGCCAAGGAGCAGAACCTTTCGCTGAATCCGACCAAAATTTCCGGAGTCTGCGGACGGCTGATGTGCTGCCTGAAGTACGAAGACGATAATTACGTACAAACCCGCAAGCGTATGCCAAAGCTAGGCAAGGACGTGGAGACGCCGGACGGCTTTGGAACCGTGATCGACCTGAACATTCTGAAGGAAACCGTCACCGTGCGCATTCACCGTGCCGATTCCAACGAGATCAACACCTATCCGCTGGAAAGCATCGTGTGGTTTAAGATGGATAGGGAAGGGGGCCGCGCGAAAGCTCCGGCCGAACCCAAGCGCAAACTCAAGCCCGCACTGAGAGAAGAGGTCATCAGCTCGGACGATGCCGATGCCGAAATACAGCTGACGGACGACGAGGATGTTGATGACATCGACGTTCAGGATGAGGTTGACTTAACCTTCCCGGCCGAAGAAGCAGTCTACGAGCAGGAACCCCTGTCCGAAGAAATTGCCGACGGCAGCGCCGCAACTGAGGACTGGCAGGACGAAGTTGCGAAGGCGCTTCGCAATGAGGGCGGCAAGAATTAACATCCTTTATGTTGCAAATGAGCTTTTCCCATGCTATGATGATCTCGTAAATAGCTAATCATTGGAGGTGACAGTATGGCATATCAAATCAATGACGACTGCATCAGCTGTGGCGCGTGCGCGCCGGAGTGTCCTGTGGATGCGATTTCCGAAGGAGATACCAAGTACGAAATCGACGCGGATAAGTGCATCGACTGCGGTGCATGCGCTGATGTGTGCCCCGTCGACGCTCCCCAGGAAGGCTGAACAATCCAATCCAAACTTGAAAAGTGGCTTCGCCACTTTTTTTGTTATTCCCAGACGTGATTTGACCGGATAGGGGAATCGGTGCTTGGCAAAGTTCAGTGTAACAGTATCACCCTTGACAGGGCTTTGTTCTGTGATATACTCTAATTAACTATTCGCTAAAGAATACTTTAACGAATAGTTACGTATCAAATTCATCATTCTTAGCCATATTGGAGAACTGCTGTCACGACTAGGTTTTCAACGCCGGAATAGCTTGAAGTACTGGCTCGATCAAATCCGCATCGGCAAAATACGAAAAAGCATTCATTGATCCGAGGTGTTTTCATGCCGGATAAACGATATCAGGAACAGGTTGATCAAAAGCGCATGCTGCTGATACGCTCCATGCTGTCGGCTTTGCCGCGCTCCTGCAGCGATTTTATACGAAGCTTGCTTACAACCTCCAGTATTTTAACCCGCCTTGCGTACACAATCGATTTAAACACGTTTTTTACGTTCGCAGGCAAGGAACTGGCCACTTTTGCCGATAAAAACGTCTCAGAATTGACCGATGACGATATCGCGCTCCTCAAAGCCAGGGATATTGAAATGTATTCCGAGTACCTGACCTTATATTTCAAGGAAGAAGGCTCCAGCGACGATCAGCAGCAGCGTATGCTCAAAAACCAATCCTATGGCGTAATGCGCAAGCTCTCGTCTCTGCGTTCGTATTTCAATTACCTGTTCCGCACCGAGCGCATCCCAAGCAATACCGCCGCGCTAGTACCGTTACCCAAAATTCATAAAAAACCCATTCTACTCTTAGAACCGGATGAAATGCACCGCCTGATCGACGCCGTATCCACCGGCGATCAGCTCACGGCTCGCCAGCAGGCATATCACAAATCAGTCGGCGTTCGTGATTTTGCCATCATCATGCTGTTTCTGGGTACTGGAATACGCGTGAGCGAATGCGTTGGCATCGATATGCAGGATATGGACTTTGAAACCAATGCGCTGTTGGTGACCCGCAAGGGCGGAAACCAGGTTATCGTCTATTTTCCGGATGAAACCGCGGACGCGCTCAGGGCATACCTTACGGAACGAATGGAAGTTGAACCCCTGGAAGGTCACGAGAATGCGTTGTTTCTCTCGATGCAGCGGCGCAGAATTACACAGCGTGCCGTGGAAAAGATGGTCAAGAAATATGCAGGAATCGTCGTCCCGCTCAAGAAGAAGCTCAGTCCTCATAAGCTGCGTTCCACATACGCAACCAATCTGTACCGGGAAACGCAGGATATCTATCTGGTTGCCGAGGCGCTCGGACATTCTGATATCAACACCACACGCAAGCATTATGCCAGCATGAGCGATAAGCGCATGCGTGAAGCCGCAGCCAACACAAAGTTGATGGAATCAGACGAATCTGACAATTAAACTTGTAAACATTGCCATTGTGTGATATGCTGTTAACAGAACATATGTTTGCAAGGAAGTGGTCGGTATGAGCAATCCTCGCGGAGAAAGCCAGGAGAAAATCTTTGCCTACATCAACAAGGTTGTAAAAGCAAAAGGATATCCGCCGTCTGTTCGCGAGATTTGCGAGGCGACCGGCCTACGCTCTACCTCTACGGTACACGCACACCTTAAGCGGCTTGAGCGGCGCGGTATGATATCCCGCGATTCCATGAAACCGCGCGCGATTTCACTTCCCCACAATATGCAGCCGATCGATACTGTTACCGTGCCTGTCGTTGGCCGTGTCACCGCCGGTACGCCCATCCTTGCCAGCGAGAACATTGAGGAGTATATTTCCATCCCAAACGTGCTTTTAGGCGACGGCGAGCACTACATACTCGGTGTTCGCGGGGAAAGCATGATCGAAGCCGGTATCAACGACGGCGATTTTGTCGTGGTAAAAAAGCAGCAGGATGCCAACAACGGCGATATCGTCGTCGCCATGATTGACGATGAAGCCACCGTGAAACGCTTTTACAGGGAAAACGGGCACATTCGTTTGCAGCCCGAAAATTCGACAATGTCCCCTATTCTATCCAAACACGTGACGATACTCGGCAAGGTCGTTTCTCTGTACCGCTTGTATTGAGGCACCCAGCGTGAACAAACGTTTTGCTGTCGTCGGAGCCAGCTGTACGGATATCTTCGCCACTTCCGCAAAGCCGATGATCGCTCATGATTCCAATCCCGGAACGG
>DAIOVG010000126.1:0-8419 GCA_036759125.1 Candidatus Limiplasma sp.
GGTGGCATCAAGTACTCCGGCGATATCCCCAAGGCCATCGCAGCCGGCGCACACGCGGTGATGCTGGGCAGCATTCTGGCCGGTGTGGACGAAAGCCCCGGCGACATGGAGATCTATCAGGGCCGCAGCTTCAAGGTATACCGCGGCATGGGCAGCATCGGCGCGATGCAGCAGTCCCACGGCTCGGCCGACCGCTACTTCCAGGAGAGCGGACCCAAGCTCGTTCCCGAGGGCGTGGAGGGCCGCGTGCCGTACAAGGGCATGCTGTCCGAGACTGTGTTCCAGCTGGTCGGGGGCTTACGCGCGGGCATGTTCTACTGCGGCACCAAAACCATTGACGCCCTGCGCGAGAACGGCAGGTTCATCCGCATCACCAACGCAGGGCTGCAGGAAAGCCATCCGCACGATATTTCCATCACCAAGGAAAGCCCGAACTATTCGCGGCAGCTGTAAAATTATAGTTTGAAAATCCCCGCCAAACGGCGGGGTTTTTTACTATGATTTGTTATTTCTTCTTCGAACCGTTGGCAGGTTTCTTTTTGGGTTCTTCCGTTTCCCTGGGAATTGCCGCCGGGGGGGCGTTGGATTGACGGGCTGCCTTGTCGGCCTCCAGCACCACACGCAGGAGGTTAAGCAGTACCGGCCCGCCGATCAGCCCCAGGATGCCCAGAAGCCGGAAGCCGACATACATGGCGATCATCGTCGCCAGCGGGTACAGCCCCAGGTTGCGGCCTACGATGCGCGGCTCGGCGATCTGGCGGATGATGATGACGCAGATATAGGCCACGGCGAAAAACGCGGCCATCGCGTAATGACCCATAACCAGCTCCACGATGGCCCAAGGTATTAAAAACAGTCCGGCACCGACCACCGGAAGCGCGTCGGCCAGGCCGATGAAGAAGCCCAGCAGGAGCCCGTAGCGAATCCCGAAGACCACAAACGCGATCATCAAAAACGACGTAATGATCGCTGAAACCAACAACTGGCTCTTGATTTGCCCAAACAGCGAACGCACGAGGTTTCGTTTCAGAATACCGCTATGCCGCCGGATGGGTTCGGGGAAGGTTTTGGCAAAAAAGGCGGTGATCCGCTCTTTGTCCGCAGTCATATAATAGGTGCTCATAATCGTCAGTACAACGGACAGAAGCGCTGTTGGTAATCCTACGGCCGTTATCAGCGCGCCGCCCGTAATGATGCCCGACAGCGTTCCGGCAAATTCAATGGCGTTTTTTGAGAGCGTCGCTACGGCATCATCGAAGAAGCTCATCACCGTATCGGGCAGGACGTCGGAATAGCTCTGGTATAAATCCCGCAGATACGGCATGACAGTATCCGTAAGCCAGTTCACAAACTGCGGGGTGTTTTGCAATAGCTGGATGAGCTCCCGGATCAGGCGGCTTGCCAGGGCGAAGATTGCCGTACCCAAAATGCCCAACAGCAGAATCATGCTGATCAGCGTAATCAGTCCACGATGAAGCTTGATGCGCTTGCAGCGGTTGACACAAAAGGAAACCGCCGGCGAAAGCAGGCGGGAAAGCAAAAATGCCAGGATAAACGGCCACACATACGGGGCCGCAATCAACAATAACCAGGTTGCAAACAGCGTCAGCGTCACCAGCCACAGAATGCGGGGCAGGCCGTTCATCTGCGCATTCCATTTGTTGAGCTTTTCCATAAACTGGTTCAGAGCGATTCCTCCCCTACGCGGCTGGGCGCCGGAATGATCAGTCGCCGGAATTTGAGATGGTGATTTCCACGTCGTCCAGAGACGCGGCGGTATCCGAAGGCGGTTCGTTCACCGCATCGTGAACCGCTTGCCGCCTGTCGTACTCTTCCTGGGTGATCGCGCCGCGGTTGAGGTTATCCAGATCAATTTCGGACTTGCGCTTGACCGTGGTGCAGTATGGGCAGGGCGTCAGCGTTTTGTAAAAGCCCTCGTCCAGCTCTGCATAGGTAAACGCCGTAAGCGGCAGATAACGGTCTTTGACAGCCGAGCAGTACTCATCGGAATGGTAATTCCGCCCGTTGTTGGGGTTGTAGTACAGCAGCATATCGTCGTCGGGATACGGAACCTCACGGCCCCAGTCGTCCCAGATCAGGAGCTTGGGGTAGCTGCCGGAATTGATCACAGGCCGCAGGGTGTTCCAGATCCACAGCATATTCGCGCCGTCTTCATTGGCGATGCGCGCCACACGGATACATCCATGGCTGGCCTTTTGCCCAAGCAGCGGCTCAAAGCGCGAATAGTCCAGCGATCCGTCGGCGCGGAAAATGCCGGGTACGAGATGCATCTTGTCTCCGTTATTGAAGCGAATGGCCATGTCGCACCACATGCCCTCGGCATCAAAGCCGCCGCTGGGGCTGATCATCAGGTACTCGCCCGCGGCGGTCTCATTATAGGGCTGTTTGTCGTTGGGCAAGCCCGTGGATACTGCAATCGACGTGAAAAGTTCGCCGTCGATAAAAATATACATCCGCTGATTCAGCTTATCCACCACGATGCCGTAATGCGGATCGGGCGTCACCTCTTTGAGGAGGCTGGTTTTCACATACCCGCGAATCACGCGGTTATAGTAATCAATGCCCTCGATCATCGTCCAGCCGTCCTGATCCTCGCCCAGCACATGCACCGCGGCGGACGCGCCGTTGATAAAGCCGCCCAGCTTATCTTTGTTCACTTTGTTTCCGCCGGGAGCATCCAGCGGATAGACGGATTCGGTCTGCCCGACATCCAGAACCGTGATGGGCTGCATCAGCAGCTCCCAAACGGCCTTGGTATCGGTGATATCGTAGGCAAAATCGTCTCCAAACCAGACGTCGCCCAAATCAAATCCCGCCAGCCATTCCTCCAGCGTTTTCGCCGAGACGGCCGACCAGGGCAAAACTGCCGCGAACAGAAGGGAAAGAACCAGTACTGCAATCAAACGCCTGACTGCGGAGATACGCTTCATGAAGACCTCCAGGTATTCTTGGGAACAGGGTTGACAGATGCTTCAGAATACCATGAGCAATGTTTGAATGTCAACCGAACAACTACAACCGTAACAACCATGAAGTATCTTGAAAGCCGGGATACGCTATGGTAGGATACACAAGGAAACAAAAGGCCTGAAACCACTGAGACAGGAGTATCGTATGCGCAGAAAAGACCGGGAGATCACCGACTCCAAACAGATGGAAGCCATTCTTCGCGGGGCGAAGTGCCTGCGGCTGGGGCTTGTGGATAACGGCCTTGCCTACATTGTACCCATGAGCTTTGGCATGGCCACTGAGGGCGGAGCGTTGTGCCTGTATTTTCACAGTGCGCCGGAGGGCAGGAAAATCGAGCTGATCGAGGCCGCGGGAATCGCCTCGTTTGAGGCGGATACAGACATCCGCACCATCGAGGCCGAAGAAGCCTGCGAGTTTTCCAGCTCCTATCAAAGCGTGATGGGATACGGAAAGATTGAAATTCTGCGTAGCGAGGACGAAAAGCGCCGCGCCCTGCAGGTGCTCATGGAGCATTACACCGATAAGGCAGCGTGGGAGTTCCCCGACAAGTCGGTCGGCCGCGTGGTCGCCATCAAGCTGACCGTGGAAGCAATGACAGGCAAGGCCAGTCCAGCGAAGGACGCCGAATAAGAACAATATAAAAACGAGGACCGGCTGGTCCTCGTTTTTTGATTGCGCCAGTTTACCGCAGCGGGTCCAGGCGCAGGGCGAAGGCGAAGGCCGTCTCATCCAGACGGTATTGTGGCAAAAGCTCCGGCCCGCAGCTGTTGGAGCCAACGCCGCTTAGCTTGTAGTCCAGGCAAAGCACGGTGTGTTCGCTCTCCCGCAGCTCGAAATTGTGCATAGCGCTTGCCAGTGTTTCCTGCGTATAGGGCGACAGGTTCATGCTGAACGGAGTTTGCGACTGCACGCAAAGCCCCATACCGTTTCGATCTTGAACCTTTACAAAATCGCAGGTAAAATGACTGCCGTTCTCCTGCGGCTTGATGTAATCCTCATGGTTGTCCGCCGCTGTGGTTTGATACATCCCCATCTTCGTGCTGTGATGCTTATCGCAGTAGCTTTCCGTCGGGCCGAAGCCGTAGTATTGCATCTGGTTGCAGGTCTTTGGCAGGAACACACGGATGCCAAAGCGCGGCAGGAAGGGCATATCTCCGTTGCGCTCCACGGAAAGCTTCAGCGCTACTTCGCCGGAGGCGTCCACCGTGCACTCCATGGCGATCCGCACGATCCACTGGCGGTATGAGGCGGCAAGCACGGCCTTAGCCGTGATCAGAACGGTATCACCCTTGTGTTTCGCCGATACGTCTGATACGCGCACCTGCGCGTGGTCGTACCCGGCCATTTCCCACTTGGCGCGGATGTTGGCATCGTTATCCGTCGGAGCGCGCCAGATGTTGTATTCCATCGCAGCGGCGAGCAGCTCCCTGCCGTCGGCTTCCATGCTGTCAAACAGCCCTCCGGCTTTGGAGAAGCGATAGCGGAAGATATCGCCAACGACAGTCCAGTGCGTTTTGGTTTCTTCCAGCGAGACGGTTTTGCCCTGCGTCCGTTTCAGCTCCGGCGCGACGCTCCCCTCCCGCAGAGTCAGCTGGTCAAAGCCGAGCTCATGCCCGGCGGGCACCAGCGGCTGCTCCGTTTTGCTCGTATAGTACAGGTTCAATAGCGCAGCGCCTTGTTTGGGTACCGTGACGGGCACCTGGAGCTCCGCGCTTGCGTGCGGCGGGATGGCCGGCATCGGCAGTGCGCCTTTTGCCACGACCTTGCCGTCCACAACCAGCTCGTACTGAAGGTCGGCGAAAGTCTCAGCCTGCAAGAAATCCAGGCGGCTATGCATGCGGATTTTGACAGTATCAGCGTCCAGCAGCTCTGCACGCAATGGACGAATGACGTTTTTGTACTCCTTGAGTCCTGTGTGCGGTCTGCGATCGGGATACACAAGCCCGTCCACGCAGAAGTTGCCGTCGTGCGGGTATTCCCCGAAGTCGCCGCCGTAGCCGTATTTTGGCTTGCCGTCCGGCGTTTGCCCCATATACACGGCATGGTCGCAAAACTCCCACACAAAGCCGCCGCAAAAGCCCGGGTAGCGGTCGATGAGCGTTTGGTAATCCTGCGCGTCTCCGGGGCCGTTGCCCATGGCGTGGATGTACTCGCACAGAACAAGTGGGCGCGTATCGCGCTTTTGCTCGAAGTAGTCCTCCACTTCCCTGATGCTTGGATACATGCGGCTGACAACATCGGGGATGGACGCATCACTGTCCTCCTGGGCGTAGAGGGTACCCTCGTAGTGGCACAGGCGGGTGGGATCGCAGGCCTTCACCCAGCGGCCCGCTTCTTCAAACGCAGGGCCATAGCCAGCCTCGTTGCCCAGCGACCACATGACGATACTGGCGTGGTTGCGGTCGCGCAGTACGTTTCGCTGTACACGGTCCAGGATCGCTTCCCGGAACATCGGATCTCTGGGTACGATGCTGAACGTCTGCTTCAGCCGGTCCGCCGGCATGGGCTGCTCCGGGTAGAGCATCACCGTGCCATGCGCTTCAATATCGCTCTCCGCGATGACATAAAAGCCGTAACGGTCGCAAAGCTCCGGCATCCAAGGGGCATTGGGGTAGTGGCTGGTGCGGATGGCGTTGATGTTATGCTGTTTCATCACGGTCAGATCGCGGGTCAGCTGCTCCGGGCTGATGGTATAGCCGGTCACCGGATCGCTGTCGTGGCGGTTGACACCGCGAAACTTGATGGGCTGGCCGTTTAACAGCACAACACCGCTCGTTACGCGAATGTCGCGCACGCCCACCTTCTGGGCGATCACCTCATCGGCAGTCTGGATTAAAAGGGTATACAGCTGCGGGGTTTCCGCTGTCCACAGCACGGGCTCGTCGATCAAAAACTCGGTGCTTTCGGATGCCTTCTGCACACAAAGCAGCTCCCCGGCCGGGGAATACAGCGATAAACGCGGATCGGCCGTATGGTCGTTTACTGTAAGCGATACGCTGATTGCCGCGCTGTGCTCCGCAAGGCTGGTGCGAATGGCAAAATCCTCCACACGCGCCTGCGCACGCTCCAGGATATACACATCGCGGAAAATGCCGGACATGCGAAACTTGTCCTGATCCTCCAGATAGCTGCCAAAGCACCACTTGAGCACATGCACTTCCAGGGTATTGTCGCCGTCATGCACAAGGTCGGTGATGTCAAACGCGCTGGTGGAGTGCGATACCTGCGAAAAGCCTGCCAAAGCGCCGTTTACATACAGGTACAGGCAGCTGTCCACACCCTCGAAGTGCAGCTCCAGGCGCTTGCCTTCCGCCTTGTGCAGGCGCACCGTACGCCGGTACGCGCCCACGGGGTTCTCCGTGGGCACATAGGGCGGATCGTACGGAAAGGGATATTTTACATTGGTATACTGGTGATGGTCATACCCGTGCATCTGCCACACGGAGGGCACGGGTATGGTCGCCGAATAATGCACCGTCTCCGGCATGGCGACGTATGACGGAAAGTAGGCAAACTCCCACTCGCCGTTGAGCAGCGTCAGATAGCCGGACGCCTCCCGGACGCCGTTCATCGCGCTTTGCACATCGGGATAGGGTATGAAATACGCGCGCGGCGGCAGTGTGCCGACGTGCAGGGTTTCCGGATTCTGGTGATATTCAGGCATGGCGTTTACCTCTTTGTCAGGCGAATCACGTTCCAGCTCAGAGCGGGCAGGGTGATGGTCAGCTTGCCGCCGTCCAGCTCGCCAAGATCTCCGGCTACGGGCACAACGGTATCGGGGGCGGCTTCGGTGTTCACGGCATTGACATCCGCATGGTGCAGTACGCTGTGCTCTTGAATCTGCAACCCGTCAAACGCGCGCAGATTTACGGAGAGCTGTACGTCTTCCTCCAGATCGCGGTTGACACAGAAGAGCGTCAGGCTTCCGTCGTCTTGAAGGGCGGCGGCGGCGTCCATGACAGGCACCTGGTCAAAATCCTTGCAGGCGTAGGTCGGGCTTTGAATGACAGGCTGCAGCGATACGCCGCGGCCGAACGCCGATGCCTGCATCAGCGGGTAGAAGATGGTCTGCGCCCACACGCCGCCACCCGTACGGGTCATGATCGGCGCAATCACGTTGACCAGCTGCGCCATACAGGCGATCTTCACGCGGTCGGCGTTGCGCATCAGGGTAATCAGCATCGCGCCTACGAGCAGCGCGTCCTCAAAGTTGTACACGTCCTCCAAAAGCGGCAGGGCGCGGCCCCAGCGGTCGCTCTTGTGCAGCTCGGCATCCTGCTGATTGGAATGATACCATACGTTCCATTCGTCAAACGAGAGGTGGATTTTCTTCGCGTTTCTCTTTTTCGCGCCTACGGCATCGCAGATGGATACGACTTCCTTGATGAACGCGTCCATGTCCATGCTGCGGGCCAGGAACTGCTTGGTATCGCCTTCGGGGTTGCCGTAATAGCGGTGGAGGCTCAGATAATCCACGTTATCATAGCATTCGTTGAGCACTTCATACTCCCAGGCGCCGTAGCTGGGCATCGCGCGGCCGGATGAGCCGCAGGCGACCAGCTCGATATCCTTGTCAACCCATTTCATCAGTTTGGCGGCCTCGTTGGCCGTACGTCCGTACTCATAGGCGGTTTTCATGCCCATCTGCCAGGGACCGTCCATTTCGTTGCCCAGGCACCACAGCTTGATGTTGAGCGGGTCCACCGCGCCGTTCTTGATACGCAGGTCGCTGTAATACGTACCTGACGGGTGGTTGCAGTACTCCACCACATTGCGCGCGGCATCCGGGCCGCGGGTACCCAGGTTCACAGCGTACATCACCTCGGTCTGCGCCTCCTTGGCCCAGGCCGCGAACTCGTGCAGGCCGACTTCGTTGGTTTCGGTGGTAAACCAGGCTAGGTCCAGGCGGTTTGGGCGCTGGTCGCGGGGACCGATGCTGTCCTCCCAGTTGAAGCCGGATACGAAGTTGCCGCCCGGATAGCGTACAACCGGAACGTTGAGCTTTTTGACCATATCAATCACATCGCGGCGGAAACCGTACTGATCGGCGGTCGGGTGTCCCGGCTCATAAATGCCGCCGTACACCGCACGACCCAAATGCTCGATAAAGTTGCCGTAGATTCGCTTGTCGATGTCTCCGATCTGAAAATCCTTGTCCAGAATCATGGTTGCCTTTTTCATTCTGATCTCCCCATTTTCATCGTATTATTCCGGGATTGGTTCCTTGTGCCGTACATAGGGTTCCTTTGGTTCCCCTCGCCTATTCCACCACAGGCAGAAAGCACCGCATGGCGGAAATACCGCGATTTGCCCAGGCGAAGTAAGGAATCAGCGTGATATCACAGTCCGCTGTCTGCGGCAGCTGGGCAAAATACAGCTGGTTGCCGTCCAGTGTGCGGCTTCCCGCAGCGCGCAGCTTGGGAACGCC
>DAIOVG010000127.1:0-8307 GCA_036759125.1 Candidatus Limiplasma sp.
GGTATGCCGACGTAGCCAAGGCATACATTTTATACCGCAAGCAGCGCGAAAAGGTACGCAACACCAACAGCACGCTGCTTGACTACAAGGAGCTTGTCAACGGCTATGTGAAGGTCGACGACTGGCGCGTGAAGGAAAACTCCACCGTGACCTATTCCGTAGGCGGGCTGATTTTATCCAATTCCGGCGCGATCACGGCCAACTACTGGCTGTCGGAGGTGTACGACGAGGAAATCGCCAATGCGCACCGCAGCGCCGATATGCACATCCACGACCTGAGCATGCTCACGGGCTACTGCGCCGGCTGGTCCTTAAAGCAGCTGATTCAGGAAGGCCTGGGCGGCATCGCGGGCAAGATCACCTCCTCCCCCGCCAGCCACCTGTCCACGCTGTGTAACCAGATGGTCAACTTTCTGGGCATCATGCAAAACGAATGGGCCGGCGCGCAGGCCGTATCCTCCTTTGATACCTACCTGGCTCCGTTTGTGAAGGTGGACAACCTCAATTATAAGGAAGTCAAGCAAAGCCTGCAGTCCTTCATCTTCGGCGTGAACACGCCCAGCCGCTGGGGCACGCAGGCGCCGTTCACCAACGTAACGCTGGACTGGCGCGTACCGGCGGACCTCGCCGACCAGCGCGCGCTCGTCGGCGGCAAGGAACTGGATTTCTGCTACAAGGACTGCCAAGCGGAGATGGATATCATCAATAAGGCCTTCATCGACATCATGATCGAGGGCGACGCCAACGGCCGCGGCTTCCAGTACCCCATCCCCACCTATTCCATCACCAAGGATTTTGACTGGAGCGACACCGAAAACAACCGTCTGCTCTTTGAGATGACCGCCAAGTACGGCACCCCCTATTTCTCCAACTATATCAATTCCGATATGGAACCCTCGGACGTGCGTTCCATGTGCTGCCGCCTGCGGCTTGACCTGCGCGAACTGCGCAAAAAGGGCGGCGGGTTCTTCGGCAGCGGCGAATCCACCGGCTCCATCGGCGTGGTCACCATCAACCTGCCGCGTATCGCCTACCTGGCCGAGAACGAGAAAGATTTCTATACAAGGCTCGATAAACTGATGGACATCGCCGCCCGGTCGCTGGATACCAAGCGCACGGTCATCACCAACCTGATGAACGCGGGGCTGTACCCCTACACCAAGCGCTACCTGGGCACGTTTGACAACCACTTCTCCACCATCGGTCTGGTAGGTATGAACGAAGCCGCGCTCAACGCCAAATGGGTGCGCGCCGACATGACCAACGAAAAGACCCAGAAATTCGCCCAGGATGTGCTCAACCACATGCGCGACCGCCTGGTCAACTACCAGGAGCAGTACGGCGCGCTGTTCAACCTGGAAGCGACGCCCGCCGAATCGACCACCTACCGGCTGGCCAAGCATGACAAAAAGCGCTATCCGGAAATCATCACCGCCGCCAAGGGCATGGGCGACAAGCCTTATTACACCAACTCCTCCCACCTGCCCGTAGGCGCGACAGACGATATTTTTGAAGCGCTGGCCGTGCAGGACGACCTGCAGGTGCTCTACACCTCGGGCACGGTATTCCACGCCTATCTGGGCGAGAAGCTGCCCGACTGGAAGGCCGCGGCAACGCTGGTACGCAAAATCGCCGAGAACTTCAAGCTCCCCTACTACACCATTTCGCCGACCTACTCGGTTTGCAGCGATCATGGCTATATCTCCGGCGAGCACAGCACCTGCCCGGATTGCGGAAGGGAAGCCGAAGTGTACTCCCGCATCACCGGCTACTACCGCCCCGTCAAGAACTGGAACGACGGCAAATCGCAGGAGTTCCTCGACCGTAAGGAATACCTGGTCGACCTGAACGCCGATCCCTCCAAGAAGGAAGAGCTGCTTTTGTTCACCACCCCGACCTGCGCCAGCTGCAAGATGGTGAAAAAATCGCTGACCGAAGCCGGGATCAAGCACCGGGTGATCGACGCAAGCCAGCACCAGGACCTTGTGGAGAAGTACGGCGTCATGCAGGCCCCGTCGCTGGTCTCCGTCAGCGGCGGCAATGCCGAAAAGTACGCGGGCCCCGCCAAGGTGATGGAATACATCCACGCGCATAACGCGTAAACAGCATCCGCATCAAAACGCCCCGGACCGGAAACGGTCGCGGGGCGTTTTTTGCGTTGCAGGAAAGCATGGAAGGAACGGGGAATACGAAAACGATCAACTAACGGGAGCTGTGAACGATGCCCTTATTTCTGGATTGCCTGCCCTGCGTGCTGCGGGGCGCCCTGGAGGCCGCACGGATGACGACGGACGACAAAACCCTGCAAGCGCAGATCATGGCGGAGACGATCCAGGTTTTAAGCCATTATAAAGCCTACGGCAGCGCTCCGGAGCTTGCCCGTGCGTTTCAGCGCATCGTCAAAGCACACACCGGAAACCAGGATCCCTACGCCTTTGTGAAAGAACGAGACATGCAAACGGCCCTGCGGCTGCTGCCTGCGATACAAAAGCGGCTGCAAGCAAAGGACGACCGCCTGTACTGGGCGCTGAAGGCCGCTGCGATCGGCAATATGCTGGATTCTGCCGTCAGCCTGACGCCGGATATGAGCCGCATCGACACGGAATTTGAAATGCCCTTCGCCGTGTGCGATATCGATAGAATGCTTCATACGCTCAAAACAGCAAAGACCCTACTGGTCATCGGCGACAACACCGGCGAAACAGTGTTCGACGGTCTGCTGCTCAAGCAATTCCCAAACCTCCGCCTCACCTACGCGGTGCGGCATGCGCCCGTGCTCAACGATGCGACCGTCAAAGAAGCCGTGGCATCCGGGCTGGCCGCGTACGCCGAGATTATCTCCACCGGCTGCGATGTGCCGGGCGTACTGCTTTGCGAGTGCAGCGACGAATTTCTGGAGCGCTTTTTCGGCGCGGATATTGTCATCGCCAAAGGGCAGGGCAACTACGAGACCCTATCGGGAAGTCCGCGCGGGATTTACCACCTGCTCAAGGTTAAGTGCCCCGTTATCGCAAGGGTGATGAACGTGCAGCTGTACGATTATGTGTTTCAGTATAACGCCGGATGCGACGCGAACGCCTAGCCTACCCGACGCGTTTCAGCTGCACGGCGATATACGGCCTGGCCGGCAAAGAGATACTGAACTTGCCCTGGTGCACGCCCTTTTCTTCCTTTGTCATAGTCCAGGTGTCCCACACCGTAACACTGTATTGCTCGCCCTCCGCCATGGAAAACGCATGGCTGGACGGACGCATAAAGCTAAAATAGTATAGATAGTACTGCCCGCGATAGCGTTCGTCCTCCGGGATGGCGCAGATTTCGTCCCACCCCTGGTCCGGGTTGATGCGCAGTCCGCCGCCGGGGGTCTGTTTGAGGATATCCGCCAGCAGCTTGAAGCGCTTGTGGCTCTCGCCGTACAACGCGCCGCCGTGCGACCACCACAGAATATCGGCATACCCAAGCAGCGTTTCCCCGTGCCCCGGATAACCGCCGCGCACCGCACATTCCCAAAAGCGGCGCAGCATCTCTTCCCCGGTGATATTGCCCCAGCCATAGGGCAGGTCGCCCTCGTAGGCGATCTCATCAAGCACAACGGGTTTTTGGTAGCGCTGCCGCCAGCGGTCGGTAAATTCCGCTGTCATATGCAGCTCGGTGCGCTGGATGCTGCAATGGGTAATCCAGGGCCGGGAATAATCGTACATTTGCAGGCAGTTGTGGATGGAGCACAGCCGTCCATAGGGATCATGTTTGCCGATCACCCTGGCGATTTCTTCCCAGTCGGCAATGGTTTTATGACGCATGAGGTCATATTCGTTAGCCAGCGACCACCATACGTTGCGGTAGGCCGAGACCCTTGCCAGCACGTAGCGAAGGTACCGCGCGTCCTCCGCAGGCGTCATGCAGGAGAAGCCCCACCGGTCATAGGGGTGAAACAGAATGAGATCCGCCTCGATATGAAGCGCCTGCAGCTGCGCGATGCAGTATTCCAGCCGCCGGAAATGCGCGGGATTGAAGCGGGAAAAATCCCAGTCGTTTCCCCCGGCATGCTCGTCGTACTGGCCGAAGTTATCCATGGTCAGTACAGAGGAGTCCATCGGCGTGCCCGCATACGGATAGGAATACGGCTCGCCCAGGTTATAAGCATAGTGCTTGGGGAAAACGCAGAAGCGGATTTTGGTAAACGCGCTGTGCCGGAGCGTTTCCAGCGTCTGCTCCACCAGCGCGTCGCTTTGCCAGGTCCAAACATAGCAGGTGGTGCCGATGGCGTGGTAGGGGGTGCCGTCCACATAGGCAAAATGCACGGCGCTGCGCACATGTACCGGGCCATGGTTTCCATCTCCCGCAGGCAACACGGTAAAGCGAATGGAAACGGGTTGCTCCAGAAAGCTCGCCTCTACCGCAGCCGTGTAGTCCCCCGTGAACGACGGCATATACCGCACACGGTACACGCCATCCCCATCATAAAAGCCGTCCGCGTTCACACTTTCCCCCTCGCCGTTGAACACGGCGCGAATCCACTGCTCCGCAAACGGATTCCCGTCCCGCGGGCAGGTGAGCGACAGTTCAAATACATCCCATCGCCGCACCATTTGCGGGTACAGGATTTGCTGTGTCTGTGCCATTTGGATCAACCGTCCTTTCCGGTTCCGCTTCCCTGCCGATAGCCTATCACCTTTATGCGCCCGGGGCAAGCCCACTCAGCAGGAAGATAAAAACAATCCTATTGTTTCAAAAAAGTTGTTTAACATCGTTGCACGCTGTGTATAGTATTTGTACGGAAACCAAGAAAGGAGTGGCAGGACATGGGACTTTACGATATTAACGTAATGGATCTCAACGATCAGCCAACGTCACTGAGCGAATACAAGGGTAAAGTATTGTTGATTATCAACACCGCGATCAAATGCGGATTTACGCCACAATATGAAGGGCTGCAATCGTTGTACCAGAAGTACCACGACCAAGGCTTCGAAATTCTCGATTTCCCGTGTAACCAGTTCGCCTTGCAGGCGCCGGGAACCATCGCGCAGATTCACGACTTCTGCACCCTGAACTACGGCATCAAATTCCCCCAGTTTGCCAAGGTAAAGGTCAACGGTAAAGATGCTTCCCCCCTCTACCAGTTCCTTAAGGAACAGCAGCCGGGCGAAGGCAAGGGCAGAATCAAGTGGAACTTCACCAAGTTCCTGGTCGACCGGGAAGGCAACGTAGTGAAACGGTTTGAGCCAAACGTCGAACCCGCATCGCTGGAAGACGACATCAAAGCGCTTCTCTAAACAACACTTGAAAGAGGTGATTCCATTGTGCAAACAACAGCCATCACCGCAGCGTAGGCTTTAAAGCGGACGGAACGCTGTTACCGCACTGCCCAGAAAGCAGGCGTTGACAATATAAGAAATCGCATAAGGAAGGTGAGTCCATTGGACGAGAACACCTAAACCCCCGCACATTTGATGACAGTGCGGGGGTTTTTTTGCTGTATTCGGGGCTGCATTGTAACGATTCTTGCCAATCAGCAGACACCCGCGTATGATAGAGGCAATAAATTGCATACGGAGGAAATACTCATGGACATGCGTGGTAAAGTAGCCGTGGTCACCGGCGGAGCACGCGGGATTGGCAGGGCGATTGCGGAGGCGTTCAAGGCGCGCGGGGCTTTGGTCGAGGTGATCGACAAGCTCTCAAACGACGGCTTTCAGGGCGACCTGGCGGACGAGGCGGCGCTGCGGGCGTTTGCCGCGCAGGTGATACAAGCCCACGGGCATGTGGATTATCTCATCAACAACGCCATGCTGGCCCACGGCGGGCTGCAAAGCTGCGGCTACGCCGAGTTCAACGAGGTGCTCCGCGTAGGTGTCACCGCGCCGTACTTTTTAACCCGCCTGTTGATGGAGCATTTCAACCCGGGCGCGGCCATTGTGAACCTTTCCTCCACGCGGTATTTGATGAGCCAGCAGAACACCGAAAGCTATTCCGCCGCCAAGGGCGGCATCACCGCGCTGACCCACGCCCTGGCGGTGAGCCTGTCCGGCCGCGTGCGGGTAAACGCCGTCGCACCGGGATGGATTGACACCACGGACGGCAGCTTTTCAGCGGCTGACCATAAACAACAGCCTGTGGGCCGCATCGGCACGCCGGAGGATATTGTCAACGCCGTACTGTTCCTATGCGGAGAGGAAAGCGGCTTTATTACCGGGCAGGTGCTCACCGTTGATGGCGGCATGACCAAGCGCATGATCTACCACGGCGACGAGGGCTGGGCATTCAAGCCGGAATAGGCGCTTCATTCCCTTCCGATCCGAGTTGCGAAATTCGTCACAAATTCGTCACCCGCGCGCCGTTGACCGCGCAGGGTTTGGCCTGTACCATAAAAGCGAATACAGGGTTTGCGGGCGGTACGCTCAACTCCCCGCAGCCTATGCACGGAGGAAGACAACATGGAGACGCCCGAAAAACGCAAGTCCCGTATCCGGCTGTACGTACAAATCTTCTTTTTCACGCTCATCGCATTCATCGCCGTCAACAAGTCGCTTGAGGAAGCGGGCATGGCGACCATCCCGTTCCTGTCCACCGCGTCGCTGCACGCGCTGTGCCCCTTTGGCGGGGTGGTTACCCTCTACAACCTGTTCACCGTGGGAACGCTGGTGCAGAAGATCCACGATTCGGCCATTGTGCTGCTGGCGCTGGTCCTGCTGCTGACGATCTTCTTCGGCCCGGTGTTCTGCGGCTGGGTATGCCCGCTGGGCTCCATTCAGGAGTGGTTTGGCAAGCTCGGACGCAAAATCTTCAAAAAGCGCTACAACAACTTTGTTCCCCGCAAGCTCGACAAGGTGCTGCGCTATGCCCGCTTCGGTGTGCTGATCTGGGTTGTGGTCGTCACTGCGCGCTCGGCCACGCTTTTCTTCTCGGACTTCGATCCCTACAACGCGCTGTTCACCTTCTGGACGGAGGAGGTCGCCCTGCCCGCGCTGATCATCCTGGGCGTAACGCTTGCGGGCTCGCTGTTCATCGAACGCCCGTGGTGCAAGTATGCCTGCCCCTACGGTGCCATGCTTGGCGTGTTCAACAAGTTCCGCATCTTCAAAATCAAGCGCAGCAAGAGCACCTGTATTTCCTGCAACAAGTGCACCAAAGCCTGCCCCATGAACATCGACGTTGCCAAGCAGGAAACCGTTACGGATCTGCAGTGCATCAGCTGCCTTGAGTGCACCTCGCAGCGCGTATGCCCCGTGCCGGACACCGTGGAAATGAAGCTGCCCCAGCGCAAACCCGCGGCTGACGCGGCGAAGGAGGCAGTGCAATGAAACTCAAACTGTGGCAAATCGGGCTGATCATTTTTGTGGTGATTTTCGGCGGCATCGGCGTTGCGATGCTGACCGGAGACTGGGCAACCCAAAGCGACAAGGTGCCCGCCAAGTTTACGACCGGCGACTTTGCCGGCGAGTACAACCCTGAGGATATCCGCGGCTCCTATACCTTCCAGGATGTGGCGGACACCTTCCAGATCGACCTTGCCGTGCTGTTTGACGCGTTCGGCATCCCCGCCGATACCGACGGTACGGCCATCAAGAGCAAGGACATTGAGGCCCAGTACGGCGAGGCGGAAATTGGTAACGCGTCCATGCAGCTGTTCGTTGGCCTGTACAAGGGGTTGCCGGTCGCACTGATCGACAGCTGGCTGACGCCAAGGGCGGCGCAGATCATTCTGGAAGCCAATCCCAACCTGACCCAGGAGCAGCTTGATTATATCGCGACCCATCAGGTGGACCTTGCCTTGGCGGAAACGGAACCCGCTGAAGACGCCCCGGCCGTAGAGGAAGCTGCACCCGAAACCCAGGAGCACAGCACCGAGGATCAGCCCTCCGTCAAGGGGACGACCACCTTCCAGCAGGTGCTGGATCTGGGTCTGAGCCGGGAACAGGTGGAGGAGATCATCGGCGGCACGATGCCGGCGGCCAATATGCTGATTCGCGATTACTGCACGGAAAAGGGACTATCCTTCTCCACGATCAAAACCGCGCTCAGCGATGCGCTGGCCAGCCTGAACTAAGCGTTCCCAATCCCCGCTTTCGCACCCGCGCGGCCATGGCCGCAGCGGGTGCTTTTTTGCGTAACGATGCAAATTTTGAATAATTGTAGTATGATGAAGTGTAATTTTTTTGGCGGGGAGGAAGGGCATGGCGTACAAAAACCTGCAGGCGTTTATCCGGCGGCTTGCGCAGGCCGGAGAGCTGATGCGCGTCTCCGCCCCCGTGTCCCCGGTGCTGGAGATCACCGAGATCACCGACCGGGTTTCCAAGGCGGGCG
>DAIOVG010000128.1:0-8203 GCA_036759125.1 Candidatus Limiplasma sp.
CATGTCACCAAGGACGGCACCTTGGCTGGCCCCAGGGTACTGGAGCACATGGTGGATACGGTGCTTTCGTTTGAAGGCGACCGCCAGCACGAGTACAGGCTTCTGCGCGCGACCAAGAACCGGTTTGGCAGCGTAAACGAGCTAGGTGTTTTCGAAATGCGGCAAACGGGTATGTTCCCCGTAGCCAACCCCAGTGAAACGCTGCTTTCGCAGCGGGCGCGCGGCGCCAGCGGCAGCGTGGTGTTTTGCACCATGCGCGGCAGCCGCCCCATATTATGCGATTTGCAGGCGCTGGCGGCACGCAGCTTTTATCCCATGCCCAAGCGCACCGTCGGCGGCCTGGATTCCGGCCGCGTCGCGCTGCTTTTGGCCGTCATGGAAAAGCGGGCGGGCAAGAAGCTCTACGATCAGGACGTGTACGTCAGCGTTGCCGGAGGCCTGGAGCTGGACGACCCCGCCGCCGACCTGGCCGTATGCCTTGCGGTGGCATCGAGCCTGGAGAGCTTCTCGCTTTCGCAAAAGCTTTGCGTGATGGGCGAGGTCGGGCTCTGCGGCGAGGTGCGCCCGATTGCCAACGCCGAGCGCCGCGTGGCCGAGTGCATGCGGCTGGGCTTTACGGAAATCATCCTCCCTAAGCAGAACCTGAAGAACCTCCCGGCCGTCAAAAACGCAACCGTGACCGGCGTGGATACGCTGATGCAGGCGCTGGCGGTTGTACATTAAACTTTAAGGAAGGGAAGCGAATGAGAAGAAACAAATGGCTGGCCAGCTTGCTCCGGCTGTTAATCACGGCCGTCGGCGCGGGCCTGGGCGCGGCGGTCGCCACAGGTCTCAGGCCGTTCATGGAGCGGGCGTATCCGCACGTGTTTTCCGGGCAGGACAGCATCATCATGCTATACATCATCCTGTGCATTCTATTCGGACTTATCTTTTTCGCCTTTTCGCATAACTTCATGCTGCGGGTGATGCGGCTGTCGGGCATTATCGAGCGGAACTGGACCAGCATGCCCACGCGCCAGATTTTCCTGTCGGCCATGGGGCTGATCACGGGCCTGAGCATCGCGGCGCTGATCCATTTGCTGATTCAGTCCGCCGGTTCCAGCCTGCTGAGCATTTCCATTTCCGCGATTATCTACGTGGTGCTGGGCACCATGGGCATGCGCATCGGCTACCAGCGCTATACCGAGAAGCCCGCGCGCCGCAGCGCGCCGCACCTGGACGCCCTCAGCATCATACTGGACGATTCCGGGCCAGAGGAGGAAAGCAGCCAGATCTCCGGCATCCCCGCCAAGGTGCTGGATACCTCGGTGCTGATTGACGGGCGCATCCTGGATATCGCGGCCACCGGCTTTCTGGAAGGCGAGCTGGTGATTGCCGAGTTTGTTCTGGATGAATTGCGCCACATTGCCGACAGCGCCGATACCCTCAAGCGCACCCGCGGGCGCCGCGGGCTGGACATCGTCAAGCAGCTGCAGGCAAAGCTCGGCAGCCGCGTGGTGATCCATGAGCGCAGCGGCCGGGACCAAAGCGAAGTGGACGTACAGCTCCTAAAGCTCTGCCAGACCCTGGGCGGCGTGGTGGTGACCAATGACTATAACCTCAACAAGGTCGCGCGTATTTCCGGCGTCAAGGCCCTCAATATCAACGATCTTGCCAATGCACTCAAGCCGATGCTTGCAACCGGCGAGGAGATCACCGTGGAGATCGTGCGCGAGGGCAAGGAAGCCGGTCAGGGCGTTGCCTATCTGGACGACGGCACCATGATCGTCATCGATCAGGCGCGGCAGCTGGTTGGGCAAAAAGCAGAGATCGTCGTATCCACGGTGCTGCAAACCAGCGCCGGGCGCATGATTTTCGCGGGATTGAAAAACGGAACGAACGGAAGGGATACGTAACGTGAACCTGTTTCAAAGCGACTACCAGGAGGGCGCGGACGAGAAGGTCCTCAAGGCCCTGCTGGATACCAACGGCCTGCAAACCCCCGGTTACGGCGTTGACACGATCACCGAAGAGACCAAAGCCCTGATCCGGACCCTGTGCGAGGCTCCGGAGGCCGACGTACACTTCTTTGTGGGCGGCACACAGGCCAACCTGACCGTCATCGCGGCGGCGCTGCGGCCCTTTGAGGGCGTAATCAGCTCCGATCTCGGGCACATCAACACCCACGAAACCGGCGCGGTGGAAGCCACGGGGCACAAGGTGCTTGCGCTTCCAAGCGGGCAGGGAAAGATTACGGCCGAACAGATTCAGGCCGCCTATGACGCTCATGTGAACGACGTGACGCACGAGCACATCGTGCGCCCCGCGATGGTCTACTTGAGCCACCCCACAGAGCTTGGCACCCTGTACACCCGTACGGAGCTGGATGCCATATACGCGGCCACGCAGGCCTGCGGGCTGAAGCTGTTTGTTGACGGCGCACGTCTGGCATACGGCCTCGCGGCGGAACCGGACGTGGATCTCCCCTATCTGGCTGGCATTTGCGATGCCTTCACCATCGGCGGCACCAAATGCGGCGCGCTGTTTGGGGAGGCGGTCGTGTTGAAGAACGCCGCAGACTGGCCCCATTTCCGCTATCATATCAAGCAGCGCGGCGCGTTGCTTGCCAAGGGGCGGCTTCTGGCTGTGCAGCTGCGAGCGCTTCTGGAAGACGATCACTATACCTCGCTTGGCCGTATGGCAAACCATAAAGCGCAGGAGATCAAACAAGCACTGCTCAAAAAGGGCTATTCCATGCTGGCCGATACCAAAGCCAACCAGATTTTTCCCGTTCTGCCAAACATCGCGCTGAAAACACTGGAAACCGACTTCACTTTCGCGTTTTGGGAGGCGGTTGATTCGGCGCATACGGCTGTCAGAATCTGTGTGGGCGTCACCACGCCGGATGAGAATATCGAAGCGCTTTTGCACGCCGTGGAAGCCTTATGACGCCTTGAAAAACACTCTTTCCGCGGAAAACGACAAATCAGCGGAAATTATTCACAGATTTTTGTGATATGTTTTAAATTTCACCTTGACAATGTAATAATTTTGTAATATTATCAGGCTGAGAATTCATCTATCCGATCATATTGCAGAGTTGAACACTGAAATCATACGGAAACGGGGAGACACAAGCATGAAAACTATGATGCGCAACGGCAAAACAATTCGCAGGAGCCTATCGTTTCTGCTGATGGTGAGCCTGTTGATCGCCCTTCTGCCAATGGCCGCGAACGCCGTAACGGCACCCGGAGCGTACGGTACGGTTACCGTGACGACAAAGAACGTCGTCATCCGCACAAGCCCAGCCGGCTCCAGAACCGGTTATTTCGCGCAGCCCGGCGATTATCCGATGATCGGTCCGGCCGTCGTGAAGGACGGTGTAACCTGGTACAACCTGCAAACGGACAGAACCTCCGGCTACGTGCACGGCAGCTATGCCACCGGCGATTACGGCAGCGCCGGTATGCCCTCGACCGATAAAACGTATGTGAAGCTCTCCGAAGCCACCAAGATATATAAGGGCGACAACGCCTCCAGCCCGGTGTTAAGCGGCGGGAACCGCATTGAAGTCACCGTCGGCACAGGCAGTATTCTGCAGCTGGTGACGGGAACCCCCTATGCCGCAACCTACGGCGGCACAGCAGGCCAGTACGTTAACGTATATAACATCAACGATACCACCCAAACCGTGTACCACACGCCCTATACCACGGCGTTGCAGAATGCTGTGATGTCGACCAACGACCTGAACACCTACATCTCCGAGATTACCTGGAAAGCTGCGGTTACTTCAGGCGACGAGCGGGAACTGTATACCAAGGGCGATTATATGACGCATGCCATCCAGGCCGCCCTGACGGTTCTTGGGTATTATGAGGACGATTGCGACGGCAGCTACGGCCCCAATACCTATGCCGCGATTGAGAAATTCCAAAAAGCCAACAGCCTAAGCCAAAGAGGCGTTGCCAATACAGAGACCCTTGAGAAGCTTTTCCCCCAGGCTGTGGAACGGCTCGCCTATCTGCGGGCTAACGCGGGGCTCGTTGATGACAACACCGACACCGGAACCGGCGGAACGCCGGGGGTCAACCAGGTCAAGACGACGGTGAAAAAGCTTCGCATCCGCAAGTCTTACACCACAAGCTCCGCCTATCTGGGCCTGATTGAGCTTCCGGGGACGATTCTGGACTATACCCGCACACAGCTCAACGGCAGCGTGACCTGGTACTACATCCAGTATCAGGGCACCTATGGCTGGGTCATGGGCACCTATGTGGAAAGCACATCTTCCAGCGGTGGTGGCAGTGAAACGCCGACGATTAGCGATTACGGTACCGTGACGATTACCAAGAAGTGGACGCACATCCGCAAAACAGCCGCAGGCGCGCAGACCGGTTATCACCTCAACATCGGCGACGTCGCCACCATGATCGGCCCCGCACAGGAAGCCAGCGGCTATACCTGGTATAACATCCGCACCGAAAGCGGCCGCACCGGCTGGGTGCGCGGTGACTGCGCGGATGCCGATTTCGGCAGCGCGGGCATGCCCGATACAGAGGCGAAGTACGTACAGTTCCTAAAGGACGGCATGACCATCACCAAGGGCGACAAACCGTCGAACGCCTCCGGTTCGCCGGTCACTATGACAAAGAATACCGTCCTGCAGCTGGTCAGCGGCGTATCGTATACCGAAGGCGGCAGCAGCTACGTAAACGTCTACTACAATAACGGCGACGTATACCATACCGCCTATTCCGCCGACCTGATTGCGGGGCTGCTGACCACCGACGCATTGAACCGGTACATCATCAACACAATCTGGTCCACCGGCCTGCCAACCGGTACGCAAGCCGGCGAAACCCTGGGCGGCGCGACCACGATACGCACCAGCGACGTGTACGTGCATGCCATCCAGGCGGCGCTGTACGAGCTGGGTCTGTATACCGACGATGTGGACGGCATCTATGGTCCAAAGACCGCCGACGCCGTGAAGGCCTACAAGAACAACTACGGCAAGACGCCGATAAACGAAACCGTCAGCGCTGCCGACAGCCTTGACCTGTTCGCCGCCGGTATGGCCGCACTGCAGGCCAAGCGCAACGGTACCGATGGCGGAAGCACCGTGGGCGACTTCGGCACGGTCAACGCCGTGAAGAAGGGCTCCTGGGCCGAGGTGGACGGCGGCGCAAAATCGCTGTTCCCCAAAGGCTCCATGGCAACGGTCATGTCCGTGGATACCAAGCAGGTGTTCCGCGTATGGCGCTGGTCAGGCGTGAACCATGCCGACGTTGTGACGTATGACAAAACCGATACCGCGGTGCTGAGCTCCATCCTCGGTGTCACCTACAATCCCGATCCGCCCAGCGCTTCGGAGCTGGCTCTGATCAAAGCCTCCGGCACGCAGGATGTCCCGGATTACACCTGGCCCGCGTTCCGCTGGAACGGCCAGTATAAGACCGCAGGCAATGCCTACAAGATTCCGGTGTGGATCAACTTGAACGGCACCGTGTACTGCGCAAGCATCTATGTGATTCCCCACGGCTACGATGGAACGTCCAGCTTCTCCCGCGCCACCCGCGACGGGCAGTACTACTACAAGCTCAACAATATGTACGGCATGATGTGCGTGCATTTCTACGGCAGTAAAACGCATAGCTCAGGCGTCGTAGACTCCGAGCATGCAGCCAACATCGCAGAAGCTTACAGTAAAGCCGACGATTACTTCGGCGCCAGCAAGGTGAACTAGCACAACCTTCCCAGCCATCCAGCCCGTACCGCCATCGGCGGTACGGGCTTTTGTTATATTTGTGTAAATTGCATTGACAAAGCATCGGCTTCCATTTATACTCATATCGATATATTTAGATGTTTTGATATCACACCATACGCTAAACGCAAAGGAGACACGACATGAAGCCCAACGATAAACCCGCCATCAGCTTTTTTGAGAGATACCTGACCGTCTGGGTGCTGCTGTGCATGGGCGCAGGCATGCTGATCGGCAAGTTCCTTCCGGGAATCCCCGGCGCGCTGGGAAAGCTTGAGTACGCGCACGTCTCCATCCCCATCGCGGTACTGATCTGGCTGATGATCTACCCGATGATGCTGAAGGTGGATTTCCAGAGCATCCGCAACGTTGGCAACAACCCCAGGGGGCTGTTCGTCACCTGGTCGGTGAACTGGCTGATCAAGCCGTTCACCATGTTTGGCATCGCCTGGGTGTTCTTCTTTGTGCTCTTCAAGGCATGGATTCCCCAGGAGCTCGCCCGGGATTACCTGGCGGGCGCTGTGCTACTGGGCGCGGCTCCGTGCACGGCGATGGTCTTTGTGTGGAGCCACCTCACCAAGGGTGATCCCGCCTATACCGTGGTGCAGGTCGCCACCAACGATCTGATCATCCTGATCGCGTTCACGCCGATCGTCGCGCTGCTGCTGGGCATCGGCGGCATCACGATTCCCTGGGATACGCTGCTTTTATCCGTCGGCTTGTTCGTGGTGATTCCGCTGGCGGGCGGCATGCTTTCGCGCCGCGCGATCATTAAGAAACGCGGACTTGCCTACCTGAACGATGTGGTTTTGCCCAAGTTTTCCGGCGTAACGATCACGGGGCTTCTGCTGACGCTGGTGATCATTTTCTCGTTTCAGGGCGACGTGATCCTGAACAATCCCCTGCACATCCTGCTGATCGCCATTCCGCTCTCGCTGCAAACGGTGATGATTTTCTTCATCGCCTACCTGTCGTCCAGAGCCCTGAAGCTCCCCCACAGCGTGGCCGCGCCTGCGGGCATGATCGGCGCCAGCAACTTTTTCGAGCTTGCCGTGGCCGTGAGCATCTCGCTGTTTGGCGCGTCCTCCCCCGCGACGCTTGCGACCATCGTCGGCGTTTTGGTGGAAGTCCCCGTGATGCTGATGCTGGTGCGCGTTGCCAACCGCACGAAAGGATGGTTTCCGTCATAAAGTCAGAAAGGACGGCATTCACATGGATGAAAAAGAAACACTACGCAGTTCCATCCGCAAAGCGTACGCAACGGTAGCGCAAGGGAGCGTCAAAGGCTGCTGCGGAAGCGGTTGCGGCTGCGGCTGCGCATCGAATTCCACTTCAGAAGCCGCACGTCTGATCGGCTACTCCCAATGCGATATATCAGATGTTCCTCAAAGCGCTAATATGAGTCTGGGCTGCGGAAATCCGCTGGCGTTGGCCTCGCTGGCCGAAGGTGAAACCGTGCTGGATCTGGGATGTGGAGGCGGGTTTGACTGCTTCCTGGCCAGCCCTCGCGTTGGCCGAAGCGGGCATGTGATCGGTGTGGATATGACCCCTGAAATGATCGCGCTGGCCCGGAGCAATGCCGCGAATCAGGAATACGCCAATGTAGAATTCCGGCTTGGAGAAATTGAAAACCTGCCTGTCGCGGACAGTACGGTGGACGTGATTGTCTCCAATTGTGTCATCAACCTTGCGCTGGACAAGCGGCGCGTTTTCCGGGAAGCGTATCGCGTGCTCAAGCCCGGTGGCAGACTGGCCATTTCCGATGTGGTCGCTGTGCAGCCGTTGCCCGATAGTGTCAAGCAGGACGTTTCCATGATCTCCGGCTGTATTGGCGGTGCGGAACTAGCCGACGATATTCACACCATGCTTGAACAAAGCGGCTTTGAGAATGTCGTGGTCAAACCCAGAGAACAGAGCCGTGCGATTATCCAATCGTGGGGATTCTCCGGAACCCCTGAAGACTATGTGGCTTCCTGCGATATACAGGCATGGAAGCCGGAGAACAGGAGGATTGGTACGCCATGAAAAACACAACATTGCCGAAAGTCGCCTTTATCTGCGTGTATAACTCCTGCCGCAGCCAGATCGCCGAAGCGCTGGGAAAACACTTCGCCGCCGACCGCTTCGCAAGCTACTCCGCGGGTACGGAGCTGAAAGACCGCATCAATCCCGACGCTGTGCGGATTATGAAGGAGCGCTACGGAATCGACATGGAAGCGACCCAGCACCCCAAGCTCCTCAAGGACATCCCGCCCGTGGATATCGTGATCACAATGGGCTGCAACGTACAGTGCCCGGCGCTGCCAAGCAAGTACCGGGAGGATTGGGGGCTTGAGGACCCTTCCGGGAAGGGTGACGCGGCGTTCCACCAGGTGATCGACGCCATTGAACACAATATAATAATCATCCACCGGCATAGCCGGTGGTTTTTCACATGCGGGCATAGCCCTA
>DAIOVG010000129.1:0-8002 GCA_036759125.1 Candidatus Limiplasma sp.
CGGCGTAAAGGTGACCGGCGCGACCGTACATCTGGTCAACGAGATCCCCGACGGCGGCAAAATCCTCGCCCAGAAGGCTGTGAAGGTCAAGAAGGGCGATACGCCCCAGACCCTGCAAAAGCGCGTGATGGAGAAGGCCGAATGGGTGCTGCTGCCAAGGGAAGTGGAAAAGCTGGCCAGGCGGCTGGCAAAGGAGAAAGCATGAAGAGCATTGTGGAATTCCTGTCCGGAAATCCCTATCCGGGCCGCGGCATTTTGCTGGGCAAAACGGCGGACGGCCGCGCGCTGATGGCGTATTTCATCATGGGGCGCAGCGAAAACAGCCGCAACCGTGTGTTTACGCAGAAGGACGGGGGCATCATCACCGAGGCGTTCGACCCGTCAAAGCTCACCGATCCCAGCCTGATTATCTATGCGCCGGTGCGGGTGTTCGACTGGGAAACCACCATCGTCACCAACGGCGACCAGACCGATACGGTGTTTGACGCGCTTGTGCAGAAAAAAACCTTCGAGGACGCCCTGCGCACCCGCACCTTCGAGCCCGACCCGCCCAACTTCACCCCCCGCATTTCCGGACTTTTGAAGGTGAACGACGGGGGAATGCGCTACCAGTTGTCCATCCTCAAGGCAGGGAAGAACGAATCACCGCTGCGGTTTTTTTACGACTACGCAAAGCCACAGCGGGGCGAGGGGCACTTCATTTCCACCTATGTGACCGACGGCAAACCCCTGCCCAGCTTTACGGGCGAGCCTGTGGCGGTGGCGCTTGGCGACGAGCCCATCGACAGCTTCACTGAAACGCTGTGGAACGCGCTGGATGCCGATAACCGCGTCAGCCTGTTTGTGCGCACCATCGACTGGATTACGGATGCCGTGCAAACCCGCATTGTCAACAAGCACGGAAATTGAGCGTACACTATCGCGGAAGCCTTCAGGACGTTCCGGGTACTTGCACCACGGGCGCTAACCAAAACGCAACATAAAGGAGAAAACGGATGAAAGAGCTGGAACTCAAATACGGCTGCAACCCCAACCAGAAGCCCGCGCGTATTTTTATGGCGGAGGGCGAGCTGCCCATCCAGGTCCTCAGCGGGCGGCCGGGGTACATCAACTTTCTGGATGCGTTTAACGGCTGGCAGCTGGTGCGCGAGCTGAAGAAGGCCACGGGGCTTGCCTCGGCCGCGAGCTTCAAGCACGTCAGCCCTGCGGGCGCGGCGGTTGGCCTGCCGCTGAGCGCTGTGCTGCGGAAAATTTACTTTGTGCCCGATGATCTGGAGCTGAGCCCCCTCGCCTGCGCCTATGCCCGCGCGCGCGGCGCGGACCGCATGAGCTCGTTCGGCGACTGGATTTCCCTGTCCGACGTATGCGACGTGACCACCGCCCGGCTGATCAAGCCGGAGGTATCCGACGGGGTTATCGCCCCCGGCTACGAGCCTGAAGCGCTGGACATCCTCAGGCAAAAGCGCAAGGGCGCGTACAATATCGTGCAGATCGACCCGGACTATGAACCCAAGCCCCTGGAGCATAAGGATATTTTCGGCATCACCTTTGAGCAGAGCCGTAACGAACTTGTGATCGACGACAATTTCTTCGCCAATGTGGTGACCCGGGCGAAAACCCTGCCCGAAAACGCCAGGCGCGATCTGGCGATTGCGATGATCGCGCTCAAGTACACCCAGTCCAACTCCGTATGCTATGTCAAGGACGGCCAGTGCATCGGCATCGGGGCAGGGCAGCAGAGCCGCATCCACTGCACAAGGCTCGCGGGTGACAAGGCGGATGTGTGGTGGCTGCGCCAGCACGAAAAGGTGCTTTCGCTCCCCTTCCGCACCGATATCCCCAACCCCAACCGCGACAACGCCATCGACCGCTATGTGAGCCATGAAAGCCTGGAGATCGTCCTCAAGGACGGCACCTGGCAGACCCTTTTCACCCAAAAGCCCGCCGAGCTCACCGCCGCTGAAAAGGCCGCTTGGCTCAAGCAGAATACAGGCGTCAGCCTCGGCTCCGACGCGTTTTTTCCCTTCTCCGATAACATCGACCGCGCGGCGCAGTCCGGCGTGCAGTACATCGCCCAGCCGGGCGGCTCCAAGCGCGACCAGGACGTGATCGACGCCTGCGACGGCTACGGCATCGCAATGGCGTTCACGGGACTTCGTCTGTTTCACCATTAAGGTCGGCATCGCGTTACAGGCCAGCGGCCACAGCTCTGTGTGAGAAAGGACGGCAGATGATGCAATTCATACGCAAACACGCGCTGGCGCTTGGCATGCTCGTTCTGTCCGCCTTGAAAATCATCATGGTGGGCAACCTGCCGCTGATCGCGTATCCCCACGCGACGTTTGACGACGCGCTGATGGTGACCAACGCCGGAACCATCCTGTCGCAGGATTGGCTCGGCCCGTATTGGGAGCTGACGCTGGCCAAGGGTCCGTTCTTCCCGATTTTTCTGGCGGTGTCAAAGCTTGTATCGCTGCCCTACCTGGTGTCTGTAACGCTGTTCTACCTGCTTGCCTGCGCCCTGTTTGTGCAGGGAATCCGGGGTATTTTCAAAAACCGGATCTATCTCTTCATTCTTTTTGCCGTGCTGGCGTACAACCCGATCAGCTTTTCTGCGCAGACGTTTCAAAGAATCTACCGGTCCGGCGTAATGCCGGGGCTGGCGCTGATCGTTTTCGGGTGCTTCTTTGCGGTGTACCTGCGGCGCGAGCAGGCCCTGCGCAGGCAGCTCCCCTGGATGATTGGCGGCGGGCTTGGGCTGGCCGCCCTGTGGCTGACGCGGGAGGACGGCGCCTGGGTGCTGCCGTTTGTGGCGGTGTGCGTGGCCGTCACGGCCGGAACGCTTGTCTATACGTTCATCAAAACGCGGCAAAGGAAGTTCATCATCCATGCTGCCATGTCGGTACTGCCGGTGGCTGTTTTTGCGGCGGCGCTGCTGTGTGTGGCGTTAATCAATCATTCGTATTACGGTATTTTTACGACCAACGAGCTGAGCGGCAGCAACTTTTCCAAGGCGATCAAAAGCATCTATGCGGTGCGGCCGACCGAGGACATCGCCTATGTGTCCGTGCCGCAAAGCACGCTGGAGAAGATCTACGAGGTCAGTCCGTCGATGGAGTCCATCCAGCCGCAGCTGGACCATGCGATGTTCGACTGGGAAATCAACGGCGTTACGCCGGGCGACGGCGAGGTGGAGGACGGCTGGTTTTTATGGTGCTTCCGGGAAGCCGTTTCGATGAGCGGGTATTCCGATGACGCCGCCGCTGCAAATAAATTCTACCTGAACGTGCACCAGGAGATCGAGCAGGCGTTTTCCAATGGCCTGCTGGAACGGCGGCCCACCATGCCCTCGGCGCTGATGTCGCCCTGGCGGGCAAGCTACGCAAAGCAATGGCTGCCCGCGACGCTGGACGCGGTCAGGCTTATTGCCGGGTACGGGGGAACAGGCGCGGTGCTTGCGTATTTCGACTCCGCGTATAACGAAACGCTGGATCTGTTTGCGTTCATGACGGGCGGAAATATTCTGTACGAGGGAACGGCGGTCAGCGACACCTATGCGCCGTGGCTGGATAGCCTCGTGTCGGCGTGCAACGCTGTGGCCGCCGCGTACCAAAACAGCGGACTGCCGCTGTTTTTCGCAGGGCTGGCGGCATACGCCGCATTGACCGTTTGGATGCTGATGCGCAGGAAGGGAAAGCCAAACGGCGCTGTGGATGTCTGGCTGATTACGACGGCCACGCTGCTGAGTGTGCTGGTGCTCGCGGCCGGGGTTGCCTATACCCATATCAGCGCGTTTTACGCCATCAACAGCGCGTATCTTGCGGGTGCGTATCCGCTGCTGTCCGCCTTTGCGGCGGTTTCGCTTCTATACTTGGCACAGACTGCGATCTTCATGTTCCGTGAGAGGAGGAACGCCCATGGACAGCCTGTATGAGCTTACGATTCTGATGCCCTGCCTGAATGAAGCGGAAACACTGGAAACCTGCATTGGCAAGGCGCAGACCTTCCTGAGGGAAAGCGGCATTCACGGCGAGGTGATCGTAGCGGATAACGGGAGCACCGACGGATCCCAGGCGATCGCGCAGCGCTGCGGCGCAAGGCTGGTGAACGTTGCGCAAAAGGGGTACGGCGCCGCGCTGATCGGCGGGTGCCTTGCGGCAACAAGCGAGTACGTTATCATGGGCGACGCGGACGACAGCTATGATTTTCTGCACCTGATGCCGTTTGTGGAAAAGCTTCGGGAGGGCTACGATCTGGTGATGGGCAACCGTTTTGCCGGAGGGATAGCCAAGGGCGCGATGCCGCCGCTGCACCGCTATCTGGGCAATCCGGTGCTTTCGTTTCTGGGCAGGCTGTTCTACCCCAGCGTGATTCAGGATTTCCACTGCGGGCTGCGCGGGTACAGAACCCAGGCGATCCGCGAGCTCGACCTGCAAACCACGGGCATGGAATATGCCAGCGAAATGGTTGTGCAGGCGACGCTTCACCATTTGAAAATGACGGAGGTCCCCACGACCCTATCGCCAGACGGCAGAACGCGCCCGCCGCACCTGAGAAGCTGGAGCGACGGCTGGCGGCACCTGAAGTTTTTGCTGATCCACAGCCCGAACTGGCTGTTTCTCTATCCGGGGATGGCGCTGGCCGGAATCGGCCTGGTGCTGATGATTCTGCTCACGTTTGGCCCGCTGACGGTTGAGAACATAACCTTTGATATTCACACGCAGCTCTACGCGGGTATTATGACGATTGTTGGCGTGCAGGTCATCCTGTTTTCGGTGTATACCAAGGCCTATGCCGCCAACACGGGGTTCATCCCGGTCAGCAGGCCCAACAAGCGAATTGAAACCTTTACGGCCAACAAGGGCGTGCTTATCGGGTTGATTTTGCTGGTGCTGGGCATCGCGGCGACGATCGCCGCCTTCGCCATCTGGGGGCAGAAGGGCTTCGGCGCGCTGAACCCGCAGCAAATGATGCGGATTACGATTCCCGCGGTTGTGGCAATCTGCATCGGCCTTCAGCTGATCTTCGGGAGCCTGTTTATGGAAATTCTGAACGTAAAACATCGCTAGGAGATGAAACCATGAAAGTACTGGTAGTTGGCGGCGGCGGCCGCGAGCACGCGATACTCGTAAAGCTGGCGGAAAGCCCTGAAATTGATGCGCTGTACTGCGCGCCGGGCAACGGCGGCATTGCCGCGCTGGCCGAGTGCGTCAATATCCCGGCAACGGACGTCGAGCGCATCGCCGACTGGGCCAAGGACAACCATATGGATTATGTGGTCGTCGCGCCGGATGATCCCCTGTGCCTTGGGCTGGTGGATTTGCTCAGCGAGCGCGGCATTCCCGCGTTTGGGCCCAGCAAGGCCGCCGCGCGCATCGAGGGCAGCAAGGTGTTTGCCAAAAAGCTGATGGAGCTCTATGGCATCCCCACCGCCAAAAGCGCGATTTTTGACGATATGGGCAAGGCGCTTGCCTACCTTGCCGATTGCCCCGTGCCCGTTGTGGTCAAGGCCGACGGCCTGGCGCTTGGCAAGGGCGTGATCATCTGCAAAAACCGCGCCGAGGCCGCCGAGGCCGTGCGCGACATGATGGAAAAGGGCAAGTTCGGCGCATCCGGCGAGCGCGTGGTGATTGAGGAGTTCCTGGAGGGGCCGGAGGTGAGCGTGCTCTCCTTCACCGACGGGGAGACGATCGTCCCCATGGTTTCGTCCATGGATCACAAGCGCGCGCTGGACGGCGACCGGGGCCTGAACACCGGCGGCATGGGCGTGATCGCGCCCAATCCCTATTACACGGAGGAGATCGCCGCGGAGTGTTTTGAAAAAATCTATCTGCCCACAGTGCACGCCATGAACGCGCAGGGCTGCCCCTTCAAGGGCTGCCTGTTCTTCGGCCTGATGCTGACAAAGGACGGCCCCAAGGTGATTGAGTACAACTGCCGCTTCGGCGATCCTGAGGCGCAGGCCGTGCTGCCGCTTTTGGAAACGGATTTGTTTCAAATTATGCGGCATGTGACGGACGGTACGCTCAAGGATGCTGACGTGCGGTTTTCCGGTAACGCCAGCTGCTGCGTGGTGATCGCCTCGGGCGGCTATCCCGAGCATTACGAAAAGGGCAAGACCATTTACGGCCTGCCGTCGGCCACCCGCCAGCCGGATACCTGGGTGTTCCACGCGGGCACCCGAAAAGAGGGGCGGCAGATTGTTTCAAACGGCGGCCGGGTGCTGGGCATCACCGCTGTGGCGGACAGGCTCCAGGGCGCGGTCAACCGCGCCTACATGGTGGCGGAGATGATCACCTTTGAGGGCGCGTACAAGCGCACGGATATCGGCAAAAGCGCATTGAACAAATAGGAGAGAGTATGGCAGTATTTCGAGTTTACACAGAAAAACGGGCGGGGTATGACGTGGAGGCCAAGGCGCTCCTCAAGGAGCTCCGGGAGATTTTGCTCATCAAGTCTTTAACCGGGCTGCGGATTTTGAACCGCTACGATATCGAGGGCATCGACAAGGCCCTGTTTGACCAGTGCCTGCCCGTGGTGTTTTATGAGCCGCAGACGGACGCCTTTATGCTGGAGCTGCCTGCGGAAGCCAAAGCGCCGGGAGCGCCGCCCCCGCTGGCGGTGGAGGCGCTGCCGGGGCAGTTTGACGTGCGCGCCGCCAGCTGTGAGGAGTGCGTACAGCTCATCAGCCGGGGCGAGCGCCCCGCCGTGCGCACCGCAAAGCTCTATCTGTTCCAAGGCGAGCTGAGCGCGGACGATATGCTGAAAATCAAGAAGTACGTCATCAACCCCGTGGAAAGCCGCGAGGCCGATCTGAGCGAGAAACAAACCCTCAAGCAGCAGTACGACACGCCCGATGACGTGGAGATCCTATCGGGCTTCACCGCCATGGACGGGGCGGGTATCGCCGCGTTTGTGAAAAACTACGGCCTGGCGATGGACGAGGACGACCTGAAATTCTGCATAGCGTATTTCAGGGGCGAAGGGCGCGATCCCTCGCTGACCGAGATCCGGATGCTGGATACCTACTGGTCCGACCACTGCCGCCACACCACGTTTTTAACCGCGCTGGACGAGGTGCAGGCGCAAAAGCCCGCCGTGGAAGCGGCGTTTCAGCGCTATCTGGGCCTGCGCAGGGAGCTTGCGCGCGAGCACAAGCCGATTACGCTCATGGATATGGCCACCATCGGCGCCAAAGCCCTCAAGGCGCGCGGAGGGCTTACAAACCTTGACATTTCCGAGGAAATCAACGCCTGTTCGATTGTGATCGACGCCGAAATCGATGGGAAAACCGAGCCGTGGCTGCTGATGTTCAAAAACGAGACCCATAACCACCCCACCGAGATCGAGCCCTTCGGCGGCGCAGCCACCTGCATCGGCGGCGCGATCCGCGATCCGCTGTCGGGCCGCACCTATGTATACCAGGCCATGCGCGTGACCGGCGCGGGCAACCCCCTGGTGCCTGTGAAGGATACCCTTCCCGGCAAGCTGCCCCAGCGCAAGCTCGTCACCACGGCTGCGGCAGGCTATGCAAGCTACGGTAACCAGATCGGCCTGGCGACCGGTATGGTGGACGAGCTGTACCACGAAGGCTATGTCGCCAAGCGCATGGAGATCGGCGCGGTGGTCGGCGCTGCGCCGCTAAGCCACGTGCGGCGCGAGGTGCCAACGCCCGGCGACCTGATTGTTCTGCTTGGCGGGCGCACCGGGCGCGACGGCTGCGGCGGGGCGACGGGATCGTCCAAAAGCCACAAGCTGGAAAGCCTGGAAAGCTGCGGCGCGGAGGTGCAGAAGGGCAACCCCGTCACCGAGCGCAAGCTGCAGCGCCTGTTCCGGGACGAAAAGGTGACAAGGCTCATCAAGCGCTGCAACGATTTTGGCGCGGGCGGCGTGAGCGTAGCCATCGGCGAGCTGGCCGACGGACTGATTATTGATCTGGATACGGTGCCCAAGAAATACGAGGGGCTGGACGGCACGGAGCTGGCGATTTCCGAAAGCCAGG